>DASVUC010000299.1:0-12622 GCA_036387255.1 Tepidisphaeraceae bacterium | reverse complement strand
ATCTTCCAGCCGCATCGCTTGTGCGTCGCGCCGGCAGTCCTCCGGGTCGGGAACAACCAGGTTCAGCAGCGATTCCAGATGAGCCAATAGGTCGGTCATGGCACGAATGCTCAGGATGCAAGTTCAGTGCTAGAGCAGGGATACGAGCAGAAGCAGAACACGCTACACCTTTAGGTGCAGCAGATTGCCGCCCATGCGTGTCCGAATTGCCCCGTTGTCGTCCATGTTAAGATGACGACGGCAGCATGGAAGACGCACAACTCCTTCAGCAGTACGTTGAGACCGGTTCGCATCAGGCGTTCGCGGCGCTGGTGAAGCGCCACGTGAACTTCGTCTACGCCGCTGCGCTCCGCCACGTGCGCCATGCCGAGGTGGCTGAGGATGTCACGCAGGCGGTCTTCATCGTGCTGAGTCGCAAGGCTTCGACACTTCGACACGAGGCGGTGCTGAGCAGTTGGCTGCTCTCCACCACACGATTTGCCGCACTTAGCACGATGAAGATGGCACATCGCCGGCGGCATCACGAGAAGAAGGTGGCTGAGATGGTGGCCCTGAACGGCGCAATGGAAAATCCGGACCTGCAATGGGCGGAATTGCAGGAGATGCTGGATGGCGCGATGGGGAAGCTTCGTGACAGCGATCGCCAGGCGATCCTCCTGCGCTTTTACGAGCGAAAGAGTTTCGCCGAGATTGGGCAGATCCTTGGGACTGCGGAGGATGCCGCGCGCAAGCGCGTGAGCCGCGCGGTGGATCAATTGCGAACGATCTTCGCGAAGAACGGCCAGACGGTGCCTGCTGCGCTTCTGGGATCGTACCTCTTCACCAAGTTTGCGCCGGAAGCGCCAGCCGGTCTTGCGGAGCGCATTTCCGGAGCGGTCACACCGCACGCGGCAGCGCATCCCAATGTGTCGCAGATCGTTGACCGCATCGACCATCGGCTAATGGTGAACAAGGCGCGCAAGGTGGCGCTCGCGGTCTTCGCCGCTGTGATCCTCCTGATCGTGACGGCGAGCGTAATGATGAGCATTGACAAAATCCGTAAAGAAATGGCCGCCCCAAAAGAAGAGCCGCCGGCAGCGAAAGCGTCATCAGCAAGGGCCGGCACAGGGGTGATGCTCGGGGCGAAGAGGTAGCGATCTTTCATGCGCCGGCGCTGCTCGAGTTTTCGTCATGGTTGATCAAGACAAAGACTTCGACGCTCGCGCGGCGATGGATGAGCTGCTGGATCAGGCGGTCGTCGCCGGCGCTTCCGATGTTCACCTTGAACCGGCGGGAGATTCGCTCGAGGCGCGCTTTCGCGTCGACGGGTTGCTCTCGACCGTGCAGAAGGTCCCCGCATCGGCTGGCCGAGCGCTCGTGCAGCGTCTGATGGTGATGGCTCAACTTCTGACCTACCGGCTGGATATCCCGCAGGAGGGCCGGGCGACGGTGGTGACGAAGTCCAGCAAAACGCCCATGGACCTGCGCGTGAGCGTGATGCCGACGACGCACGGCTTGCGAGCCGCGGTGCGCCTGCCCGCCGAGCTCGTGGCGAAGCGATCGCTGGATGAGCTGGAGCTTCCGCCATCCGTGACGGATGGACTCAAACGCTTTGCCCGGACCGATACCGGCATGCTGATCCTGACCGGCCCCGCCGGCAGCGGAAAAACCACCACCATCTACGCCCTGCTCGAGCACATTCGCCAGACTTCCGAAGGCCTCTCCATCGTCGCGTTGGAGGATCCCGTCGAGCGGGATCTTCCGGGCGTCACGCAAATCGAAGTCTCTCCCTTCGGCGAGCTGACCTACGAGCGGGCGCTGCGGTCAATCCTTCGCCAGGATCCGCAAGTCCTCATGCTCGGCGAGATCCGCGATGCCGCCACCGCTTCGATCGCAGTGCAGGCGGCACTTTCCGGGCACCGGCTCATCTCCACCCTTCATGCCGGAACACCCGCCGGCGCGATCGCACGCTTGATGGAAATGGGCGTAGAGCCCTACCAGATTACCAGCGCCCTCTTCGGCGTCGTCTCGCAGCGTCTCGTGCGCAAGAAATCTGGTGAAAAATATTCCGGTCGAGTGGCTCTGGGGGAATATGTGCAGATGGAAGAAACGCTGCGCAAGGCGGTGCTGGCCCGCGCAGACCTGCAAGAGCTGGCCCAGGCGTACGAGAAGCAGCCCGGCTTCGTGCGGATGAAAGACGTAGCGGAGCAACTGGTCAGAGACGGCCTGACGGATGACGCCGAGATTCGCCGTGTCTTGGGGATCGGCGATCGGTCATGAATGTGCGCAATGATGAACAGCGAGCGGCCCAAAGCGTGAGTCTTTATGAGTGAAAGCAGTGCCGGAATTCGAACCTTCGCTTATCGCGCGCAGACGTTTGATGGCCATCCCATCAGCGGCACGATCGACGCACCAGACCTGTCAGAGGCGCAGCGGCTGCTGACGAACCTTCGGCTGCGCGTGGTGGAGGTTGATCAGGGGGACAAGCCCGCGCGGCCTCGTCCCCTTCGCGGCGATGATTTCATCGCGTTCAACCAGCAGCTCGCCCAGCTGACGGCCGCGGGCCTTCCCATCGAGCACGGCTTGCGGCTCATCGCAGAAGACACCCGCTCAGGACGGCTCGCGCAGACGATCCACCTCGTGGTTGCGGAGTTGGAGCGGGGCGTGCCGCTCGGTGAGGCGTTCGAAAAACACCGCGGCAACTTCCCGCCGCTGTACGGAAAGATCGTCTCGGCGGGCGTCCGCACCAACAACCTCTCCGCCATGCTCCTCAACCTCGGACGCCATATGGACCTCGTGGCGCGCCTCCGTGGAATGCTTTGGCGCGCGCTCTCCTATCCCATCGTCGTGCTGGCGTCGCTGATGCTCATCCTGATCTTCCTGGGCATCGTCATCATTCCGCAATTTGCCAACCTGTATCAGGGTTTCGGTGTGCAATTGCCCGGCTTTACCGCGCTGCTGCTCTCGGTCTCGAAGTACTTCCCTGTTCTCGCGATCATTCTGCTCATCCTGATCGTCATGGGGCCGGTGGTCTGGCAGATCCTGCGGTTGATCGGTTACGACCGCCAGGCAGTAGATCGGCTCGTGCTGCCCATGCCGCTCATCGGCCCGGTGATGGAACGCAACCTCATCGCCCGCTGGTGCGACGCGGTCAGGCTCGGCGTCTTCGCCGGACTTGATCTTCCCGGCGCGATCGATCTTGCCGGTGAGGCGATTGGTTCACCCGTGCTCCGACGCGACGGTGAAAAGCTAACGGCTGCCATCGCATCCGGACGCAAGCTCGATCAGGCCGAGCGAACCCGCGTGCTGCCGGCAACTGTCGCCGCGGCAATGTCGCTTGCGACCGAGAACCGCGACCTGCCCGTCATGCTGGGAACCCTCAGCGAGATGTACCAGCAGCAGGCGGAAAGCCGCCTCTCCGTCATTCCCGCGGTGCTCACCCCCATGCTGATCCTGGTTGTCGGACTCGTGATCCTCATGGTCATTCTCGGGTTGTTCCTGCCGTTCCTGACCCTCATTCGCGTGCTGACCGGTTAAAGGTTTTCCCATGCGAGGACTCAAGTTCATTCTCGAATGCGCGTTCTGGCTCGTGGCGGCGGGCACGCTGATCTTCGCCGCCGCCCTGTTCATGGGCGCCGGCATGGCGCCCGTGCTGGCGGTCGTGGGAATGGTGGCGGTGCTGGTGCTGATCCCGGTTTCCCTGCGCTTGTCGAGCCGCACGCGTCGGCAGCGCGCCAGCATGATCCTGACGTATCTGGAGCAGGCGGTGCGACTGAACCTGCCGCTGCCCAAGATGCTCTGGGCCGCGCAGCAGAGCGAGAAAGGGGCGTCGTCGCTCCGATTGGCGCAGCTTCGCCAGACGTTGGAAGGCGGCGTGCCGGTGGGCGCCGCGCTGGAGACGTCGGCGCCCGAGGTGCCGGATCGATCCGTCGCACTCATCGCCGCGGCTGAGCGCGTCGGACGTTTGCCGCACGCGCTGGCGATGCTCCGCGAGGAGCAGCGGGCCAGGAATCAGACCGAATCGATGAGCATCGCCTTCTATCGCGTCTATCCCGGCATCATGCTGATGATGGTCGCGCTGACGATCTGGATGCTCTCGGTCTTCGTCATGCCCAAGCTCCTGTCAATTTTCCGCGACTTCCGGATCCAGATGCCCCCGATCACGGTGCGCACGTACCAGACCGCCTACACCGTCGCGCCCATCGTCTTCCTGCTGGTTGCAGCCTGGCTGCTCTGGCTCGCGGGGAGCGCGATGTGGCAGACATTTCACCCTGAGCGCAAGAAAGAGAACCCGCTGCGGAATGCGATGGACCATGTTCTGTGGTGGCTTCCGCTGGCGGGAACGATGCAGCGGGATCGCGGGTTGGCAGACGTTCTCGAACTCGTTGCCGAAGCACTCGAAGCGGGAATGCCCGCCGACCAGGCCATCGTTCAGGGGGCGACGCTGCGCCTGAACGCAGTGCTCAAGGACCGCACCTACCGCTGGGCCGAGGGTGTTGCCGGCGGCGCATCAATCCATGTCGCGGCACGCCAGGCATGGCTCCCGTCGCTCGTGTGGGGCATGCTCAGCACCGCGACTCAGGAGAATGATGCCGTAAACGCACTACGCTTCCTGGCTCGCTATTACCGCAGCCGATTCGCACGCACCGCGGCGTTTGTTCAGGCGGCGACGGTGCCGCTGATCGTCATGATCTTCGGTGTCATCGTCGGCTTCGTCGCCATGAGCCTGTTCGTGCCGCTCGTGAAAATCATCGACGCAACCGGCCGAAACGTGAAGCTGGGACTTTAACCATGCGAAGACGACAACACGCCTTTATCGTCGCGGAGATTATGGTCGGCATGGCGCTGGTGGCCCTGGTGATGGCGATGCTCGCGCTCTCGCTGACCCGTCACAGCCGCGCCTCTGATCGGCTGGCGGAATCGCGGGCTGCAACAATGCTGGCGGAGCGAACGCTCACGGCTCTGCAAATCGCAGCCCCCCTTCCCGCAGCGCCCGCGGGCGCGACCGTCCGCGTCACCCGCGCGCAAGAGGTGAAGGACGAAGCGAAGCTCGTTTGGGCGACAGTGGATGTGCAGCTCAATGGCAAGAAGGCTTCGCTCACCGGCCTGGTGCGAGCCGACGCGAAGCTTGACGGAGGGACGAAATGAATCGGCGCCACCACCATCACCGCGCGTTCATGCTGACCGAGCTGCTGATGGCGCTCTTCATCGCCGGGTTCTTCTTCCTGGCCGCTACAAAGCTTTTCTCCTCAACGATGAAGGTGAATTACAACGTCGCCGAGGTGCACACCCAAACGGTACGCCTCGAGTCGGCAATGGCTCTGCTGCGCAAGGACGCGTGGACGGCGAAAGAAATCACGCAGCGGGAGAATGGCGTCACCCTCACCGCATTCGATGCCGCTTCGACGGAATGGGCCGTCGATAAGGAAGGCGTTTTGTCGCGAACGGTGACGCGCAGCGGGAAGACCGCAGCCATGAAATGGGTCGTCGACGTGCCCCGGTTGAAGTTGGAAAAGCGTGACTTGGGCATCGTCGTCACGATCCCCGAGAGTAAGCGCGTTCGGCAGGCCCAGATCGAGCTGCCGAACCAGGTTTCTGTCGCAAAGGGGCTGTTGAAATGAGAACCTCCAGCCGAAGCGGTTTCGCCCTTTTCATCGCCGTCACGCTGCTGGGTCTCGTGGCGGTGACGCTGGTGATCCTGGCCACGCTCGTCGCCGCCGACGCCCGCAAAACCCGCTCCGCGGTCACCGAAGCGCAACTGCGGCAACTGCTCCTCGCCGGCGAAGCGATAGCGCAAACGCGATTGAGCAGCGGCGCGACCGTGCAAGGTGATGTCGAGCTGCCCGCAGAACTGAAGACTTCCGGCGCCAAGCTCACCATCACCGGCGACGCCCCCAAAACCCGCATCGAAGCACAGTGCGCGGGCAAGCCTGCCGTCCAGGAAATCGCCTTCATCAAATCCGGCGACGCCTGGACCATCACGAGCGTGCAGCTTGATGTGCCTTAGGTGTGGTAGCATCGCCAGGAAATGACGCAGGTTACCGTCGACCAGGCGGTCGCGCTGGCCGAGCAACATCAGCGCGCGGGGCAGTTACAGATAGCGATCAATCTCTATCGCCAGGTGCTTTCACTTGAGCCCGCGCGACCGCTCCACAACGCCCTTGGCCATGTGCTCCTCTCTGCGGGAATGATGACAGACGCGATCTGCGTCTTCGAGGAAGGCACGCGCCGCCGGCCCGAGGATTTCATCACCTGGAGCAATCTCGGATCCGCACATCAAATGAACGGCAACATCGACAGTGCGATCCACGCGCACGAACGCGCGCTCGCCCTCGCTCCCCGCGACGTCGGCTCGCTGTGCAACATGGCCCTGGCGCTTCGTTCCGCAGGACGACTGGACGAAGCGACGGCTACGGCACACGCGGCACTGGAGGCCGATCCCTCCTCCGCAGCCGCGCTCCAGATCCTTGGTGATCTGCTCATCGGCGCACGCAAGCTCGAAGAGGCAGCAGCGGTGGTGCAACGCGCGCTCGAGCTTTCGCCCCACGATGCCATCAACCACAGCAATCACGGGATTCTTCTTCATCTTCAAGGAGAACTGGACGCATCGATCGAAGCGCTGCGTCAATCCATCCGACTTGCACCATCATTTGCCGAAGCCCACAACAACCTCGCCAACGTCCTCCGCGAGTTGGGCGATGTTGAAGCCGCGATCCAGCATTTCCGCAAGGCGGTGGAGTTGAAGCCGGATTACACCGCGGCACACAGCGCGCTTCTCCTGAGCATGCAGTACCGCGCTACCGATCCGCGCGAGCTCGAAAAAGAACACCAGGCATGGGAGCGCCAGCACGCGGCTCCACAGGCGCCGATGCGCAAGCGGCACGCAATGGAGCGCGACCCCCATCGCCGCCTCAAGATCGGCTATGTCTCCGCGGATTTCCGCGAGCACCCCGTGCGCTATTTCATCGAGCCCCTGCTCGAGCACCATGACCGCCAGCAGGTGGAAGTGTACTGCTACAGCGACGTGCCCCGTCCTGATGAAGTCACGGGCAGCATTAAGACCTTCGCCGAGCATTGGCGCGAAACCGCCGCACTCCCCCATGCAGCAATCGCCGATCGCATTCGCGCAGATCAGATCGACGTGCTGGTCGACCTTTCGCTCCATTCCGGCGCAAGCCGCCTCGTCACCTTCGCGGCCCAACCCGCGCCGGTGCAAATCAGCTACCTGGGCTACGCGGGATCGCCCCACCTGAGCTTCATCGACCATCACCTCACGGACAACTGGCTCGAGCCCGGCGCTGATCCAATCGCTCAACTGAAAGGCGGCTTCTGCTGCTATCGCCCACCGGAAGCCGCGCCCAACACCATCCCGACAAACCCCGAGCGCATTACCTTCGGCAGCTTCAACAACCTCGCCAAGATCAGCCCTGAAACGCTCGGCTGGTGGTGCGCCATCCTCCGGGAAGTGAAAGACTCCACGCTCCTCGTCCAGGCGCGCGGCGCAGACCAACCCAGCGTGCAGCATCGCTGGAGAAACTTCTTCCGCGAGCATGGCGTATCTGAAAGTCGCCTCGTCCTCAAAGGCGCCGAGCCCCTGGCAAATTACCTACGCTCGATGTCGCGCATCGACATCATGCTCGACACCTTCCCCTTCAACGGCCACACCACCAGTTGCCACGCCATGTGGTTGGGCGCTGCACTCGTCTCGCGCTACGGCCAGACGCCGGTCTCGCGCGTCGGCCTGTCCCTCCTGTCATCACTGCGCTTGGAGGAATTGGCGGTCCCAACGTGGAGTCAATACCTGGCAAAGTCCGTAGAACTCGCCCACTCTCCCCAGCGCCTGCTCGACCTTCGCCAAACGATGCGCCAGCGAATGCTCAACTCATCGCTCACCGACGCCGCTCGCATTGCCCGTGAAGTCGAGGGCGCATTTCGACGGATGTGGGCGAAGTGGTGTTCGCACCACTAGCCTATCTGTCGCAGCCGCCGCTCGACTTGTGGGATGCGTTTACTTGTAGTGCTTGTCGATGCGGGAGTTGCGCGCAAGTGCAGCATCGTCCTTTTGCTCAACTTCCGGCGGGCGCGCCACTTGCATAAGGTTCTCTGGGTTCAATCCAGCGTTTGTCAGGAGGACAGTTTCCCGAAGCTCGCACCTGCGAGCCGAAGGTCGCTGTGCGTTCTGAACCCGTCTGATGGAAATGGACCCGTCACGGAAGACAAGTAGAGCGGTTTGGCGATTCTCGTGTGCAACCCGCGCACGTGGATGCGCGTCCGGTGCGACGCGAGTAAAGGAATCACCCCACCGCTCGATGGAGTTTCAGTGCAGCGCTTGTCTTCCAAACCGCGCGGTCGCTCTCGGTCTGTTCTGAGAGAACCGTTCCCCACCGACATCGATCCGATGCTCGCAACTCTTGGCCACACTCTGCCCGCGGCAGAGGACGAGTACTTCGTCGAGTATAAATGGGACGGCGTCCGCGCCATCTGCTACCACGACGGCAAGAACTTCCAACTTCGCAGCCGCAACAACCTCGACATCACCCGGCGATACCCCGAACTGCACGCCCTCGGCCACGCACTTGGGAAGAGACAAGCTGTTCTTGATGGCGAAATCATCGCCATGGACGAGATGGAGCGCCCCAGCTTCACGCGCCTCCAGCGCCGCATGCACGTCAACGACCCGCGCATGGTGCAGCGCCTGATGAAAGAGGTGCCCGCGTTCTACGTCCTCTTTGACGTGCTCTACCTCGACGGCAAGAGCACGATGAAGCTCCCGTATATCGAGCGCCGCCGCCTGCTCGAGGAGCTCACCGTTGCCGGCCCCTACTGGCAAAGAACCCCCGCTCACCGCGGCCAAGGCAAGGCCATGCTGGAAGCCGCCCAGCAGAACCACCTTGAAGGGATCGTCGTCAAAAAAGTGGATGGCACCTACACGCCCGGCCGTCGCTCCGACTGCTGGATCAAGATCAAGATCGTCCAGCGCCAGGAGCTCGTCATCGGCGGATGGATCCCCGAACAGGGTCACCGCACCACGCATGTCGGCGCCCTGCTCATGGGCTACTACGACTGCGACGGCAACCTCCGCTACGCCGGCAGCGTCGGAACCGGCTTCACCGAAAAGACCCACGCCGATCTGACGACGCTTTTCAGAAAGCATACCCAATCCGCCAGCAGCTTCGCCGATCCGCTGCCCAAGAAAGGCATCATCTACCTTGATCCCGCCCTCGTCGCCGAGATCGAATACCGACGCTGGCCCGAAGGCGGCCACATGCAACAGGGTTCCTACAAAGGGTTGCGCATGGACAAGCGCGCCAGAGAAGTCTTCAAGGAAGTCGCAACTTGAATTGAGGTTGTCCATGCAGAAAGCATCATCAAGGCCCATCTGGTCCGGCTCGATCAATTTCGGGCTCGTCACCATCCCCGTCCGGCTCTTCACCGCTGTTCGCGAGCAGAACGTCCACTTCCGCAGCCTGCACGACCAGGACATGGTGCCGCTGAAGCAGAAGCTCTATTGCCCAGCCCACGAGAACAAGGAAGTGCACCGCGAGCACATCGTGAAGGGTTACGAGATCGCCAAGGATCAGTTCGTGGTCATCCGACAGGAAGAGATCGAAGCCGCCGCCCCCAAGAGCACCAAGTCGATCGAGATCCAGGACTTCGTGGATCTCGACGAGATCGATCCTCTCTTCTTCGACCGCCCGTATTACGTCGCCCCCAAGCCCGAAGGCGCTAAGCCTTACAAGCTGCTCCTCGAGGCGATGGAAAAGAAAAAGAAAGTCGGCATCGCCAAGGTGGTGATGTGGAGCAAGGAATACCTCTGCGCCCTCCGCCCGCTGGACGGGATCCTGTGCCTGGAGACGATGCACTTCGAAGATGAAGTCGTCGAGCGCGATAGCGTCGTCCCCACTGACGCCAAGGCCAAGATCGATGACCGCGAAATGAAGATCGCCCAGCAGCTCATCGATTCCCTCACCAGCAAGTTCGAGCCCGGCAAGTACCACGACGAATATCGTGAGAAGATCCTCGAGCTCGTCGAGAAGAAAGCCGCCGGCGAAGAAATCGTCAGCCGTCCGCCGGAAGAAGATGAGCCGGTCAAAGCCACGAATCTCATCGCGGCCCTCGAAGCCTCGCTGGCCCGCGCGAAACCGGGCAGCGCCGGAAAATCCTCTTCCTCCCACGGCCGCGACAAAGATCGAGACAGCAAGGAAAAGAACGGTCACTCCCGCGAGCACCCCAAGCGTCGCAGCAAAACCCACAGTTAGCGACAAAGTAGCGGTGACGTTACGCGTCCGCGTTTGAGCGATTGCACAAAAGCTGTTGTTCGACATGACCACCACCGTCCAACTCGGCCCCCGCAAGCTCAACCTCACCAACCTCGAAAAGGTCCTCTACCCCTCCGGCTTCACCAAGGCCCAGGTCATCGACTTCTATCTGAAGATCGCGCCGATCCTCCTCCCCCACCTCAAAGACCGCCACCTCACCCTCAAGCGCTACCCCAACGGCTCGACCGGCATGCACTTCTTCGAAAAGCAGTGCCCCGACCACCGCCCGCCGTGGATCAAAACCGCGGGCGTGCTGACGAGCAAACACGAGCGCACCATCGACTACTGCGTCGTCGAAGACAAACCCAGCCTCCTGTGGATCGCCAACCTCGCCGCCATCGAACTCCACACGCCCCTCTCCAAAGCCAGCGACCCCGATCACGCCACCAGCATGGTCTTCGACCTCGACCCAGGCCCCGGCACCGACATCGTCGACTGCGCGAAACTCGGCCTGAAACTCCGCGATATCCTCCTCCGCCTCAAGCTCAAGAGCTTCCCCAAAACCTCCGGCGGCAAGGGCCTCCACGTCTGGGTCCCCCTCAACACCCGCCCCACCTTCGACCAGACCAAGACCTTCGCCAACGCCATCGCCACCATCTTCGCTAAAGAAAACCCCAGGCAGGTCACCGCGATCATAGCCAAGAGCGAACGCCCCGGCAAAATCTTCATCGACTGGAGCCAGAACGACCGCGGCAAGACCACCGTCTGCGCCTACTCCCTTCGCGCGAAAGATCAGCCCAGCGTCTCCACACCCGTCACCTGGGACGAGGTCGACCAAGCCGTCGCCCGCCGCAGCCCCAGGCTCCTCACCTTCCTCGCCGAAGATGTACTGGCGCGCGTCGAAGAAGAGGGCGATCTCTTCAAACCTGTGCTCACCACAAAGCAGCGCCTGCCGATGATGTGAGGACGCCAACATTTCCGCCGTGATGCCTCACCGCGTCACCCACACGCAGATCCTGTACACAAGCTTTGCCCCCACAGTCCCCAGCAGCGCCCCCGCCACGACATCGCTGGGGTAATGCGCGTTCTCCAGCACCCGCTCCGCCGCCACGAGACTCGCGATGACATAGAACACCACCCGCCACCCGACCCGTGGCATCAGGATCGAAAGCATCGCCGCCGTCGCAAATGCCAGCGCCGCATGCCCCGACGGGAAACACTGGTTCGCCGCCACGTGCGGCCGCAAGCCGTTCGGAAACAGTGAGATCGAGAACGGCAGCAGTTCCCCCGCCCGCCCGGGATACTTGAACGGCCGATACCTCCCCACCATCCACTTCACCAGGCCATTCAACCCGCTCACGATCCCCGCAAGCAGCACCAGCACGCTCCCGCGCCATCGCCACGGATGCAGAAAGTAAATCAATAATGCGATGCCGAACGTCACCCAGAACTGCCCGCCGAAGCGGAAGACCGCCGCCACCATCGATCGCTCAAATCGTGAAGCGAAGCCGCTCTCCCGCAGGTGCTTCGGAACAATCGGATCGAGCGCGAGGGCAACGGCGAACAAAGCGCACCAGAAAATAAAATGTCCCACGACGCGCCAAGGTCCCCGGTCCCGCGGCAGAGCCGCCGGGCTCTCGTGCGCTTGTGTCATGTCTACTCTGCTCGCGTGGGTCGACGACATCGTTAGTAGCTCGAGCGCCCGCCCGTCGAACGCGTCATCCCCTTGAAATTGGTCCCAATCCACGTGCGAAACGTCCGCACTTTCACACCCCGCACAACCACGTCGACATCCGGCAGCGGCTCGAGCTTGTCGAACGCGTCTGCAATATCCCGCGGCCGCTCGCCACCCTTGCCCACAAACAGCACCGTCTTGCCCTTCAGCCCCGGCTGATCCAGCCGCCGGTCCGGCCACATGTCATACTGCGTAAAACGCTTCGCCTCCGCATAATAGCTTCCCGCGTAATACGTTTTCGGCTGCCCCTTCGTATAAAACGCCGCCTCCGCCGCCTGCATGTAATCGTCTGTCAAAATGATCGCATCCGGATGTAGCTCCATCTGCCGCGAAAGATGCTCCCCCAGCAATCGCCACCCGCGCAGCTTGTAAAGAATGTCCACCTTCGCCGCATCGATCTTCGTGCCGAACATGCGGTTGATCTTCATGACGGCGGGAAACAACACCGCCGGATCGTGCAGGATCGGCGTCGCCGCGATGGCCAACACCACCGTCCCCCAGAACCACATCCTCCAAGGCCGCCAAAGCGCGGCGCTCCGCAGCCGCACCGAGATGTAGTAGGCCGTCAAGATAAATAGACTGAAGTACGCCGGCGCCGGCCAATTCACCTGCACCTTCGCAAAAAAGCTTGTGACGATCGTCAGCGCCA
>DASVUC010000298.1:0-19036 GCA_036387255.1 Tepidisphaeraceae bacterium | reverse complement strand
CGTCAAAATATTTCGCCTGGGGGTGGTGCACGACGATGGCGTCGGTGGATTGCTCGGGGACGAGCATGAAGTTCTCGCTGAGGGTGACGCCAATCTGGTCAGGCTCGAGCAATTGCATGATCTTGGTGCGCTGCTCGAGGTCGGGGCAGGCAGGGTAGCCGAAGCTGTAGCGCGAGCCACGATAACCCTGCTGGTACATCTCGCGCATGGTGGGCGCGTCTTCAGAGCCAAAGCCGAGCTCGGTCCGCATGCGCTTGTGCCAGAGCTCCGCCAGCGCCTCGGCAGATTCGACGGAAAAGCCGTGGAGGTAGAGGTAATCCTGGTACTTGTTTTCCTTGCGCAGCTTCTCGGCAATATCGGTGGCGCGGTCGCCGACGGTAACGAGCTGGATGCCGAGAACATCGTACTGGCCGCTGTCGACGGTGCGGAAGAAGTCGGCGATGCAGAGCCGGCGGCGCCCTTCCTGGCGGGGGAAGCTGAAGCGGGTGATTTCGCGGAGCGACCCGGGGCTGTAGTGCGGCGCTTGGCTACTGGGCGCGTAGACGATCACGTCGTTTCCCGCGGATTGGGCGGGGAAGTAGCCGTAGACGACTTTCGGTTCGAGCAGTTGTTCTTCGACAGCTCGGCGCTTGAGGTCCTCAAAGACGGGGCGGGCTTTTTCTTCCGTGAGTTTCTCAAACTCAGCTTCGGAGAGCTTCCCTTTCTTGAAGCCCCATTGGCCGCGGAAAAGGGCGATCTCGTTGATGAAGGGAAAGATGTTTTTGGCTGGTATGTCTTTGATCACACGCGCGCCCCAGAACGGCGGCGTGGGAATGGGATTGGTCTTTGATACCGGTTCGACGTCCGCGGCATCGAGGGATTTGGGTTTGACCGCATTTGCCTTAAGCGTGCGGCGTTTCTCGGCGCGCGTTCGCTGCTCTTCGACTATTGTGGTGACGGCGCCGCCGGCGATCTTGTCCATCACGTGCAGGCCGTCGAAGGCGTCTTTGCAGTAGAGGAGCGGGCCACGATAGAGACCCGCGAGGTCTTCTTCGGCGTACTCGCGCGTGAGCGCCGCGCCGCCGAGGAGGACAGGAACTTTGACGCCTCTGTTGTTCAGCTCCTCGAGGTTCTCCTTCATCACGTTGACGCTCTTGACCAGCAGGCCGGACATGCCGATCGCGTCCGCTTTCTTTTCCTCGGCAGCCTTGAGGATGTCGTGGATGGGCTGCTTGATGCCGAGGTTGAAGACGGTGTAGCCGTTGTTGGAGAGGATGATGTCGACAAGGTTTTTACCGATGTCGTGAACGTCGCCTTTCACCGTGGCGAGCACGATCCTGCCCTTGCTGGATCCTTCGAGCTTCTCCATGAACTGCTCGAGGTGCGCGACGGCGGCCTTCATTGTTTCCGCGCTTTGCAGCACGAACGGAAGCTGCATCTGCCCAGAGCCGAACAGCTCCCCCACCACTTTCATCCCCTCCAGCAGGATGTTGTTGATGATCTCGAGCGGCGGATACTTCGTGCGAGCTTCTTCGAGGTGTTCGATCAGGTTGCGCTTCTCGCCGTCGATGATGTGGCGCTTGAGTTTCTCCTCGATGGGCAGGTTTTCCTGAGGCGCGGTCGCTTCAGCAACGCTGTTTCCCTCGGGAAACAGCGACACGAAGTGCGTCAGCGGATCAAATCCCTCGCGCCGGCGGTCATAGATCAGATCCAGCGCGGCGTTCCACTGCTCATCCGGGATTCGGTTCTTCGGCAGAATCTTTGACGCGTGCACGATGGCGCCGGTCAATCCCGCTTCGCGCAGCTCGTTCAAGAAAGCAGAGTTCAAAACCACACGCGCCGCCGGCTTCAACCCGAAAGACACATTGCTGAGCCCCACCACGGTGTGACACTCCGGCAGTTCCCTGGAAATGCGGCGAGTGCCTTCGATCGTCTCCAGCGCATTGCGGCGATCTTCTTCGATGCCGGTGGAGATGGGGAGCACGAGCGGATCGAAGAGCAGATCGCCGTCGCTCAGGCCATACTTTTCCACCGCCAGATCGCGGATGCGCCGGGCGATGGAGATCTTGCGCTCGGCGGTTCGCGCCATGGCGTTCTGCTTGTCTTCATCGATCGTGCCGGCGACGACGGCAGCGCCGTATTTCCTGGCAAGATGACAGATCTCGGCGATGCGCTCCTCGCCGTCTTCCAGGTTCATCGAATTGAGAATGCACCGCCCCCCCACCAGCTTGAGCCCGGCCTCCATCACGGCGGGGTTGGTGCTGTCGAGCATGATCGGGATCGGCAGCGCATTGACGAAGCGGCGGACAACTTCGGTCATATCGCGCACGCCATCGCGCCCAACGAAGTCGACGCACACATCCAGCATGTGCGAGCCATCGCGCACTTCATCGCGCGCCATGGAAACCAGTCCGTCCCAGTCTTCGGCCTGGAGCAGCGTGCGGAACTTCTTCGACCCATTCGTGTTTGTCCGCTCGGCGACGATGAGATACGACAGATCCTGTCGAATGTCCTCCGCGCTCACCAGCGATGAAATCTGCGGACGCGATTTAACCGAACGACCTTTAGCCGCAACGCTACGGGTTGCGCGTCCCTCCGCACCTCCGTCCGTGTTTCCCAACGCCTCACACAACAACTTCAGATGTTCCGGCATCGTCCCGCAGCACCCCCCGACCAGGTTCACGCCAAAGTCGTTAACAAACCGCATCACCCCCTTCACAAAATCCGCCGGCCCCATGGGAAAATGACTTTTCCCCTCCACCATCACGGGAAGCCCCGCGTTGGGAAGCGCCGACACATACCGCGGCCAGTTCTCGCACAGATACCGCGTGCTCTCCGCCAGTTCATAAGGCCCGAAGGCGCAGTTCACCCCCAGAACATCAATTTCTCGGTAAGGCAGAAACGTCGCTACAAGCGCCGAAGCGTCGCTCCCGGTGAGCATCTGGTGGCCGTTATCCGTATCAAACGACGCCTGGACGACGATGGGCAGCCGCCGCCCAGCCTCGCGCATCGCTTCATTGGCAGCGGCAAGAATGCACTTGATCACCAGCATGTCCTGCTGGGTTTCGATCAGCAGGACATCCGCCCCACCAGCCAGAAGGCCCCGGACCTGCTCGCGGTAAGAGTCGAAGGCGGTTTCCCAGTCGGTGTGGCCGAGGGTCAGGAGCTTGGTTCCCGGCCCAATCGCGCCGAACACAAATCGAGGCCTGTCAGAGGTTTCAAACTTTTCGCACGCCCGACGCGCAATTTCTGCCGCCGCCTTATTGTTTTCAAAAACTCGTTCCGCCATCCCCGCCTCGGCCAGCACGATCTTATTAGCGCCAAAGGTGTTGGTCTCGACCCCGTCGCAGCCGACCTCGAGGAATGCCTCGTGGATCTCCTGGATCATGTCCGGGCGGGAGAAATTCAAGACTTCGCTGATGTTCTCATGCCCCATCCAATCCCGTTGATGGTCCAAATGCCGGCACTGAAGGTTGGACCCCATGGCCCCATCGAGCACGATGACGCGCTCTTTGATCACGTCCAGGAATGATCGCCGCATACCAACCTCATTTCGTTCCGGCACAGGAATAGTATATATCGGCCACTCGCCTCGTTCATCCGTCAATCCGGATGAATTGTTGAAGGCGTAGTTGCAGAATCAACGGCTTTGGATCGCTTTAGTGGGTGTGCTAGTATCAGAAGATGCCGGAAATCAGCCGGTTTTATGGGATCGTGATCCAGATGTACACCCGAGAGCACAATCCGCCACACTTCCACGCGCGGTATGGCTCCTACAGGGCCCAGATCAGCATTGACTCGGGAGACGTGTCGTTCGGACTTCTGCCGCCGTCGGCGGCACGTTTGGTAAAGGATTGGGCGGCGCTGCATCGGCAGGAGCTGCAGCAGAATTGGGATTTGCTGCGTGCTGAGCAGCCGGCGCGCAGTATCGCGCCGCTGGAGTAAGAGGTTGTTATGTCACCCTTGCTGATCAAAGTGCGTCCGGTTGTGGATTACCAACTCGAGCTGACGTTCGACGACGGATTGGTGGCTGTCGTTGATTTTGCGAAGGATATTCTGGATCGTCATGGGGTTTTCGAGCCGCTGCACGATTTAGGTTACTTCCGTCAAGCTTATGTGCACTCAGAATCTGGGACGCTCACTTGGCCGAACGATGTCGACTATTGCCCGGATGTCCTTTACAGCCTGGCTTCCGGCAAGCCGATCGAAGGGATTGGCCCGCCACCCACGAGCAGCAGCGGCAGTGAACGCGCAAAAGCGGGTTAGGCGGCGCGGATACCTTTTCAGGTAGTGAAATCCTTCACAGATGCGTATACCATTCCGCCACTTATGCCTCGAATTACCGTCGATGGGAAACCTGTAGAGTGTAAAGATCGGCAGATGATCCTTCAGGCGTGCCTGGATGCGGGCATGCCTTTGCCTCACTACTGCTATCATCCGGGGCTGTCGATTCCCGCGTCCTGCCGAATTTGTCTGGTCGAAGTTGAGGGGCTTCCCAAGCTGGTTCCCTCCTGCCAGACGCCCGTCCGTGATGGCATGGTTGTCCACTCGACGAGCCCCAAGTCGATTGCGAATCAGAAGCAGGTGATGGAATACCTGCTGATAAACCATCCGCTCGACTGTCCGGTTTGCGATCAGGCGGGGGAATGCTATCTCCAGGACTACTCTTATCAGTATGGCCGGAGCCAGTCGCGGTTTGAGGAAGACAAGGTTAAGAAGCCCAAGAAAGACGTGGGGCTCAACGTCCTGCTGTACAACGACCGGTGCATCATGTGCACGCGGTGCGTGCGGTTTACTCGTGAAGTTTCCGGCACTTCTGAACTCTTCGTCGAAGGTCGGGGCAACAAGGAAGAGATCTCCATCTTCCCCGGCAAGCCGCTCGACAACAAGCTCTCGGGCAACGTCGTCGACCTCTGCCCCGTTGGCGCGCTGCTGGACAAAGATTTCCTCTTCAAGCAGCGCGTGTGGCTGCTGAAGGAAACCCCATCGATCTCCCCGATCGACGCCGGCGGTGAGAACATCTACATCCACCACAACGAAGGCATCATCTATCGCATCAAACCGCGCTACAACGCGGAGGTGAACACGTGGTGGATCACCGACGATACGCGCTATGCGTACAAGGCGGTTCATGATGAGAAGCGCCTTCGGGGCCCACGAAAGACGCAGTATGGCTCGCAGGTGGACACGGAGTGGACGACGGCGATCGAAGAAGCGGAGCGTGGGCTGCGCGCGATCGTGACCGAGTCCGGGCCGGGAAGCTTGTATGCGGTTCTGTCGCCGATGATGGCGAGCGAGGAAGCGTTTTTGCTGGGGACGTACATCCGATCGCTGGACCCGCAGGCGACGCTGGTGCTCGGGCCGGTGCCGACGAGCGGGGAGAATGAAGTCTTCAAAAACCCGTACAACGGCAAAGTGACCTTCACCATCCAGGCGGAGAAGGTGCCGAACGCGAAAGGCATCCGTCGCGTGATCGAGCAGCTTGGTGGACCGAGTGCGGACTTCTCAGGATTCGTCGCGGCTGCGACGCCCGAGTTGAAGAACCTCAAGGGCGGCTGGATCGTCGGCGGGTACCTCTCCGCATGGCTGCCGAAGGATCAACCGGCGCTGTTCAAGCGGGGTTTTCGGGTGGTGCAGGACATTCTGCCCAGCACGCTGGCCGACACCGCCGATGTGCTTCTCCCCGCCGCCGCTTGGGCGGAGAAAGACGGCTCCTGGGAAAACTTCGCCGGCAAGATCCAGGCGTTTTCTGCCGCGATTCCTCCGCCGGAAGGCGCACGTCGTGAAGGGGATGTTTACAACCGCCTGCTGGGTCGCACAGGCTTTTATGATGCCGCGGCGGTTCGGAAAGAAATGGCTGGACCGTTCGCTGAAGTGACCGTTCCGTCCGATGCAGCGCCAGAACCGGCATTCGATTTTGTTGAGCTTTGATGAACGCGATAGGGCTTTGCAATTTCGATTTTCGTCGCTCGCTGGCAGCGTTGCTGCTGTTGCTGTCGCCCGTCGTCGCGGCGCCGGCTTCCACCGAACCGGCATCTGCGAAACATGAAACCTTCTCCAGCGCCGAGCATGGCGTTTCTTTCAGTGTTCCCCGGCAGATGGAGCGCCAAAAGCTCAGCAACAAAGGCATCATCGTCCAGTTCATGACGCCAAAAAAAGAGGCTGACTCTCCGCTGGAAGTGGTGCAACTCATCGTCGTTCAGACCGGGCGGGAACTGAAAGCCGAAGACTTGAAAGAGGTCGTGGAAGCTCAGCGTAAGACGCTTGAAAAGCGAAACGCAACCATCACAACATCGCAAGCCTCAAAGCTCGGCGGCATTAATGCCCACGATCTCACCGCTTCCGTCACAGTGAACGACAAGCCGCGCGAGATGAAGCTGATCCTTGCCGTTCACAATGGCAAGGCATATGCCCTCAGCTTCACCTCTGAACAAGGCAAAATGGAGGAGTTGGTTCAGCGGCTGAAGATCGTGACCGAGTCGTTCCAATGGCAAGATCAGGACGCAAAGACGACTACGACAAGACCATGAAGCACCATGCTGGACATCTTCTTCTGGCAGTGTTGTTCGTCGTGTCGCTTGCGCCCATGACCGGCTGCCGTCATCGCGCCGCCAGCGCCGCCACTGCCCGCACCCAATCCGTTGGCGTCCCCTTTAATCACAAGCATTTTTCCTTCACGTATCCCACCGGTTGGGTGCCGCGGCGCGACACCAACGCTGAGAACGTCGTCACCCTCAATCGCCCAAAGACAGATCTTCAGTCGGCGGAGATCACCGTTGCTGTCCCCAAGCTGCCTGCTCACATCCCGGGACTGATCCCGCTGAACATGGTGGAGAAGGGGTACGTGGACGACCTTCGCAAGCATTATCGCGACGTGGTGGAAACTCAATCAGACACGACGAAGCTGGATGGCAGTCCCGCCCGGCGATTTAGCGTCACCGGGAACGATCAGGCGGGGGCGAGAAAGCTGGCAGTGGTTGCGGGAGTTCGAAACGATAGCTTGTACATCATCACCCTCGATGCCCGCGCTGAGGACTTCAACGGGTCCCAGCCTGCCTTCGAGCAGATCATCAAAACCTGGAGTTGGACCAAGTAGCCAAACAGCAGTCACGCCATCCGGCTGGCCGCTGAAAGCTGATAGCTGAGAGCTCACTCAAATGAACTTCATCGAACGAATTCCGGCCTGGGTGTGGATCACATTAGTGGCACACTTCGGCATTCTCGGTTGCGTGGCGTACCTGATTCTTCTCGAGCGTAAGATCGCCTCATGGGTGCAGGACCGCATCGGGCCCAATCGCGTCGGCCTTGGCTTTGGCATCGTCCCGGGCCTGAAGGACATGCACATGTTCGGCCTGGGCCAGCCTCTCGCTGACGGCTTGAAGTTCATCCTCAAGGAGGACTACCGCCCCGCCGGCACCGATAAGAATCTCTTCACGATCGCTCCGGCGCTGATGGTCCTCGTGGTCATCATCTCCATTGCGGTTCTGCCCTGGGGGGGTGTGAAGCAAAGCACCGTCACCGTCGACGTCACGGGCAACTCAGACGTCAACGCCGCCGTCAAAGATCAGATTCCCTGGATGGTGAAGGTCGTTGACCAAAAAGTCGAAACCCGTGAAGAGCGGGTTGGTGCCGATTACGTCATCAAGCAATACGCCACCGTGGTCTACCAATATCCTTTTCAAATTGCAGACCTGAATATCGGCGTGCTGTTTGTACTCGCTGCTCTTTCCCTTGCCGTGTACGGCGTGGTTGTGGGCGGGTGGGCTTCGAACAACAAGTACTCGTTCCTCGGCGGCCTGCGCGCCACCGCCAACATGATCAGCTACGAAGTCCCGCTGGGACTGACCATCATCACGATCGCGATGATGTTCGGCTCGCTCTCGCTGAACGACATCGTCGAGAAGCAGGCGCATTACTGGGCTGGCTTCATTCCCGCGTGGAACGTCTTCTGCCAGCCGGTGCCGTTCTTCCTGTTCCTGGTGTGCCTCCACGCGGAAGCCAACCGCCTGCCGTTCGATACGGCAGAAGCGGAACAGGAACTGGTTGGCGGGTATCACACTGAATACAGCTCGATGCGATTCGCCCTGTTTTTCCTGGGCGAATACGCGGGCATGGTGACAACGAGCGCGGTCTGCGTTGCCCTCTTCTTCGGCGGCTGGCACCTCCCGTGGCTGGAATGGGCATGGCCCGCGCTGGCGGGGAACGTGGATCCCAATCATCCGGCGCTAACGACTTCGATCATCGCCTGCGTCGTGCGCTCGCTGGTGTTCTTTGGCAAGACCATGGTCATCATCGCCATCTTCATGTGGGTGCGCTGGAGCTTGCCGCGGTTCCGCTTCGATCAGATCCTGAACCTCGCCTGGCGTGCGCTGATCCCGGTGACGACGTTCCTCATGGTCGCCACCGCGATCACGATGTGGGCGCTGGGACCAACATATCTCGGCAGCCAAATGCGCGTCGGCGGGCGGATGGCACTGATCCTGCTGATCATGAATGCGGTCGTGACAGCCGCGGTGATGGTGGGCAGCTTTATTGTGCCAGCGGCGCCGCCTACGAATAGGAAGATGGTGCTGCGCGAGCGTCGAGTGCCGGCGAGTCCTGTGCCGACGACTGCGTGAGACCGAAGCATGGGCGGCCACAGCCCATGCCATTGAATGCATGGGGGAGACGCCCATGGCTACGAGTACAAAATCATGAACCGCGAAACTACGAAGAACTGGATTCAGCTCGTCCCCGGCGTTCGCCGCAAGACCGTCGCCGTTGGCGACAACATGATGCAAGTCATGGTCTTCTTCGAAGCCGGCGCCAAGGTCCCTGAACACGCGCACGTGCACGAGCAGATCACCACCATCGTCTCTGGCAGGATGCGCTTCACGGTTGCCGGACAGCCGCAGGAGCTTTCCCAGGGCAACGCCATTGCCCTGCACAGCAATGTCCCTCACGCGGCCGAAGCGGTTGAAGACAGCCTGCTGCTCGACACCTTCAACCCCCGCCGCGAAGACCTCCTCAAAGCCGACGCGGAACACGCCAAGAAGAGCGCATAACATCACGACGGACGAATCATGAAAGACAGCGACATCCTTGTTCTCAATGAGCCCCGGCTCTCCCTCGCCGACCAGTTCTATCTGCCGCAGGTCCTCAATGGCCTGGGGACGACCATGAAGCACATGCTCAAGGTGCTTGGCGGGCAGGACCGCGTGATCCAGTATCCGGAAGAGCGGCGCGAAGACATGCCTGTCGATCAGGGCGGCATGAACATGCCCACGTACCGAGGCGTGCACCGGCTCAACAAGGATGAAGATGGCCGGGTCAAGTGCGTCGCCTGCTTCATGTGCTCGACCGCATGCCCGGCGCGCTGCATCCACATTGAGGCAGATGAATCGCCCTGGACGGACCGGGAGAAGTACCCCGCCAAGTTCGACATCGACGAACTGCGATGCATCTACTGCGGCATGTGCGAAGAAGCCTGCCCCGTCGACGCGATCGAGCTCACCAGCAAGTATGACCTGGTGGGCCTGACGCGACAGGAAATGATCTTCGACAAGTCCAAGCTCCTGAAGATCTTTGATGAGACGGTGGCAGACGAGCCCATGTGAGCGCGAGCGCCTTACATCCCATCCACGTCCCGCGGGTCGCCTGGTGGGTAGTTGGCATCGTAGCTGAAGACCCGCCGGACGTAGTCCACGCAGGCTAACTTCTCCAGCCCGTGGAGCTTAGGCGTGTCGACCTCCCCTTCCACCACCGAAAGATCATCATCCGCCCGCGCCACCCGCATCCCCGCGTCCTGGAGCATCTTCACCGCGCCGGCGAGGTCGTTCTCCCACGCCTTATCGAGGATGACGATGATTTCGCTGATGTTTACGTCCATGGGCGGTGCGTATTCTAAAGTGCCGCAGCGCCGCTGTGCACGCGCATATCCGCCAGAATTCGCTCGGTGATGAAGGCGTTGGTGGCGTCGGGGTGCGAGACGTTGAAGAAATGTCCGCCGCCCAGCACGATCGCGTCGGCAGGCACGGCTTTCACCGGCACCACATGGTCGATTTCGCCGTGGATCCAGTACATCGGGCAGGGGATGCCGGCGGGCGCACGCCATTCCATGATCCGCACCGCGCCCCAGCGGGCCAGCTCGAAGTTCACGGTCTCGAACACGTCCAACAGGAAGTGCCGCTCCTGGCGATCCCACCTGCCCAATATCCGCAGGAATGCGGGCGTAACCTTCTGCGCCAGCGGGAATAGCGCCCGCGGCATGCCCGACGCCAGCAGGGCGAGGATACGTATGATGGGTGAAATCTGCGATTTATTGGTGGCGCCGGAGAGCGAGAAAACTCCCGCGGCGTTGAGTTCCTTTGCCATTTCCATCGCCAGCATCGCGCCAAACGAGACGCCGCCGAGGTACAGCGGCGGGGTGGGATCGATGGTCTTAGCCAGACGGGCGGCATAAGCCGCGAAAGATTCCTCCTGGCGCGGTGTGAGAATCTGGGGAAACTCCACGCGGACCGGGAGGCTCTTCTGCTTTCCAAAGAGCCCCTCCCCAACACCCAGTCCCGGAAGCAAAACCAATCGTGGCAGCGGTTGAGCCATTTCAGCGGCTAAGATGAGGGCAACCCACCCGGTCTGTCGAGGCCCGATTCATGCGATTGCTCACCGTCCTGCTCGCGCTGCTCTTTGTTGCCTCGGCTGACGCCCAAGTCACCAAGCCCGCCACCACGCAGGCGAGCGAGCCGCTCGTCGGCGGCGCCCTCCGCTATGCCGCGCCGGCAGGATGGGAGGTTTTCGGCGAGAAGAAAGATAACTTCGTGCGCTACCGGCTTGGCGAAGATAAGGCGCAAATGGAGATCGCGGTGGATGTTCTGCCCAATGCCGTCGGACCCGCCCAGGCACCGCAGATGGCGCTGCAGGTCGGCAAGGCGGTTCGCGAGCAGGCGAAGAAAGAAAATCGCCAGCTCCTCTACGGCCCCCGCGCTGAAAAAGACGATCGCTTCTGGCTCAAGCTGCACGACCGGGCGAAGCTGACCACCGGCCAGACCGCGGATCGCCAGCAGATCTTCCGCATCATGGGGATTTATTGCGTTCGCGTCACCGCGACCGGCGTTACCGATTCTGAGGACGAAGCGAAGAAGATTCACACAATCGGTGAAGACCTCCTCGACCAGATGAAGATTTCCCGGGGCGTAAAGCCGACGTACTTCCCGCGCACGCAGCTTCGGATCACGCCGCCGATTGACTGGAAAGAGCAGAAGATTGATAAGCCCAACGACCTTACCGCGATTTACAGCGTGCCTTCTAAACTGACTTGCCAAATCATCATTCGCGCTCGCGTCCTCCCCAAAGACGCGCGGACGGATGAAACCAAGCGCAACGCCCTGCTCGACAAGATGATCGACGAGGAGCGGCAAACGGCGCCGTACTCGAAAGGCGATGGCAGCAAGCAAGACGAGGCGAAATCGGATGACAAGTCCTTGAAAATCGTCACGTCCACTTTCAGCCAATCCGGAAAGACGCTCTCTGTCAAAACCCGCTACAGCGTTGTCGCGGACTTGCTCGTTTCGGTGCGAACGGTCGCCGAACCCCAGGATGAGAAAGAAGTCACCGCCGCCGCCGATTCCATAAAGGTCGCACCGCTGCGCGACTGACCCAGGAGGATTTGCAATTGACAATTGTCAATTGGCAATCGTCAATTGCTGCACCACAAAGGAGAAGCCTCATGTCCCTGCGCTCCCTCATCGCCACCGGCACCAAGGTTTGGTCCGACTCCATCGATCCCGAGATCATGAAGACAGTCCGTGCCAAGGGCATCACCGGGGCCACTTCGAACCCGATCATCATCGCCGACATCATCAAGAGCGGCGCGATGAACAATCGAATCGCCGAGCTGATCGAGCAGGGGATGAGTGATTCGGACATTTCGTGGCAGCTTGATGATGAGTTGGTCCGGGCTGCGCAGCAGGTGTTCATGCCGGTCTGGGAACAAACCGCGGGGGACGACGGGTATGTCAGCTTCGAGCTGGACCCGTTGCTGGAAGATGTGAAATCGCCGATGCCGACACCAGAGAAGATCAAGCGCTACGTGGAACTGGCGACGCGCTGGTCGGAGGGTCACAAGAACCGCATGATTAAGATCCCCGCCACCGAGGGCGGCTTAGGCTGCCTGGAGGAGGTCGCGGCGGCGGGGGTGACCATCAACGTCACCCTCTGCTTCTCGGAGCGCCAGTACAAAGCCGCACGGGATGCGATCTGGCGGGGGGCGCGGCGTCGCAAGGACGGGCTCAAAGACTTCAAGAGCGTGTACTCCATCTTCGTGTCGCGCGTGGACGTTTATACCGAGAAGCAGGTCCCGGACTTGTCGCCGGCGGCGCAGGGTCTGGTGGGCATTGTCAACGCGAAACGCATGTGGCGAATGAATCAGGAGTTCTGGAAAGACAAGAACTTACGTCTCCGGCAGGAGATCATTTTCGCCTCGACCGGTACCAAGAAAAAGAGCGATCCGCAGGATAGGTACGTGGAAGCGCTGGCGGGCAGTGACATCCAAACCAACCCCCCAGGCACCAATGATTACGTCGAGCAGTCGGACAAGCAGTACAGCCGGAAGGTGGACCAGCTTCCGGAGAAGGCGATCCTGGACGAGATCGACCAGAAGGTGGACGACGCGAGGATGGAAAAGACGCTCATGGAAGAGGGGACACTGAAGTTTGCCGACCCGCAAAAGGCGCTGGAGCAGCAAATTAAGCAAAAGCGCCAGGAACTGGCTGCTATCACTTCGAAATAGAGTCACCCCCCGCGCGTGTTGCCGGCACTTGTTCTGGCACCCCCGTCGCGCCTACACTTGGGACGGGATTTCAACTCAGGGGAAAGGGGCAGTTTGTGTAACGAAATGCGGTTGGCGCTGCACTTTAGCAGTGTCGGACGCCGGCCCATCAACGTCCGGTAAAAAGGGCTTGATTCGATCAGTTGTGGCGTGTTGTTGGAACCCTCAAGACTTCGTTGACTTTATCGCCATGGATGTGGATAACTGCCCGCTGCCGAGGCCCTTTGGGCGCGGTTTTTCACCCCCTGCTCACGCCGAGGGCAACAAGGGGTAGCGGATCCACACTCGAGGCATCACCGACCACCCTTTGGGGTGAAAGAGTTCCCACGATCCACCCGGAAATGCGCCCTTGCCTATCCATACGTTCAGTCCCGCAGGATGGCGACCGCCGTTTGGTCGCCGAAGCCGCGGGCTGAGGAGGATTTCATGCTGCGTCGCCGCCAGAAGAACAACACCAAGATCAGCACCGCGTGCGGAGGAATCATTGAGAAGCTCGAGAGTCGGCAGCTTCTGACCACGATTACAGATTCCGGCGCCAGCACGATCCCCAGCACGATCGAATACAAAGACGCGTCCGACGCGCTTGTGCGCGTGGCTTTCCACGGCGTGACCGCGGAGCTCGTGTTCGGCAACGTTACCGAAGCGCAGCCGCAGATCGCTCGGGCGGCGGATCTGGTCCTGCCAGGCGATGAACAAACTCCCGGGCGCGACCTGTTCCACATCTACGTCCAGAAGGCGACGATCGACTCGTACATCTCGATCGCCCGCGTTCCGGGGCTGACCGCGAACCCGCGACCGATGGATCCTTTTGGCGGGGGTGTGGCGCTGACGACGCGCAACCTCGTCACCGGCGACTATGGTTCCGTCACGTCCGGGCCGGGCGGCGTGCTGCTGGGCTCGCGGACACTTCAGCTTGGTGACGTCGCCAACACTGCGGATCGGCCAATCCTTCAGATGCAGTTCAGCGGCCTGGGCATCCTTCCGGCCAACAAATCGGGCAAGCTGGCGCCCGGTCTCAACGTTGCACCCGGGCAGGACCTGGGCAAGTTCCTGTTTGGTGGCACGGTCACGGGGTCTGTTTATGTGCCGACCGGATCGATGAAGCTCTTTTACGCCGGCGCCCTCCTTACCGGTGACGCGCGGGGCCAGCGATCGCTTCTGACCGGCGGGAGCTTTCCCCAGCCCGTGGGCGTGCCGCAGCTTCCCAACAACTTCTTTGTCGGCGGCGATCTCCGCGACCTGGTTGTGCTGGGCAACATTGGAACCAACGGTCGGCAGGCTAATCCTGATGAGCCGATCTACGTGACCGGCACCGATATCCAAATCCACGGCCGCAGCAATCAGATCCGCGCCTTCGGGTCGGAGATCGCCCGCGTGGTCGTTCACAACGATCCCAAGGCGCCGAGGATCACGGCGGGTCAGCAGGAACTTGAGCGCCGCGGCGACTACTTGCCCGACGAGAACTTCCCAGCAGGGGGAGACGAGACCGATTTTGAGTTCGGCTTGCTGGGTAAAGAAGAGTTTAATAACGACACCTTTGACACTCCCCAGTTCCTCGGCGTTTTCAACAGCAAGAAGTTGGGGAACGACGTCATTTCGGTCAACGGGTTACTCAACGAGGTTCTCGACGCGCCGGACAAGGACATCGTCGACTACTACGCTCTGCCGCTGATGGCGGGGCAGACGATCACGGTGCGCCTGATTAACGGCCCGTTTGTCGGCATCTACGATCAGGACCAGCGGCTCGTTGCCAGCAACTATCTCGCCAGCCGCATCGGCTACTCCGGCAATAACACCAGCGGCAACGTTAACGCCAACAAAACCTTTAACGAGCGGCCGTTCCAGTTCACCGCGCAGAAGCCGGGCATCTATCGCTTTGCCATCGGTACGTTCAGCGGCGGTGCGACTGACGCCTTCGGCGGGTTCCAGGGATCAACCACTTACAACCTCCGGATCACGGGCGCGGGCAATCTTGGATTAGGTGCCTTGGCGGCGAACAGCCTGATCTACAACCGCACGAACACCGGCGGGCCCCTCGTGCCGCCGGCCGAGCCGAGCACGATGGTGGTAAACGGCGACCTTGGCGCGGTCTGGCTGGGCGGAACTGACGGATTGCTGCTCTACAGCAGCTCCGAGGGCAAACCAGACGTAGAAGCGCACGGCGGAAACCTCCGGGCCGTGGATGCGCCGCATATCGGTAAGAGCAGCGCGACCTCCGGCACGGGCGCCACATTCACCATCGGCAACAACTTCCTGGCCAACCGCGGAAACATTGGCGTCATTCGCGCACGCACGGGCAACCTCATCGTCCAAACGGCTCGCGCGCAGCAGAACAGAGGCAAGGGCGCCGGCGGCAACATCCAGCTCATTGCCGCCGAGAACGGCTTCTTCTACGGGAAGCTGTACGCTGACAAGGCGCTCGGAACGCTCACCGCCAGCGACATGGCGACCACCGCCTCAAGCTGGATCGAAGTGAACGCCGATACGCTCGGCACTGACGGCGTGATCGACTTGATCGACGTCGAGGGGCAGATGGGCACGATCAATGCGGGTGGACCGGCCATCACCACGCACCAGGGCGGCAATGTCCGCTACATTCGCGCGGGCGGCACGGTCTACCGTGATCGGTTCTTCGGAGGTGGCGCGCCCGAGCAGACGACGTTTGTTCAGGGCCAGAGCGCGAACTTCACCGACGACTCCGGCACGCAGATCACGATTCAGCCAGGCGGCGATACCTTCGCCGATCCCACCGGCGCGACCAGCAACGCCGGCACGCTCACCGTCATCACCTATCCGCTGCGCAGCGGCGGCGTGGTGATCATGAACGTGCAGAGTTCGCGGGGCGTGAACATCGGAAGCAACGGCATCCGCGGGGGAACTGTCGAAATTGGACGTATTGAGTCCTTCGCCAGCGGCGCGTCGCTGGTCAACGACCCCGGCCCGGACTTCGTCTCCGGCAACACGGACGATCCTCTCGGCCCGGACGACATTGCCAACTCCGGCGACGAGCCGCTCATCCTCGATCCCAACAGCACCACGCCGGAGAACAGCATTCGCATCACCGGAAATACCCGCACCGACGTGCTGGAGATCAAGGGCAATTCCTTCAACGAGATCCGCAACACCACGGGTGGCGAAATCGTCAGCACCAACATCACCGGTACGGTCGGCGTACTGGAATCCGGCACCCTGGGCATCGCCCGCAACTCCACCGGTATGCCGCCACGTTTCGTGCGCGTCAGCGATGTGAGCAACGGGAACCTTGGCCTGGCTGATGGCGTCGCCACTAACTTCCCGTTCCGGGATCAGCGCAATGGCATTGTGGTTGTCGGCAATGTCGCGGAGATGCGGTCCACGCTCGGCATGGGCAACATTATGGTCGACGGGCGCGTCAGCCGCATCGCCGCCAACGCCGACGGGCGGTTTGTCTCCGGCGTGATGGAAGGAATCACCGCCCCCATCTTCGTCACCGGGAACATCACCACGACCATCATCGGCGAAGGCATTATGCCGTCCGGCTCGGGCGGTATGTCTAATGCCGGACTTTACTCCCTCGGCCGCATCGGCACCGTCACCAACCAGGGCCTCGGCTCGGACATTCGCGGCGACGTCGTTTCGGCGCAAAACATCGACCTCATTTCCCTGCGCGACGGAGCCATCATCGGGGCGGCAGTCGGGGTTATTTCCGCCACCGGCACTACGGGAGTTTCCACCGATCCCAATAATCCGGACCTGCCCACGGGAAATAACAACGGAAGCGACCTGGAAGGCGTCCGTCGTTTCGGACAACCGATTGCCATCGCGGCCGGGCTCAATATCAACGGCCGACCCGTTGGCGAGATTACCCGTATGGGTCTCACCGGTCGCGGCGGAATTATTGGATCGACCTTCCACATTAGTAATCTGGGTGCAGTCGATGTCCGAAATGGGTTCGGCATCCTCAGCAGCTTCTTCAACATGACCGGCGCCGGACGGCTGAATCAGATCAGCACCGACGGCTACGGCATCCGCAACTCGATCTTCCAGGGCGGCGCCTACGGCGTCGGCTTCAACGCCCGCGCGACCGGCAAGCAGATCCCGACGACCACCTACACGCCGTCGGTGCGGTTGAGCGAGACGTACAAGTTTGATCCGTACACCGGTCAGCCGGTCGACTTCTTCACCGATCTGCACGCGGCGCTGGGCACCAGCCGGCGCAAGCCGGTTCGCACCGCGTCCACCTACGGCGGCGCGATCCAGAACAGCACGTTCGTCTCATCTCGCGATTTGGGCGCCATGACCGCTGACCGCATTGCTGACGTCACCGTCAGCTACGGCAACGAGATCCGCGCGATCTCGTCGCGCAAGACGATCACAGCGATGACCGTGACCGGCGGCAGCGTGGGCTCCCTGAAGACCGGCGGGAACATCGACCGCAGCGTTTTCACCATCGCGGGGCCGATGAGCAACATCCACATCGGCGGCGCGTATCGCGGCAGCAACCGCATCCTGGCTCAAGGGCCTAATGGGTCCATCGGCGACATGATCGTCGATGGCAGCCTGTATGGCGCGATCCAGACCACCACCGCCATCAGTTCCGTTCGCGTGGGCGGTGACGTGGGCTCAGAATCGTTTGTGACCGGCGGCAACTTCAAGCAGCTTATCATCGGCGGCAACGTCGTTGACGGCTCGGACATCACCATCCAGAAGACCCTCCAGCAGCTCATCGTCGGCGGGGACGTGCAATCCGGAGCCAAGATCGACGCCCGCGACATCGTGCGGAAGCTGATCAAGGGCAAGCAGCTTGGGACGGTGAACGGATAACGGAGAAGGTTCGGATCCTAAAACGCAAAAAGGTCCCGGTCGAAAGATCGGGACCTTCTCTTTTGTCTTGCGCCCCCACCTCTCCCGGGGTTCGTTGATCAGGATGCCGGCACGTGCCATCAGATGGAATAATCCTCTTCAAACACGAAAGCATTCTTGGGCTTCACCACCACCTCCTGCCCCACCACGACGGGCGCTCTGCCGAAGACCTCATGCGACAGCTCCGCATGAAACCGCCCTTCCCCGTCGCGCTCCAACTCGACTTTCACCTTCGGCCCCGCCGACTGCACACGCGTGACGCGAGCGGCCACGCCTGCTCCATCGCCGTCGGCACTGGTGAGGATTTCCAGATCGTGCGGGCGGACCATCACCCGCGCGGGTGTGCCATTCGCGCCCGCCAGCACCGCACGTCCCCCGTCCACGCGGCCGTGAAACAGGTTCACGTTGCCGAGGAACTCCATCACGAACCGGTTTGCCGGCCGGTGGAACACCTCGTCCGGCGTTCCGACCTGCTCGATGCGCCCCTTGTTCATCACCACGACGATGTCGGCCAGCTCGAGCGCTTCTTCCTGGTCGTGGGTGACGAAGACGCTGGTGACGTGGATCTGCTCGTGCAGCCGCCGCAGCCATCGCCGCAGGCTCTCGCGCACGCGCGCATCCAGCGCCCCGAACGGCTCATCCAGCAGCAGCAGCTTGGGCTGGATCGCAAGCGCCCGGGCGAGCGCCACGCGCTGTCGCTGCCCGCCGGAGAGCTGCGAGGGATATCGATCCCCCTGCCCCTTGAGCTGAATCAGTTCGAGCAACTCAATGACCTTCGCGCGGATCTTGGCGCGGCTCGGCCTGCTTCTCCAAGGGCGCACGCGCAGGCCGAAGGCGATGTTCTCGAACACGGTCATGTGCCTGAACAGCGCGTAGTGCTGGAAGACAAACCCGATCCCGCGCTGGCCCGCGCCGCGGTCGGCGATGGACCTGCCATCGAAAAAGATCTCGCCGCTGTCGGGAAACTCCAGCCCCGCGATGGCACGTAAGAGGGTCGTTTTTCCGGATCCGGAAGGCCCCAGCAGCGCCACCAGCTTGCCATCGGGAACGACGAGCGAGACGCCGTCGACAGCCGCGGTCTCGCCGAAGCGCTTGGTTAAGTTTCGAATGTCGATGCTCATGCTCAACCGCCTCTACCGCTTGCTTTCGACCTGCGCGCTTGAGTGCTTCCGTCCCTCGATTACTGTTTTCAATACCAGCGTCACCAGCGCGAGCAGCGCCAGCAGCGACGCCACCGCGAACGCGCCCACAAAGTTGTACTCGTTGTAGAGAATCTCCACGTGCAGCGGCATGGTGTTGGTCTGGCCGCGGATGTGGCCGGACACCACCGACACTGCACCGAACTCGCCCATGGCCCGCGCGTTGCACAGGATCACCCCGTAGATCAGGCCCCACTTGATGTTGGGCAGG
>DASVUC010000297.1:0-7049 GCA_036387255.1 Tepidisphaeraceae bacterium | reverse complement strand
CGATCGACGAGCGCCGCCAGACCTTCCGCGCCACCCGCCTGTTCAACGCCTACGAAGTCTGGTTCCGAGGCGTCCACTCCGACGTCGGCGGCGGAAACGAAAACCAGCCCCTCTCATCCATCGCGTTGCGCTGGATGCTCTACAAAGCGAAAGCCGTCGGAATCCCCATCAAAGCCAACGCCATCTCGAACGCGTCGAACCAGGTCAACCCCGACGCACGCATTCAGCCGGCTAAGGATTTCATCGTCAACGAGTATCGCGGCTTTCTCAAGAACGACCGCTTCCACTACACCGTCTCTGATCGGCTGTATCACCACAACCCACCCCCAGGCTGTCCGCGCGAGACGGAAGAGATGGAACAGCAGGCCGTCGCCGTTGCGCAGATCCCCGAAAAAGAAGAAGTCGCCGTGCATTAACGTCGCTAGCCGGTACTCCACTTCGCATCAGGTCCAGCCATGTCGCAAGCACCGTCCACAAATTCGACAGCGCCAGCAGACAACTCAGACGACCACCTCGACACCTGGCGCGCCCTTGCGGAGGAGGCCCACGCAATCGGTGCAAAACGTCCAACGCCGCAGTCTGGTCCCTCTCAGTCTGATCGCGGCAGCGTCGTGAAGCATCTCCACAGCATGAACCTCTCCGCCCTCTGCTTGTCCGGCGGCGGCATCCGCTCCGCCACCTTCGCTCTCGGCGTCCTCCAGGCCCTCTCCAGGCGAACCACCGGCGCCGGAACAAACCTGCTGCATGAATTTGATTATCTCTCCACCGTCTCGGGCGGCGGATATATCGGCTCCTGGTGGTCCGCCTGGATCTGCCGGGCACGCCAAAACGGCCAGGATGCAACCGCACAGCTCGCCGCTGCCCGCACCGCACAAGACCCCGAGCCCAAGCCGGTCCAGCACCTGCGCAACTTCTCAAACTTCCTCACGCCAAGGCTCGGCGTCTTTTCCGCCGACACCTGGACCCTCATCGCGATCTACCTCCGCAATCTGCTGCTCAACTGGCTCGTGTTCATCCCCTGGCTGCTCGCGGCGCTGCTGGTCCCCCGCCTCTGCGTCTCCGCCGTCTCCGCCGTCTCCGCCGTCGAATGCAAGCCGCCGCAATGGATGGCATGGATCATGTTCGGCCTCGGGCTCATCGCCGCCCTGTTCCCCGCCCTCTTCGTCGCCTTCTATCGGCCAACCATCGACGGTAACAAAGGGATCAAGCAGCACACCCTCAACCAGTTCCTCTGGCGCTGCTTCATCCCCCTGATCCTCTCCTCGGTGCTCCTGACCATCTGGTGGGCCTGGCACAACCGCCCGGGAAACCCCGCCGAACCAGCACACGAGCGCTGGTGGCGCCACCCGCTGCGGTGGTTCCTGCTGCTCGGGCTGATTCCCAACATCTTCGCCATCGTCGCCCATCGAACGACTCACACGCAACAAACCCGAAAGCCCGGCCGCTGGCCCTGGGCCGAGGAGGTCGCGGCGCTTCTCAGCGGAACCGTCGCCGGCTGCGTCGCCTGGATCATCGCCAACTCCTGGCATCCCGACTTCAGCAACCCCACCTCCCTCCTCTGCTACGTCTGTTTCGCAACACCCGTCCTCCTCTGCATCTTCCTGTTGAACGCCGCCCTGTACGTCGGCTACGGCAGCAGCGAAATGGATGACGACGACCGCGAATGGTTCAGCCGCATCGGCGCCCATGTCCTCGCCTTCGCCGGCGTCTGGGCCATCTCCGCGGCGGTCGTGCTCCTCGTGCCGGGCATGCTGCTGGATCTCTATTACGTCCTGGTTCCCATCGGCTCCGCAGCCAGCCTTTACACGCTCCTCGTCGGAACCAGTTCCAACACCCCAGCCAACAAAGACGAAGCCCGCCGCGCCGGATGGGTCGCCCTCCTCCTCCAGTACGGCCTCACCGTGCTCGCGCCAGTCTTCGTCCTCTTTCTCTTCGCGCTCCTCTCGCTGCTCACCACCTTCGCGATCGATCAAATTCCCCCGCCCTCAACCTGGAACATCTTCGCCGATCCCTGCGCCGCCGCCCATGCCGAGGCGCCCCAGCTTACCACTCTACCCACGCGCCACGACTCCGCCTGGCACCAGGGCGTCACCTTCCATTCTTCCCTACTCGTCGTCTTCCCCTTATTTGTCGGCCTGATCGCTGTCGGTTGGACTACCGCCCGATGGATCCAGCTCAACCGCTTCACGCTCCACGCCACCTACCGCAACCGCCTGGTGCGCGCATATCTTGGCGCCTCGCGCCCAGACCGCGCCCACAGCCCCACCGTCCATCGCTTCACGGGCTTCGACCGGGAAGACAACGTCGAGATGTTCAAGCTCCGCGACAACCGCCCATTCCACGTCATCAACATGGCGCTGAACCTCAACAGCGACAGAGATCATCTCGGCTGGCAGGAACGAAAAGCCGAACCGTTCACCGTCACCCCGCTCCACTGCGGATCATCCGATCGCGACATGGGCTACCGGCGCTCCGAAGTCTACGGCGGCTCGGAAGATTCCTCAGGACCCATCTCTCTCGGAACCGCCTTCGCCATCTCCGGCGCCGCCGTCAGCCCCAACATGGGCTACAACACCTCCTCAGCCGTCGCCTTCCTCCTCAGCCTCTTCAACGTCCGCCTCGGATGGTGGCTCGGTAACACGCGCCAGACCGTCAACAACAAACCCAACGACACCTTCAAACGCGCCCACCCCCGCAACTCCGCAATGCCCCTCGTCAACGAAGCGCTCGGCTTCACCGACAACGACCACCCCTACATCTATCTCTCCGACGGCGGTCACTTCGAAAACCTCGGCCTCTACGAGATGGTCCTCCGCCGCTGCCACACCATCGTCCTCTCCGACGCCGGACGCGATCCCGCTGCGGCTTTCGACGATCTCGGAAACGCCATCCGCAAGATCCGCATCGACCTCGGCATCGACATCAAGTTCCAGGGACGCATCCGAATCTTCTCCCGAACCGGCAAAGAAATCGGAAAACACTGCGCCCTCGCCAAGATCATCTACTCCGATGTCGACGCCGGCGCGCCCGACGGCGACCTGCTCTACATCAAGCCTTCCATCTACGGCGAAGAACCTCCCGACATCTACAACTACGCCCAGGCCTGCAAGGATTTCCCGCACGAGTCCACCGGCGATCAGTGGTTCAGCGAATCCCAGTTCGAAAGCTACCGCGCCCTCGGCAGCCACATTGTCGACACCATCTGCGCCGGCAAAACCGTCAGCACCCTTCAGGATCTTCTAAACGCCGCGCGAGCGCACATCGGCACCGCAGGCCGCCCTCTCATTACCGCCGTCTCTCACGCAAGCGGCCCTGCCAACACACCCGACACCGTCACCATCCAAGGTGAAGGCTTCGCCGCAGGCGCCCAGGTCCTCATCAACAATCAACCCCAACCCAATACCGTCATTTCCGGCGATGGCAAGCAAATCACCGTGATGCTCACGGCCCCGCTCCCCTCCGCAACGCATCATGTCACCGTCTTCAACCCCGACCGCCCCTCCTCAACCTGGACCTTCGCAACCTGACCGCCTCCCGTTCTGCCGTGTTCGCGACTAAAGATCCCTTGCGCTTCCCATTAGACTCCCGCCCCCGTGTCAGTCATACTTCCGCCATCACCCGCGCGACATCGACCGACGCTGTAGAACACCATGCAACCACCCACGTCACCCTCACACCCACACCCCCGCCCAAGCTGGGACGACTACTTCCTCCAGCTCGCCGAGCAAATCAGCACGCGCTCCCCCGACCCGAGCACCCGTCACGGCTGCGTCATCGTCAGCCCGGATAAACGCGTCATCAGCACCGGATACAACGGCCCGGTCGCCGGCATTCCCAATGAGCTCGTGCCCCTCGAGCGCCCGGCGAAATACAACTGGTTCATTCACGCCGAAGACAACGCCGTCGCCTTCGCCCGCTGCGATCTCCGAGGCTGCACCGCCTACGTCACCGGCCGCCCCTGCGCCGCCTGCTTCCGCCGGTTGCTCCAGGTCGGCGTCCGCCGCATCGTCTACGGCGGACGCGAATCCGCCTGCATCTCCCTCGATGAAGTCACCGCCTGCAACACCATGGCCCAGGCCCTGGGCGTCGAAGTCATCATCCACGGAGACGACAAGCCGTGATCCAGCGCTGGCTCCTCTACGCCATCCTCTCCGCACTCGCCGCCGCCTTCGTCGGCATCTTCGGGAAGATCGGCATGAAAAATGTCGATTCCACCCTCGCCACCGCCGTCCGCAGCGCGGTCATGACACTCTTCCTCCTCGCCGCCGCCATCGTCCTCGTGAAGCGCGAAGAGCTCAAACGCCTCCACCCCACCGCCCTCTCGATGATCGTTCTCTCCGGCGTCGCCGGCGCAACCTCCTGGCTCTTCTACTTCAAAGCCATCCAGCTCGGAAAAGTCTCGCAGGTCGCCCCCATCGACAAACTCAGCATGCCCCTCGCCGTCCTCCTCGCCGTCGTCATCCTCGGCGAGAAACCCACTCCGTTGAACTGGCTCGGGATGCTCCTCATCGCCACCGGCGCCTACCTCGCCGCCAGATAAAGTTACACCTTCGCTCACTCGCCATAGCCCGCGGTCAACGACCGCGGATCGTGGTGCAACAGGACGCGCCCCCTCTGAGATCGACCGCGTCATCCCCACTCATACCTTACACCGCCCCCGTCTTCCGCTTCCCCTTCTTCAGCCACTTCACCAGCTCTTCCGCATCCACCGGCTTCTCAAAAACCGCGTCCGGCTTCAGATCCGTAATATCATCAATCCCAAACGGATCCCGCATCCCCGTCACGATCGCCACCCGCATCTCCATCCCCGCCCGTCGAATCCGCCGCAGCACCGTGATTCCATTCCCATCCGGCAAGATCAAATCCAGAATCACGCACCCCGGATTCCCCGCAAGCTCCGCCAGCGCATCCCCCACCGTCCCCGCCGTATTCACCTCATGCCCCTTGCTCGTCAGAACCTTCGCCAGCGCGCGAGCCGCCGGCTCATCATCCTCCACGATCAACGTCTTGCATTTCCCATTCGCGCTCTGCGTCATCATTTCACAACGGTCGGGTTTCCCAAGGCACAACTCCCGTGCGCATCCACTCGATCAGCGATTCCAGATTCAGCGGCTTCGTGAAGATTGCGTCCGGCTCATACTCCGTAATCTCCGAAATGCTCTGCGGCTCATGCACGCCCGTCAAGATCGCCACCTGCGCCGGAAGCCCCTGCATCCGAATCTGCCGAAGCACCGCGATGCCCAACCCATCCGGCAACATCAGATCCAGAACCACAATCTCCGGCTTGTTTACCAGCTTGTCCAGCGCCTGCCGCGCGCAGTCCGCCCCATCTACCTCATGCCCCTGCCGCTTGAGCAAAAGCATCAGCGCCTTCCGGCTCGATGGGTCGTCCTCCACGACCAGCACCCGGCGAGGCTTGCCATTATCGGTATCCGGCATGCAACGTCCTGACCGCTGCCTAAGCCGCAGATTCTGTGCCACATGCGGACTCACCCATGATTCACCTTCCCACGCACCAAAACCGAGCTTAACTTGTGCTCGTGCCCACCATCCTCAATCTCGCGCCACAACGCCTCTCCCCCTTCCCATCTCCCGACGCTCCTCCTCATTTAGCGGCCCCGCCCGCCGGGCGCTCCTCTTCCCCCTCTCCCGGTACTCCGGGAGAGGGCAGAGTGAGGGCTCTTCCCGATCAACCAGCGATCCAAGCCTCATCAACCATTCCCCCTTCTTCCCCCTCTCCCGGTACCCCGGGAGAGGGCAGGGTGAGGGCTCTTCCACGCATCAAAAAATGTCAACCCCTTCCCCATCACCCCTGCGACAACTCGTCCCCCTCCGCGCCGCATCGTCATCCCCTTCAAAACCTCGCAATGTTGCTCGTGCTCCTCTTCATCCCGCGCGCTGCTCAAGCCCAATCCACCCGCCCCACCGTCCTCCCGGTCCAAAAGATGCAATTCGTCCTCCACGCCACCGGCACCCTCAACGCCACCGGCCGAGTGCTCAAGTTCACCTTCCCGCGCCACGACATCCACCCCACTGAATCCAGCCAGCCCCTGCCCGCCCCCACGTCCCGCGTCGGCTTCCAGGTCGGTCACCGCAAACCCGCCATCGTCGCCGCCGAACTGGTGCTCCTGCCCCATGAAGTAAACCCCGCCCTCGCCGCCGCGATCGAGACCGATCTCTCCGTCACTGCGCTAAATACCAAACATCTCGACGAGCACCCCCGCCTCCACTACCTCAGCATCGACGCCGAAGGCGACCCCGTTCTCCTCGCCCTGGCGATCCAGAAAGTTTTCGACGCCCGCGATCGCTCCCAAGTCACCACCCGCGCCATCCCCACCACCATCCCATCGCCCAGCGCTATCGACCCAGCGCCTCTCAACCAGATCTTCAGCGCCACCGGCACCCTCGACCGCGGCGTCTACTCCATCGACTTCCCCCACAAGGTCGAGCTCCCCTGCGGCTGCACCGTCAGCACCGACATGGGCGTCCGCTCCACCGCCACCTTCACCGGCGCAATGTCCAGCGCATCAATCCGCGGCGAACTAGCCTGCATCGCCGGCCAGCTCCAACCCGCCCTCAAGCTCATGACCGCCGCGCAATTCCAGATCACCGCCATCCAAAACCACATGGAACTCGAATCCCCCCGCACCCTCTACGTCACCTACCAAGCCACCGGCCCCGCCACCGAATTAGCGAAAACTCTCAAACAAGCCACCGATCTTCAAAAACTCCGAACGGAATAACGCACTAACGTGACACGGGCATCCTGCCCGTGCGTTGTGCCTAGGGCTTGGTCCGATCATCTCTCCCGCTTCACCCCCCACCCACAAACGTAACAATCTCCACCTCATCCCCCTCCTCCAAAACCGTCTGGTACTTCTCCGTCCGAATCAGCCGCCGATTCAACTCCACCGCCACCTTCGCCGGCTGAAGATTGTGCTGCTGAATCAACTGTTCAACAGTCGTCCCCGCCAAGACTTCCCTCGATTGGCCATTCACAATGACATTCATACTGTTGTCGTGGCACGGGTTTTCAACCCGTGCACTGC
>DASVUC010000296.1:0-43251 GCA_036387255.1 Tepidisphaeraceae bacterium | reverse complement strand
CATGCTGTCGCAGCGTTGTGGCGTTGCACGGTCAATCATCCACATACCAGGGCACATTGATCAGCACGATCCGCCGGTCTCCGCCGCGCAGCAGCGCCGACCGCAGGCGCTCCGCGCGGTAGTTGTGAAGCAGGAACTGCCACCAGTGGCGCTTGACCATTTCCGGCACCATCACGGCAACCTGGCGGGTGGGAAACTGCTGCTTCACCTTCTCCACTTGGTTGAGCAGCGGGTTCAGGAATCTTCGATACGGCGTGTGCACGATCTCGAGGCGCGGGGGCGTCAGGCCGGCTCGTTTGACGGGTTCTTCGACTTCTTCACTCCATTCCTTGCGCAGGCGACATTCCATTTCCTCCGGTGCTTCCCCATTGAGCGACATCAGGTGAACCGCCGTGACATCGGGTGAAAGCTGTAGCGCGAACCTCAGCGACTTGTCCGTGAGCTTGTTCCATCCTTCCGTCGGTAGCACGATCACCGGCGGCTCCTTCCCGTCCAGCTCGAGCGGCTCATGTTTGCGGATCTGCCGCGCCACGCGCAGGTAGTGGCGCTTAACGAACTTAAACAGGAAGAACAGGGCCGGGATGGCAACAAGCGTGATCCAGGCGCCCTCCGTAAACTTGGCCACCAGGATCACGATCAGCGCCAGCCCGGTGCTGACCGCCCCCACGCCGTTGACGATCATTCGAAGGTTGTTCTTCGATTTCGCCTGCGGGTTCTCCTTATTCTTTCGGCGCCAGTGCACCACCATCCCCGCTTGCGATGCGGTGAACGCGCCGAACGCCCCCACGGCGAAGAGCGGAATCAGCCGATCGGTGATCCCCCGGAACGCGACCAGCAGCAGCGCCGCGGTGACGGTGAGGAAGATAATGCCCACGGAGAACACCAGCCGCCGGCCCACGATGGCGAAAGCGTGGGGGAGGAACTTGTCGGCGGCAATCAATCTGCACAGGCGCGGAAAGCCGACGAAGCTGGTATTGGCCGAGAGGGCGAGGACAAACAGCAGGCTGCCGATCGAGATGTAGTAGAGGATGCCGCGTCCCGCGACGGCGGAGACGAGCTGCGACATCACGCTTTGATAGTTCGGCTGCGTCTGATCCATCGCGCCGATGCGGTAGGCGTGGCAGACATAAGCGATGCCCGCCAGGAGCAGCCCGAGGATCGCGCAGATTGCCGTGAGGGTTCGTCGCGCATTGGCGACGGCGGGTTCCTTGAACGCCGTGATCCCGTTGCTCACCGCTTCGACACCCGTCATCGCGGTGCATCCGCTGGCGAAGGCGCGCATGAGGATCCAAAGGCTCGCGCCTTCGGCCGCCGCGCCCAGCGCCGTGGGCGCGACCACTGGAGCGGGATGTCCGCCGGATTTGATCGCCTTGACGATGCCGATGACGAGGATAACGCTGACCGTGCCTACGTAGAGATACGTTGGCAGCGCGAAGACGGTGCCTGACTCGGAGGTGCCTCGCAGGTTCACCAGCGTGATCAACACCAGCACCGCGAGACACAGCGGCAGCGTGAATCGATGAAGCTGCGGAAACGCAGAAGTGAGCGCCGCGACACCCGCGGAGATGGCCACCGCGACATTAAGGACGTAATCGATCAGTAGTGCTGCCGCGGCAAGCAGTCCGGCAGTTGTGCCCAGGTTCTCTTTCGCGACGGTGTATGAACCGCCGCCCGTGGGATAGGCGGTGATCGTCTGCCGATAAGAGAGGTAAAGGACAGTGAGCAGCGCCAGGATGATCAGGATGATCGGCCCGATGTAATGCAGTCCGACCGCCCCCAGGGGGATAAGAATGGCGAGCGCCGCTTCCGGGCCGTAGGAGGAAGACGCCAAGCCATCCAGACCCAACGCGGGAACACCGGCGACGACGCCAATCTTCTGCTCAGCCTGCTCATGGTTCGCGAGACGGCGGCCTAAGAGATAGCGTGTGATGGACATTGTGGTTCAAGTTGCTCCGCCAGAGATTCAGCAAAACTTGCACCGCCCAAAAGGCGAAATTCCTGATTGCCACACCCCGGCAAGGCAGCAGGGAGCGACGGGCGCAAGATGAAGATTGCCGGGCCCTCGATCCGCGTTGATGGCGCGGTGAAGCGATTCCAGCTGAGATGACGCAGAACCGTCAGCCAAAGGGCCGAAGGAGCGAAATTTTAATGTGGGGGTTGGTTGGGCTGAGCGCCTTGCTTGATTGTTTTTACTAGTTTTTCCGCGCGATAGGCAATTTCAATGTCTTTGTTCTTGGTGGCGGATTGAAGTTGCGGTTCCGCGGCACGACCCAGTTCAGACAGCGCTTTTTGGGCAGCTTCGCGCTTGGTCCAGTCGTTGTCGCCTAGCTGGGTGATGAGCAGGTCGACCTCCTTGAGGATCGAGGGGTCGATGTTTTTCAGGATCACCAGGCCGACGCGGACAGTTTTACGGGGGGTGGGAACAACCTCTTCGGGGATGAGGCGGTCGAGGTCTTCGCGCTCGAGCATGGCGACCGCGGTCATGCGTTTCTTGTCGGAGCCTTGGGTTTGGAGGATGGAGAGGATGAGGTCTGTGTCGATGGGGGCGAGGCCGGTAGCGGCGAGGCGGTCTTTCCAGCCGGCCAGGGGGATGGATTTGGCGTCGGCGCCTTGCATCGTGATCGCAACGGTGGGCATGGTGCTGGGCTGTGAGGAAGCCTGGGTTGCGGGGCGGGATGAGGAGCTGGTGCGGGCGGTGGCACGGCTCGCGGGCGCGGGGGCGGTGGCGGGTGATGCGAAAACCGCTTTGGCGTCTTCGCCGCTGAGGGCGCGGCGCGTTGCGGGACCGGTGGTGGACTGCGTGGTCGCGGGTTTGGTGGCGGGCCTGGCTTGAGTGGCTTTGAGCTCGGGGAGGAGCGCGACCGTCCACCCCGATTCTGTGGGCTTGTAGAACTCGAGATTGCGGAGGGTGTATTCGCTGGTGTTGGAGACTTTGTACTGCGGGCCGTCGCCGGTGACTTTAACGGGCATTTTGAAGGGGATTTCGGCGTCGTAAACAAGGGCGCGATCACCGGAGCCGTTGAAGGAGAGGTAGTTGCTCGCGCCGTCGCGGAGCTTCTTGTACCAATTGGCGGGATCGACTTCGCCCATGCGGGGCGCATCTTTGGCGGCGGTCATGTTCTTCCAGAGAAGGCGCGTGGATTTACTCTCGGCCTTGGGCCAGTGACCGTTGAACTGCCCCGATTTCATTTCGAGGAGGACGTCGATCTTGTCTTTGTCGCTGGTGGGGGCGTCGCCGAGAATGCGGATGACACCGACAGGCATGGGATCGTTGGCGGTTTTTTCGTCGGCGTTGGTGCGGCGAGAGGAGACGAAGCCGGGAAAAGTGGCTTTGAATTCACTCAGCGCGTTGGCGTTGGATTGGTTGGCGTCGGCGACGAAGACGACCCATTCGTGGAGCTCGTAGTCGCCGGAGGGGGCGGAGGTGGGGACCGCGCTTTGGGCGCGGGAGCAGAGCGAGAGGAGAAGGAGGATGATGAGAGATGTTTTGTTCACGAGGTTGAGGTGGTTGAAGTTGTCGGGTCGCGCGTCACGGGTGGAAGTCCGTGCTACGTTTTTTCGGTTTTGAGGACTGGGCGACTCGCGGATCGGTGCGTGCCGTTGCATCAAACGTCAGCGCCCCGGACACGGGAGGGCTACACGTTATTTGGTTTTGAGGACTCTGGCGTTGGCGAAAACCACACGATCGGCAACGTCCTGATTTTTGCCGTAGTCGACTTCGAGCATGAGTTTCTGCACCCCGGCAACGGGGACTTTGATTTCGAAAGGTTTGTCGTCGCCTTTGGCGTTGAGATTTTCGAACAGCGTCTTGCCGTCGCCGATGACGCGGACGACGCAGTCGCCGAGCTTCCCTTCCGGTTGCTGAAAGCCAACCTTGGATCGAAACTCGTCGTATTGGCCGGCGACGTTGAAGGTAAGTCGCGAGCGCGAGTGGACGGAGATGCCGCGGACGTAGGTGCCGTCCTGGATCTGGATGGGCTTACCATCGAGCGATTTGTCCATCTTGAAGGTGTAGAGGCGATCGAAGAAGGGCGTTTGCTCGACGCCGGCGGGCTTCATGTCGGAGAGGTAGGCAAGCTTACCGTTTCGGCAGGTGATCTTAGTGATCTTGGCGAGGGGCACCTTGATCGTCTGATCCCATTTCGTGACAAGCTCGATATCGCCCGTGCCGATCGCGGTGAGCCTGCCGGGAAGCGACTGGTCGGCGGTGGTGAAAGTGAGGAGCTGATCGAACACGGGTTCGGCGGCCGCCTGCTCGGGATGCGCCAGCGCGACGCCCACGAGTCGGGCGATGGGAAGCTTGCGATCTTCTTCATTGAAGCGGAACTTGAGGGAGTTGCCGTCGATGCCGACGGCGAGGCCGCGGACGGCGACGACATCGTTGTCTTTGATGGCGTAGGCGACGTCTTCGTTGGCGGCCGTTTCGCCGAGCGCCTTGGCCTTGATGATCATGTCCTGGCTGCCGCACCAGACGGCGGTGACTTGATCGATCGGCACGTCGAGCGGCATGGTGGAAGAATCGAACTTGAAGGCAAGCTTTCGGTCGGCCCAGTTGGTGAGTTCACCGAGGAGCCGGTCGCCGCTGGCGAGCTCGAGTCGGCTGTTTTTCAGGCTGATCGGGGCAGTGGTGGGCTTGTTTGAACTGGACGAGGATGAAGATGACGACGATGAGGAGGAACTGCTGCTGGGGGATTTGAGGGTGAGATCGACGATATCGGCCAGCGCAATGTTCTCGGAGGATTCCTTGCCGCTCTTCTTGGTGACGAGCGAGAGTTGCCCGTCTTTGAGCCCCGCCAGCTCCGCGGTGATGGAAGTGTCATCCACCTTCTGGATCGTCACCGTAGGCATCGGAACCTTGGGCTTGGATTCAGCAGCGGCAGGCCTGGTGCTTGATGCGGAGGCGCGGGCGGAGGATGCCGAGGAAGACGAGCCATTCGTCGGGCGGGTGGAGCTGGTGGATTTGTCCGAACTGCTGCCGCCGGAGGGCGATGCGGTGACAATGCGCAGGGGAGGCGACCGCTTCAGCGTTGACGCGTCGAGATCGGCGACGGATTCGCTTCCCGATTCATCTTTGTGGGAGAGGGTGATTTTGAAGAGCGAGGTATCGGCGGGATAGGGGGGCGCAGTCCATCGGCCGGATGAATCGGTGAGGATGCAGTTGTGGAGGTCTCGGCCGAGCGCGTCGGTGAAAGATTTTTCCGCCTTCAGCGTGACCATGGCGCGGGCGAGGGGCGTACCGTTCTCGTCCTTGGCGGTGCCGCCGTAGTAGCTGGCGGGGGTGAGCTTGGCAGTGACGCGCTCCGCCTTCGCGGCGACGCGCTGGAGCATCACGAAGCCGTCTTTTTCGACGCGGACGGAGTGGGCATTGGATTCGTTGGTGATGGGGGTGAGGTCAACTTCGCCCTTGTCATTGGTGGTTGCGGTGCGCAGGAAGTTAAGCCGCTCGTGATCGACGATCACCTTCGCGCCGGCAAGCGGCTTGTCCTGGTCGTCGGTCACGAGGACGTGGATGGGCTGATCGTCCTTGGAGGCATCGGGCTTGGTGTCGTCGGCTGCGGAGAAGGAGATTTCAGAGACTTCGAACGTGGCGTTCCCGAGGTTGCTGGCGCTGACCCAGATGCCGAGGTTGCTGAGGGGCTGGGTTATTTTGTCTTCGCGGAGATCTTTGGTCAGCTCGTGCTCGCGGCTATCGGAGGCGACGTCGGCGCCGGTGAAGAGGGTGATCACGTGGGCGCTGTCTTTCTTGCCGTGGACAAGGCGGAGGACGGATTGCGCTTCTTTATCAAAGTTGGTGGCGCGGTATTTGATCTTGAGCAGCGGATACTTGGAGGGGTCTATGGCGACGAGGGGGCGGTAGATCCAGAGGGCTTTGGCGTTTTGGTCGACGACGGTGAACTTGGGTTTGCTGGTGTTGGGGTCGTAGCCGTAGGCGGTGGGGGGCTTGTTGCCGTCCCACTCGGCGGCGGGGAGCCAGGAGATTCTTGGGTCGAGGAGGACGGTGGATTCCGGCGCGGGAAGCGCCGCTCCTGACGCGGCCGCGGGGGCGGCCGGAGCTTGTGCGACATTGACCCGCACGGCCCGTTTTCCTTGCGCCAGGGTGATGGAGGGCAGAAGGGAGAGAATCAGTGCGATGACCACAGCCCGCATGTCGCGATTCCTTTGCAAGTTGCCTGAGGGTCTAGCGTGATGGATTGGTGGTTGGTGCTGCTGCCGGCGCGGCGCCGGTTGCGCCGCCGGAGGTATCCGCGCCGATTTGTTCCTGTGCTAATCGGCGATAGTAGCTTTGGAGGAGGGCTTCGTAGCCCGGGGGAAAGCCGTCGGTTTTGGATTGCAGGATCTGCTCGCGCTGCTTGGGGGGAAGGTTGCCCCAGGTCTTTTCACCGGCCTTGGGATCGTGGAGGTCGCGGATACCACCGGGACCGCCGGCGATGACGGAGTCGGCCATCGGGCGTGAGGGATTAAGGCCTCCGCCTCCGCTGCCGCCCTTTTTCATTTGCTCCTCAAGCTTCTTGATGACCAGCTCAAGGTCCGCGACGACGCGCTCTTCTTTCTGCTGCACCGGGTGATCGGTTTGGTATTTGCCGAGATCGACGGCGACGGAGCCCATGTCTTTGACGATGTACTTGAGCGGATCTTCCTCGCGTCCGGCGGTGGCGTCTTTGACTGCTTTGCTGATGAGGTCCTGGGTTTCGCTGATGCCGGTTCGGCCGGTGGGGAGGGGGAACGAGCCGGTGCCGGCGCGAGCGGAGGCGCCCATCACGCAGAGCGAGAGAGCCGCGGCGATTGAATGGATTTTGAACGTCATGATCGCTTCCTCCAATCACTCTTCATCAAGGCAATCCGGGCAGACGCGGTGGTGCAGCGCATCCATCGCATCGCGCACCTGCACCTGCATGTCCTTCGTGGTGCCGATCTTTTCTTTGAGGTCCTTGGGAAGCTCGCGGGCGGCGGCGGCGCGACGGCCGTCGGCGTCCTTGGTTTCCTCGTTCACGCGGACCTGGAGCATCTTGAGGACTTTGAGCTCGGCGAGGAGCTTGTTCTTGTCGCCGCCGCAACCTTTGCACTGCGAGGGCTTGGCGGTGGACTTGGCCAGTTCCTTGAAGGTTTCGATCAGATCTTTCAGGTCCCGCTCCACCTGCTGCTCGGCAGCGATGACGTTCTGGTTGGCGCGGCCTTGCGTGAGGTCGTTCTGGATGACGGTGCAGCGCCGGCCGATGCTTTGCAGGGCCGGCGGGAGCGCCAGGCTGAACTGTGTTTCTTCAATCAGCTCGACCGTCTGCTCGCAGATGTTTACGATGTGACCTTCGGCGGTGGCAAGCTGCTTCACGCGGAGCAGGGCTTCGCGGTCTTGCGCTTCCGCTCGGGGATACAGCGAAGCGGTGGCCTGACGGACGGCGACTTGGCGATCGAGCATCTCGGTGAGGTTGGCGATGATCTGCTTGCGGACGAGGCGCTCGATTTCTTCAAGCAGCTTCTTTCGCTGCGCTTCAAGCTCTTTCTTGGCTTCCTCGAGCTGCTTGACCGCGTCGGTCTGCTGGGTGAGTGCGTCGCCGCCCTTCTTGCTGCCGAGGCTTCCCGACGCTTTGGTCATCGTGCCCGAAGCATTGGAAAGGGACTGGGCGGCTTTCTGTCCCTTCTCGCCCAGGTCCTTCATCATCGCGTTGATGTTGTCGGTGTTCTTCTTGTTCTGATTCTGATCGTTCTTGCCCTGCTCAAACTTCTTATCTTCGACCGGCTTGTTCTGCTTCTGCGCGGCGGCGATGTTGTTCGTCTCCGCCTGTTGGCGCTTCTGTTCCTTGATGGCGATGTCGAGCTTCTTGATTGCTTCGTTCAGCTTCTTGAGCTGCTCGAGCTGCATCTGGAGATCCAGATCCGTCGCGAGCAGGAGCTTCTTCAACTCGTCAAGTTTCTTCAGGACTTCCTTTTGTTCGCCGGCGGCTTTAGAGAAGTCCTTGGTGCCGATGAAGTCGAGCACGTCTTTCATCTGCTCGACGATGAGCGATTGGCGCGCCTTGGAGACGGCCATGAGGAGCTTAGCGGAGTTATCGGCTTCGCTGGCGCGGATCAGTTCCGCGAGGTGGAACATGCGCTCTTCCAGCTCTTTCATCTGAGCCTGGATGTTCTTCTGCGCGAACTGGATCTGGTCCTGCGGCGTGACCTGTGTCGTCGGCGCCACCGGCCCCGCGCCCCACGCGAGGGTCGAGAGAAGCATCGCCAGGATGATCGAGACGTGGAATCGGCGGTTCATGACGCCTTCCTTTGCTTGAGCAAGAGTGTGGAACTGGCCGATCATCTTACTTCCTTAGGAAAACCGCCACAATTCAAATATGGCCGGGGGCTCTACTCAAAAATGTCCTTCACCTGCTTGGTGCGCAGCTCGTCGGTCTGGCTCTTGGCTTTTTCCTGCATGCGGATGATCTCGTTGAGCTGGTTGATGACGTCGACGAACGAGTCCCACTGGGCCATCTGCTTGAGGATGTCGTTCATGCTGGACACGATCTGCTCCTGGCGACCGGCGACGTCAGCGACCTTGGCCGGGTCATCAGCTTTTCCAAGTGCTTCAAACGCGTCGCGCTGCGGGTTCATCAGCTGCTCGTTGAGCGTCGCAAGGGGCTTTAAGACCTTCTTTTCCATGAGGTCGTAAGTTTCGGCGCCGCCGAGCTCGTTGAGCTTCATCTCGATGATCGACTCCGTCAGGCTCGTGCTGATCCGCATAGCCTCACGCTGAATGGTCCGGTGATCCCGGGACAGCTGCTGGACCATCGGCTCCGTGACCGTGTTGAGCTGATCGCGGATCTTCTGGGCAGCATCGATCGCCTTGCGGAACTTGGCGCGCTCGCCCTGCTGTCTGACGAGGATCTCCTTGAAAAGTTCGTCCGGCTGAACGATCCGGAAGCTGGCGGGGCGGGATTGAGCCTTCTGCGCGCCCAGGTAATTCTCGTCTTCCGCGATGCCGTTGACGGAGAGGAGTGCCCCCACCGCGAGCTTCATTGGAGCCACTTCAAAGGTCTGCTTGATTTGAACATCCATTTCCTTCGCCGGCTTCACGGGCCCGTAGATGGTTTGCGTGGTGGCGGTGGTTTGGATCTTCTTCTCGGGGTCCAGAAACTCAGTCTTGCTGGCGAGATCGAGGTGAACGACGCCGTAATCATCGCGGGCTGCAAGCGTGAGCGGGATGTGGGCCATGGGCGTGATGCGCTGGCGCACGCCGGTGTAGGAAAGGGTGACGCGCGGCGCCTGGTCGACCTTCAGTCCGACGCTGAGCGGCACCGGGACGCTGGTGAGGTGCGCTTGTGTGCCCGTGAGCTCGATCTCCAGCTGCATCGATTTCTCGTGGTTCCAGGAGCAGGTGAAGGTCTTATCGCTGGTGCGGTTGACGGCAGGCGCGGGGCCGGCGGCGTTGCGGATGACGGCTTGTTCGATCGGAACGTTGGAGTCGAAGCGCAGCTCGAGCTTGGTCTTAGCGAGGAAAGCGAGGTCGGCCTCCTGGCCGGTGAAGAGATGGTTCGTCGGATTCGCTTCCGTCGGGTGCTGGCTGATGAGCTCCAGCTTGGTGATGCGGGGACGGTCGACCGGTTCAATGAAAAAGGGGCCCAGGTCGTCGTCACCGCCGAACACTTCCACGCTCATGGGCTGCTGGACCGAGGCGACATCGTAGCGCCAGTCGGCATTGCCGAACTTGGTCATGACCCCGTTAATCTTGGCGCCGTGTTCTTCCCGGATCTTGAGCGCGACGGCATCGGGCGCTTCGGACCCTTGCCGCACACTGGCGCGGATGACGAACGGCTCGCCGCGGGGAACGATGATTCGGCCGTTGTCCAAGCCGGCGATCGTCAAATACGTCTTCTGCGGCCAAGGCTCGTTGGAGCCGGCGAACCATCGGCGCGCCCAGAGCCCTGCGGTCGCGGGAGCGGCCACGGAAAGGATGATGCACGCGATCAGCATGCAGGCGATCGAAGAGAGCTGGAAGTTGAAGCGCTTGTGATCGAGGCGGGCCAGGAAGTTGACGTTCTTAAGCGACTCGTGGGCATGCTCGACGGCCCGCGTCACCATCGCGGGCGAGGGAGCGAGCGGGCCGCTGAGGAGGCTCGGGAGCTCGAGAACCGTCGCCACGCGCGGCGCGATATTCGAGCGGTTGAACGGATCGGTGCGATCGACTTCGTAGGCGAGATCGACCAGGCCGATCTTGGCGCGAAGCGGAAGGATGATGAAGCGCCAGATTTCATAAGCCAGCCAGGAGAGGGCAAGGAAGAGGAGCCACATGCGCATGGGCCGGCCGAGGCGCAGCCAGCGATCGACGAGGAGGCTGAGCAGGGCGAGGCCGATGGCTTCGGCGACGATGCGGGTGGCGCCGGCGACAACGAGGTGCAGGCGGACGCGCTTGCGCAGGTCGGAGAGGCGCGAGACGACGTCGTCCCGGCGTGTTGAGAGGGCGGAGATTGTGGAGTCGATCGCGGTCATAACTTCCGTGGCATGGGCGTCTCGCCCATGCATCTCAGGCGCATGGGGGAGACGCCCATGCCACGCAAAACATCAGACCATCCGGAACTTCTTTCTCAAGATCCACTCGGCGAACAGGGCAAGGAGGATCGTGATGAACAGGATCGGGGCGTCGAAGATTTCCTGGCGGTCTTCAAGGACTCTTGCCACGCGCTTGATCTTGAAGGTGTCCGCGACCTGGTTGAGCTGGTCCATTTCGAAGACACCGCCGTGTGATGCCTTGGCCATTGCCTGGAGGCTCGCGAGGTCATTACCGGGGCGGTCGTATTCGAGGTTGGGCAGCTCCACCTGGAACTGGAGCGTCGCGGCTTTGGCGACCTGGCGGAGATCCTCGCCCCCCGACCAGACGCGAATGAAGTGCAGGCCGGGGTGATTGACGGGGAAGCTCGTCTCAAACGTGTTGGCGTCGCCGGGTCGCGGGTTGAGCGTGATGGGGATGGGCGGCTGGTCGGTAACTTCAACTTCGCCATGAAGCTGCTCAAGGCCTGTGTCGCGCTCGAGCGCATTTTCAAATGTCGCGGTGAGCGTGACGTTGGAACCGGGCCGGTAGGTGGCTCGATCAGTGGCGAGGGTGTAGGGGTAGCGTCCGCCGAGCTGCTTGGCGCGGCCGGCGCGGTCGATCATGCGCGCCCAGAACCCGTCGAAGAATTGTTCATCGAGGTAGCGCCAGCGGTAGGTGGAATCGAAGCCCACCCAGAAGGTTCGTCCCGGTCCGACGCGCTGGGTGGCGAGGAGCACGTGCGGGCCGTGCTCGTTGCGCATGCGCGGATCGCCATGACGCGCCAGCACCGTCGCGCCGGGCTTGGCGCGCGTGACAGGGTAGTGCCAGTACATCCCCGGCAGGCTGGAGAGGATGTTCTCGTTGTCTTCGCTTTTCTGGGAGAACTGGAAGATTGGGTCGCCGCGACCCTCCGGCGTGATCTCGAGACGCCACGGTTCCTGCGACGACAGCTTCACCGAGACGTCCGTGCGATAGAGGCCCGGTTCGGAAACCACCGGCAGCATGCTGATGAACGCGACGGCGGGATCTTCCGGGCGCTCGAAAAGATCCTTGGTCTCGCGCTCGCCCGCGACGTAAACCAATCCTCCGCCCGCCTGGGCGACAAAGTTGATCAGCATCTGCGGATATTCCGGCGGCCAAAGCGCGGGATCGGGATCGTAGAGAACGATGCAGTCAAAATCGTTTAGCTCATCCTGCGTGTTGGGCAGCCGCTTGATGACCGGGTTGCCCGGCTGGATGTAGTTCGCGTCGGCGGTCTGGAGCCAGGTGGAGGCTTGCAGGCCCGCGTCACGCAGGATTGCGTTGCGAATGAATTCGACCTCTGGGAACGTCGAGCCCGCGATGAAGAGCACCTTGATCTTCTGGCGAATGACCCGCACTTCTGCGGTGGCGATGTTGTCGTCGGCGGTGAGCTCCGGGCCGACGTCGGCAAGGCGGGCGCGGAACTCAAGCTTAGCGGGTTGATCTTCCTTGAAGTCGAACGGGATCGACTGCACGCGGCCGGCTTCTTCGAGCGTGATCGGGTTGTGGGCGATTTCTTCCCACGGGCCGCCGTCCTTGCGCCGCTCGAGCACCAAGGTCGCGTTCGCGTTAGTTAGACCTTTCGATTCGATCAGCACGTGAAGCTGATTGGGATCGCGGACGAAGACGACGGGATTCGATTCAATCTTGGTGAGCTTTGCGTTGCGCGGGCCTTCAGGTGTTCCCGCGGCGACGGCGACGATCGGGACGCCGTCAGCGGCGGCGGCTTCGGCGGCTTTCATGGGCATCTCGCCGGCGTTGGATTGGCCATCCGTCAATACAAGGACGCCCGCGAGCGGCTGCCCGCGGTACGCGTTGAGCGCCTGCCTGACGGCATTGCCGACGGCGGTCGTAGATTTCTCGCTGGCCGTGACGGGCTGGGTCGTCGCGCCTTCCGGCATGAGCTGCGAGGCGAACGAGCGCACCTGCACGATCCGGTCGCCGCGCGCTGACAACTGCTCAGCAAGGCCGATCTCCATGGCGCGCTGCGCGAGGCCGAGCCGGGTCTTGTCGCGAAGCTCTGTGGGGCTCGTGAGCTTCAGCGTTTGAACAAGATTGCTCGCTTTGGCCTGATCGACGTACGCGTCCTTCAGCTCCATGCTTTCAGAGCGATCCATCAGCACGACGAGGTTGGAGGGGACGAACTCTTTCTTGCTGATGATGAGGACCGGCTCAAGCAGCATCGCGACGATGCCGAGGAGGACGATCATGCGGAGAGCGCCAAGGCCTGCGCGGATAGGAAAGGCGAGGTTACGGCCTTCCCTGCGGTAGAGCCAGAGCACACCGTAGCCGGCGAAGAGGACCAGCACGATCAAGAGGAACATCTTGTCGTGCTTGGGCATCGACAGCCACTCGAGGCGCCAGGTGCCGCCCTCGGCCCACGGGGCTGGTTTGATGCCGAAGAGGATTTCGATGAAGCGTTTCATGAGTTGCAGCCGGACGTTGTCGCCCGGAACGCGCCCCGCAAGCGGGGCCGCTGAACCGACTACCTTTCTCGTCCAACCCAGACGGCGAAGACGGTTTCACCGAGGGCGAGACATAACAGGCCCATCGCGAGTGTGCGCCAGATTTCCTTGCCCCGCTGGGCCAGGGATGCTTCACCTGAATAATGCACGATCGGCGGATGCAGCGCGCCAAGCATCCCCTGGAGCTCACCTTCGGGAATGGCCGTGAGATCGCTCTCGGCCTTATCGGGACTGACGCAGACAAGACGAGACTGTGCTTGGCCCTTGGCGTCTTTCCAACTCACTTCATAAGCGCCCGCGTTTCGCGTGCGGGTGAAGCGGATCACCTGCGGCGACTTATCCGCCGGTTTGATCAGCTCAGCGGTCGCGCTCTCGCCGCTGGGGAGCTTGACCTGTTGCTCCATGGCGCTGGCGCCTTCATCGAGCGTCACCTGGATGGGCTGGCCCGCGAGGATGTTGTCCTGCTGGCTAGCGCCCTTAGCAATCGCCATCGCCGCCGAGCGCATGGCGAGCACGTACGTCGGATCAACCGGCCAGTCGCTCCAGGCCTTGTCCGCGGTGACGGTGACCAGGATCACGCGGCCGCGGCCAAAGCGTTTTTCGATGACCGCCGGTGACGCTTCGGAATTGTTCCACCGCGCCAGCACGCGGGCTTCCTTCACATTGCCCGGCACCGTCACGCCCATGAACTTGGATAACCGAATCCGCGCCAGCGCCGCGGGCGCGAGCTTGCTCAGCGGCTCGATGGGCGACTGCTGCGCCGCTTCGACAACGATTCCCGTGACGGCGGCTTCGTTGACGCCGTCGAGCTTCGCGGGGAGCAGGCCTTCCCCATTTCGGAATAGGCGCTGGTTGTAGCTGCCGAGGTCCATCAAGTCGCCGCAGAAGATGATCAGGCCCATGCCTTCGCTGACTTGGCGCTCGAGCTCCGCAACACGCTCGGGAGTGAGCGAGGCGACGTTGGCCAGGACAGTGACGTCGGTTGGCCCCAGTCGGCTGCCGTTCCATTCGACGTCGGTGTTGCGCTTCAGATGCCAGGGCTCGGTACCAACGGAGAAGGAGAGGCCAAGGAAATCGGTTTCACTCTCGAAGGGCTGGGCGCTTGGTTCGCCATCGACCATGGAAACTTCAATCGTCGGGCGAACGGTCAGGCACAGCCATCGCCCATCATCGCCCGGCATGGCGTCATTGTTCATGCCCAGGCGCAACGGGATCTGACCGGGTTTATTCGGGTTGATCGTGATCGGAACGTCCGTCGTTTGATTGGGGGCGAGATCAGGGAGAAGCACGGGGCGGGTTTCGGTGCCGATGGTGAGCAGCGCCTGTGCGCCGGTAACGGTAGAGCGCGTGTTGTTGCGGATCTGGGCCTTCAGGTTCACCGGCCCGGGAAGGGCGACAGTGTCTTCAAGCTCGAAGGCGGGCATCGCGAGGTTTGCGGTCTCGCGGATGCCAACGTCGACGATTTTCAATCCGACATTCTGCCCGGCCCAGCGGTTGCCGGTCTCGGTGACGGCCGGCCCCCAGCCGCTCTTGCGCAGGTCGGTGATGACGACGATTTCTTTCTGGGGAAATGTGGTCGAGGCGAGAACTTGATCCACCGCGCGAAACGTGCTGGGCCAATCGCTGGTGGTATCGCTGACACCTAATGCGCTGACGGCGCTGGTGACTTTCTTGGGGTCTTCGAGGTTGGCTTCTTTGACGAGCGGCGCATCAGCGGCGGAGCTGGTGATGACGGTGACGCTGTCCTGTGTGCCGATGGCGGTGATGAGTTGGTTGGCGGCGTCGCGGGCGCGCTCAAAAGCGCTGCGGCCCTCATTGCGATAGCCCATCGAGACCGAATCGTCGATGATAATGATTCGGCTCGTGCGTCCGTGTCCGCCGAGCCAGGACCCCATGGCGCTGGGGGAAAGAATCGGCCGCGAGACCGCCAGGATGATCAGCATCACGACGAGCACGCGCATCGCCAGGAGAATGAGCTGCTCGATCCGCAGCCGCCGGCGGTTCTGCTTGATCGTCAGCTTCAGGTACTTCATCGGCGCCCAATCCAGGCGCATGAACCGGCGGCGGTTGAGGATGTGGATGATGATCGGCACGCTGGCGAGCGCCAATCCGCCGAGAAGATATGCGTTAAGAAAGCCCATTCTGATGCTTTGCTGTGACACGGGCATCTTGCCCGTGATTCGCGTCTCCCGCACGGGCAAGATGCCCGTGTCACGTCTTTATCCTCTGAAGTTTCCGATCTTTCCGCCTCGCTTGCCGTGATCGCCACGCTGACGCTGGTGCAGGTAATGACTTAACCCAAGGCCTAGATTTTCATCCGTGCGCAGAAGGATGTGATCGATCCCGGCAAACTGGCAGCGCTGCTTCACCTCGTCAATGAAGTTCTCCATCGCCTGCTTGTAAGCCTTGCGGAACGCCCAGGGTTCGGCGAACAGTTCCTCCGCCCCCTCAATATCCTTAAACAGCACCGAGTCCTGGAAGGGGAGCTCGATCTCATCGGAATCGAGGATCTGCATGATCATCACTTCGTGGCCGCTGTACTGGAACCGGCCCAGCGCTGCGTAGAACGCATCCAGATCGCACAGCAGATCCGAAATGATGATGACCACCCCGCGGCTCTTGATCTGGTCGCACACCCGAAGCATCACCGCGCCCGTATCGGTCTCGCGCTCTGGCTTGGCCTTCTCGAGAGCGTCGATGATTTTCGTGAGCTGGGATTGCGTGGCGGCAGGGCGGAGCCAGGTGCGCTCTTCCCGGTCGAACAACGCCAGTCCCACCGCGTCTCGCTGCTTCACGCAAACGAAGGCCAGTGACGCGGCGAGCGTGGCACCGTATTCGAACTTCGTCATCTCCTTCCGGCCGTAGCGCATCGAGGCGCTGGCGTCCATCAGGATCGTGCAGCGGAGGTTGGATTCTTCCTCATATTGCTTGATGAAGTGGCGGTTGGAGCGGGCGTACGCGCGCCAGTCGAGGCGCTTCAGGTCATCGCCGGGAGTGTACTCGCGGTAGTCAGCGAACTCCACGCTGACGCCGTGCAGCGGGCTTCGATGCAAGCCGGAGATCGTCCCTTCGACCACGCGCTGCGCGCGCAGTCCCAGCTTCACGATCTGCGCCAGGATCTCAGGCCTTAAGTACGGACTCGATTCGGCCATGACCTGCCTTTGCTTCCGCGTGAACCGGGATGGTGTCGATGATCTTCTGGATGACGCTCTCGGGCGTCTGGCCCTGCGCCTCGGCGTTGTAATTCAGCACGATGCGGTGCCGCAGCACCGGCTTGGCCAGCGCCTTGATGTCTTCCACGTCAACTTCCGGTCGGCCGTCCAGCGCCGCCCGCGCCTTGGCGGTAGCGATCAGCGCCTGCCCGCCACGCGGGCCGACGCCCCACAGCACCCAGTCCTTCACGAACTGCGGCGTCTTCGCCTCCGCCGATCGCGTGGCGCGGATCAGGCTCGAGACATAGCTGATGCAGAATTCGCTCACCGGTACTTTGTGGACAATCTTCTGGAGCGCCAGCATCTCCTCGCCGCCCACGACGTGATCGGGTTCGGTCCCGCCGCCGGTGCTGGGCATGCGGTAGATCGCGCGCTCGGCTTCTTCATCGGGGTAGCCCACGTACACCTTCATCAGGAATCGGTCGAGCTGCGCCTCGGGCAGTGGATACGTTCCCTCCTGCTCAATCGGGTTCTGCGTCGCCAGCACGAAGAACGGGTCCGGCAGCGTGTAGCGCTTCCCGCCCGCCGACACTTGCCGCTCCTGCATCGCTTCGAGCAGCGCGGCCTGCGTCTTGGGCGGTGTGCGGTTGATCTCGTCGGCGAGCAAGACGTTCGCGAACAGCGGCCCTTCCAGAAACTTAAATGACCGCTCCCCCGTTGATCGATCTTCGTACATCACGTCGGTGCCGGTGATGTCGCTGGGCATGAGGTCGGGCGTGAACTGGATGCGCGAGAAGTCCAGCGACAGGCACTTGGCCAGGGTGCGGATCATCAGCGTCTTCGCCAGCCCCGGCACGCCTTCGAGGATGCAGTGTCCGCGTGCGAACAGGCAGACGAGCAGTTGCTCGACGACTTCTTCCTGCCCGACGATCACGCGCGCCATCTGCTCTTTGATGTTGTCGCGCGCCTCGCGGAGGCGATTGAGCCCCTGCAAATCGACATCATGATTGTTGTTGCTGCTCAAGACAGACCTCTTCTTGCGTAGCATGGGCGTCTCGCCCATGTGCATGGCCGGGACGGCCATGCTACGTGAAACTAACGCTGGTAAATGGGAAGGAACTTGTAGGGCAATTGAAGAATGATCAGCGCGATGCTGGTGCCGTAGATCGGCCCGATGCCGTCGCCGTTCCAGGAGCCATCGGAATTCTGCTGCGCGATCAGTTGATCCCGCGCCGACGGGAAGTAATCGTTCCAGTATCGATCGCCCGCCTGGTAGAAGCACTGCGCTGCATACAGGTGGGCGTAGTAGTCGTGCCCGGCGTTCTTGCTCCACTGGCTCTTGTTTTTCTCGAATTCTTTCCACACGTACGCCAGGCAGGCATCGCTCATCTTCGACTCGTACTCGCCGGCGTTGTACATGCTGGCCAGCGCGCCACAGGAGATCGCCAGACACGCCGGACCACCCGACCCGTACGAGTAGACGATGCCGCCTTCCTGCGCCCGGCACAGTTCCAGGTATTTCACCGCGGCTTCGATCGTTCCCTTGGGCACCGTGAAGCCGGCGTTCTGCGCCGCCCGCAGCGCCTGCATCTGCGTCACCGTCACCGAACCTTCATCACCGCCTCCGGGCGTATAGGTCCATCCGCCGTAGACGCTTTGACCTTGCGCCGTAAGCTGGATGCCGTTAGCGATGACCTTCTTGAGCTGATCGCGGATCTTCTGGTCCGTCTCCATGCCATAGGCGCTGGCGAGGAACAGCATCGAGAACCCATGCCCGTACATGCTTCGGCTGCTGTACTCGACGTTGCTGGTGATCAACCCGCTCGGCGTCTGCTGCCCGATGCAGTACATCATGATGCGGTGGATGTTCTCAGCGTAGGGTCCGCGGCTCGGGGTGTCTCCGTGCGCCAAGAACGCCATCCCCGCCAATCCTGTCATCGCTACTGGATACGCGTTGCCATCCTGCGTTCCCGGATAATTTCCATCCTGCCCCTGGTGCTTGGCGAGCCAGTCCAAGCCTTTCTGAACGGACTTCTGCACCTTGGGAGTGACGTGATTGGGTAGACGCTCCTGCGCGCGGACGAACGTCGGCGCGAGCATCGTCACAGTCATCCAGAGACAAGCGATGTTGTTTACGGCTTTTCGCATGCGCTTTCCGCCAGCGGTTGTCCGGTCGTTTAACGCCCCGATGGCGTGGCGCCACTCACCGCCACCTGCTGCTCAATCGCAAACTGCACTGTCAGCACCACTTTCACAGGAATGTCCGCACAGAGGCTGGAGCTGACATCTGTCTGCTCGTTAGGGACGAAGGGAACGCCGTACATGTTTGCATACGCCATACGCGATGCGTTCGCCCCTTGGTTCGTTTCTTCCTTGGGTTGACCCTCAGCCACCGACAGCACGCGGCCGAGCTTCACGCCCGCTAGATCCGCCAGGCGCTTTGCCTTGGCGCTCGCGGAATCCATTGCCTGCTTGTAAGCCTGTTCCTTAAGCTGGGTGATGTCGCCCAGCTTGAAGAGCGCCAGATTGCTCCCCTTACCGCTGGCCATGCGAATCTGCATCTCGTAGTAATTCGTCGCGGGCGGGGGACCGATCACCAGCCCCGCATCTTTGCCGGTGTCGATCACCTTCAGCATCGTGTCCATGAGCTTCTCGGAATCGATCTTGTCGGCGTCCTTGATGGTGAGCTTCATCTGCTCGGAGACTTCCACCTTCTGCTTCGGCGCGGTGCCACCGGGCATGCCCTGCATCACCCGCATCTGCTGCTGCTGGTCCATCGCCGCGTTCACGGTGAAGCCGTTGGATTCAATTGCTACATTGGGCAGCTTCAAGTTCGTGATCGCGTCGATCCCTTTCTTCTTCGCCTCCTTGTACTTCACGATCGCATCTGCGGTCAGCTCGGCGTCGGCGGTGACCGTCGCGCCGATCTCCACAACCGTCGGCTTGCTCTTCACCTCACCTGAGGCCGAGACGGTGATACCGTCCTCCGCGCGAACACTCCCCGCACCCAGCAGCACGCACGCCGCCGCCATCACCAGTTTGTTTTTCATCAGCTTCTTCAGCATGTCCATCAGCTCCTTCATCATCCGCGCATGTTGTGTTCAACGGTGGAACAACGCACTTGCTAGTTTGCTCGCGCCGACGCGCTCAGCGGATACGCCGTCACCGCCTGGTTCGATACCGTGATCAACTTTGATCCCGCGCGCCACACGGAGCCGCCCATGGAATCCTTGTCTGACCCGCGGAAGATCCGCACCAACTTGCCGTTGCTCGCATCGATCTCGTAAACCCCGCGGCTCAGGTAGACGAACAGCGAATGCCCATCCAGGAGCGGATCGATCATCCCATTGTCCAGCGGGATGCGGGTCGACCACGTCAGCGCTTTGGAGTTGCGATCAATCGCCCCTGCGTCAGATCCGACAGTCAGGATCCGGTCCGACGTGATCCCCGCGATCATGTCGCTCTCGTCGATCGGCCGCTTCCACTTCAGCGTCGGACCTGAAAGATCAAGCGCATACATGTCATCCACACCGCGCTCTTTGAAGTAGAGGATTCCGTCGCGAATCGCGATGACGCCCGGCGTCTTGAGCTTCTGGCTTCCGTATTGCCGCTGCCACCAATCCTGCTGATTGACGACGGGCGGCCCTTCGCACTGGAACGCCCACTCGACCTGCTTCGTCGCCGGGCTCACGCACACCACGCCGCCGTTGTTGGTCAGGATGAAAACCTTCCCCTGGTGGTAGCTGAGCTGCGCCGAGGGGATCACGGTGTTTCCGCGATAGTTCGTGCCCGCGGCGGCTTGGCCGATGCTCATGGAGCTGATCATCTTCCCGTTGCTCGGGTCGATGGTCAGCAGCATCAGCTCTGAACCTTCGCGCGTCTTTGCAGGTGCGTAGATGATGTCGTTGACGAAGACCGGCTTGCCCAGGAACGCGTAGCTCGAGAGCGTTCCGCTCTCGCTGGACCACTTCTGCGAACCCGTGTTCGCGTCATGGCACGTCAGCCGCATCGGCTCATCGTAGTTGATCCGCTTTACCGGCACGCGAACGAACAGCACCCGATCGTTCGGAATCACGACCGTCGAATAAGCAAAAACATCCGGCCCCGCCTGCACAAGCTGATCCACCTTCTGTGAAATCTCATCAAACTTGTCGGTGCGCCAGGCCATCTTGCCGCTGGCGGCATCGATGGCGAAGCACGCGCCCAGCCAGTTGACGTAGACGCGCTTGCCGTCCGTGTCGCTGCTGGGGACGAAGAACGCCATCTGCATGCTGGCGCCCTGCCAGCCCCACCCGTTCACACGCTCGGCAATCTTTTGCGTGACCTCGTTGTCCAGGAACTGGCACTGCCACGCCGGCTGATCGCTCGGCGGCAGGTTGATCGGCGACTGGTCATTGCTCGCCAGCGCCGGTTGATTCTTGGAAGGCTGCGTTGTCGGTTCGACCAGCGACGAGAGAAACTCCACAGCCACCACGTCCGATCCACCAACCGAGACGGTAGCGCCGGCGTCTTTCTCCTTCATCTGCTGGACCAGCGTCGCCAGCGCGTCGTAGCGTTTGGAGCGCGCCATCGCCACGCCGCGTTTCACCTGGATCTTCGTCGCACTCAAATCCGAGTCCGGGTACTTCTCCGTGACCGCGGCCCAGGCCGCATCCGCGCCGAGGAAGTCGCCGCTTTCGAACAGCGCATCCCCCAGTCGATCCGCCGCCTGATCCCCAATCGAGGTGATGAAGTATTGCTCGTAAAGCTTGCGAAGCATCGGCACTTCATCCGCGGGCGAAGTGCTCGCCGTTGCCGTCGCCTGTTCGTACATCTGCTTTGCGGGAGCATCGTTAAACAAGCGATACGCCTCGCGCCCGTCCGGCGGCAGAGACACCAGCAGCTCCATGATGCGCTGCCGCGCCGGCAGCATGAACCCGTCCTTGCTCGGCGCCATCAGCTTCGGATCCACCCCCGTCACGCTCGTCAGCGAGCGAAACGCCAACTCCCACGCTTTCTTGTCCCGATAGCGCTGGAAGTCATCCACCGCGTTAACGAACTTGTCGTCCGTCTTGCGGACGGAAAAGCCCATGCGCTGGTTAGGATTGGGAATTTCTTGAGCAGAGGAGAATGACCACGCCGCCAGGACGACCGAGAGAGTTGTCGCCGAAACAACACGACACCCATTCCGAAACAGAGAAGAGTTGAGCATCGTCGGACTTTTTCCAGAAGCCACCCCGGCAACCGACGGCCTCACCCGATTCCGCCGTGCCCGATTCAGGCGAGGACACAAGGCCACAGGGGTATCCTCCATCACGATGAATGTCAACAATTTTCCAACTTCCCGCACACGTCATTAGACGTTCTTTTCTCGCGTGTTGCGCGCTCCTTGGCGCAGCACATCCGCCGGGCGCGACAGCGTCTGGAAAACGTATTGCCGGCAGAGAGAAATGCGGACAATAAAAACGCCGCCGGCCGATATAGACGCGCCGCACCTGATGATGTTTCGCACCAGGCGCAAATTTTTTCGCGCGCTTGACGATCCACCTCCAAATCCGCACAGTCCACCCCAGCGGATACGTTGATCCGCGGCACGACGGAGTCGCGCCATCTGACTTCACCCACCAGCTATCATGCCCATCAAACAACATCCTTTCGGCACACTCGCAGACGGACGCGCTGTCGATCTATTCACGCTCGACAACGGCAAGGGTCTTGTCGCCAAAATCACCAACTTCGGCGGGCGCATCACGGAATTGCACGTCCCCAGCGCCTCAGGCCCCTCCTCCAACATCGTGCTCGGTTTTGACTCGTTCGAGCCCTATGCAAAGCAAAATCCCTACTTCGGCGCAGTGGTGGGGCGTTTTGCAAATCGCATCGCAAAGGGAAAATTTTCCATCGACGGGCAAGAGTATCAGATCCCGCAGAACAACGGCGAGAACGCGCTGCACGGCGGGCCGGTGGGCTTTGACAAGCTCCTCTGGCGGGCAAGCCCTTCGGACCCCAACGGCACACCCACCCTCCGCCTCGCCCTCGACAGCCCCGATGGCGATCAAGGGTTCCCCGGCAATGTCGAAACCCGCATCACCTACTCCCTGACCGACAAGAACGAGCTCCGGATCGACTACGTCGCCACCACCGACAAGCCCACCATCATCAACCTCTCCAACCACTCCTATTTCAACCTCGCCGGCCCGGGCAGCGGGACGGTGCTTGACCACGCGGTCCAGATCCAGGCTGACCGTTACACGCCCGTGAGCCCCGCCCTCATCCCCACTGGCGAGATTGCCCTGGTCAAGGACACTCCTTTCGACTTCACCACGCCTCGCGTCGTGGGCGAGCGGATCGAGCAGGTGGCCAACGGCTACGACCACAATTTCGTCTTCAACAACAAGCGAGAACCCGGCGGCGCAGCGGCCGGGCCCGTAGTCCGCGTCACCCACGAAAAGGCCCGCCGCGGCATCGAAGTCACGACAGACCAACCCGCAGTCCAGTTCTACACCGGTGGTTTCCTCAACGGTTCCATCACCGGAATTGGCGGTGTTTATCCCCGCTTCGGCGGTTTCTGCCTCGAAACCCAGCACTTCCCCGACTCTCCGAACCACAAAAACTTCCCCAACACGATCCTTCGCCCCGGCGAAACCTTCACCTCGACCACCGTCTACCGCTTCTTCACCCTATAACTCATGTAAACGTGGAAGCCTTCCCGATCCTCCGGTATAACTGCGGTTTCGGTTGTCCTCCAGGAGCGCCCGCGGCACCTTAAACGCCCGGGCCACCCAGGGTTAGGGAAGGTTGTAATGACGAGCACCGAGACACCTGCCTCGGCACAAGCAGATTCCGCCCGCTTGCCCCGCCTTGTGCGCCAGGCGCTGGCTCCCGCGACGAATGCCGCGTCCGCACAAGCATTTACCAACCACCTCGCCCACAGCCATTACGAAAACTTCACCGTCGTCTCCGTCCTGGTTCCCAAACACCTGCGCCAGGACTTTTGCAACATCTACGCCTTCTGTCGGATTGCGGATGATCTAGGTGATGAGCTCGCTGACTGTGAGCTGTCTCTCCGCATGCTTTCGCAGTTTCGGCAGCAGACGCAAGCGTGCTACGCCGGCGAGTGTCAGAACAACGTGCTCCTCGCCCTCTCCGAAACCATCCGCCGACATGACATCCCTCTCCAGCCGTTCGTCGACTTGATAGACGCCTTTGAGCAGGACCAGCGCGTTACGCGCTACGACACCTTCGACCAGGTCATCGACTACTGCCGCCGAAGTGCGGATCCGGTAGGGCGGCTCGTGCTCTACCTCTGCGGCTACCGCGACGAGCAGCGCCAGCGCCTCAGCGACAAAATCTGCACCGCGCTTCAACTGGCCAACTTCTGGCAAGACGTCCGCCGCGACATAGACGCGCGCGACCGAATCTACCTGCCCCGCGAATCGATGAACCAGTTCCACGTCACCGAGCAGCAGATCAAGGAAAAACGCTGCGACGGTAACTACCGCAGCCTGATCCGCTTCGAAGTGGATCGGACGGAGAAGCTGTTCGATGAAGGTGAAGGATTGCTTCCGCTGCTTCGTCCGGAGGTGCGCGGGCAGATCGCGCTCTTTGGCGCGGGCGGCCGCGCTGTTCTGACTGCCATTCGCAAACAAAATTACGACACCCTCTCTCGCCGCCCCTCGATCTCCAAGCTTCAGAAGGGCCGGCTGCTGATCTCCGTCATGGCCAGCCGCATCCTCCGCGGGCTCGGGAGGGCGGCATGAGCCTTCTCGCTCCCCCGACCGGCGAGCCCCGCCTCGCCCAATCCCGTGCCTACTGCGAACAGCTCACGCGCCAAGCCGCCAAGAATTTCTACTACGGCCTGCGCCTGCTGCCCGAGCCTAAGCGCTCCGCCATGTTCGCCCTCTACGCCTACATGCGGCTCGTCGACGACATCGCCGACGAAGAAGACGGTCGCGACCTCTCCCAGCGCCAGGAGGAACTTGACGCCTGGCAGATGCAGACCAAGGCGATCCTCGACGGCCAGACGTTCGAGCAGGACGATCACCCCCTCTGGCCCGCTTTCGCGGAAGTGGTTCAGCGTCACAAGATTCCCGGCTACATCTTCGACGAAGTCATCGAGGGCCAGCGCCAGGACCTCGTCCGCGCCACCTTCGAAACCTTCGACGATCTCCGCACCTACTGCTACCGGGTGGCCGGCGTCATTGGGCTGGCCAGCATCTACATCTGGGGCTTTGAAGGCGGCGCCGCCGCCGAGGCTCTCGCCGTCGATCGAGGCGTCGCGTTTCAGCTCACCAACATCCTGCGCGATCTGCGCGAAGACGCAGAACGAGGCCGCTGCTACCTCCCGCGCCAGGAGCTTGTCCGCTTCAACGTCACCGATTCTGACTTAAAAAGCGGTCGCGCCAGCGAGAGCTTCACCAACCTCCTCCGCTTCCAGATCGAGCGTGCCGAATCCCTCTACACCGCATCATCGCCCCTGGAAGGTCGCATTGAACGAGACAGCCGCCCCACGCTCCGCGCCATGACCGACATCTACCACGGCCTGCTCACCAAGATCGCCGCCGACCCCCAGCGCGTCCTCACCGAACGCGTCAGCCTCTCCGTCCTAAGCAAGCTCCGAATCGGCTGGCGCGCCGTGCGGGCGAAGTAGATCATCGACGTCCGCGCAACAACTTCCTCACGTCGCGTGCCCCGTGAACCACTCCCAGCACAGTGAGTGCTTCATCGGAAGCTTGATAGAAGATCACGTAGTTCCGAAAGCCAGGCACCAGCCAGCTTCGGACGCCCTCAAGCTGCTTTGTACGATATCGCTTCGGACTTCCCTTCCCCGGCATCTGTGCGAGATCTTCAAGCGCAGCAAAGACCGCCTGTAGCCACCGATCCGACGCGTCTACATTATGCTGATCCAGATAATCGATGATCTGTCGAAGGTCATCAGCAACAGCCGGTTTCAGAACGATGCGAAGGGCCAATCTAGCTCCTCCGACCCTGCCGCCTGCGCTCGATTTCTCGCCTAAACTGCTCCTGAAACTGCTTGTCATAAGGGATGGTTGGACGCGGATCCTTTATCCGCTCGAGGAGCAGGGCCTCAAGATCTTCATCAACCGTCGCATCCTCCGCCGTCGCCTCGAGCACTGCCTCAATGTACTTTTCCACCGAATCGTATCCGTTTTCCGATGCACGCTGTTGCAGCCGAAACTTCAGCTCATCGGGGACGTTCAGGTTTAGCGACGCCATGCGGAGATTATACCGCATCCGTTGCGGTTGTCAGATCGATATTCAACCTCTATCTTTCCACACCGCGATGCAACAACCGCCTCCGAAGGTCATCATCATCGGCGGCGGACTTGCCGGTATGTCAGCGGCCGTCGCCCTGCAATCCACGGGTGCTTCGGTCACGCTCCTGGAAGCCCGCACCACCTTGGGCGGCCGCGCCGGCTCCTTCACCGATCCCCAAACTGGCGAGAAGATCGACAACTGCCAGCACGTTCTCCTCGGCTGCTGCACGAACCTCATCGACTTGTACCGCCGGATCAACGCGCTTCATCGCATCACGTGGGAGCGCACGATCCACTTCGTCGACGAGCGCGGCCGACGCTTCGGCCTCTTCGGCGTCCCGGGCTTGCCCGCGCCGCTGAACCTCGGCCCGTCGCTGCTCGGCTTCAACGCCCTCTCACTGAGCGAGCGCACTGCGTTCGTTCGCGCGATGCTCGCCATGGCGCGCATGGATGCCGCCGGCCGTCTCGCCCTCGCCGACACCTCGTTTGGCGACTGGCTCCATCAGCACAACCAGCCGCCGCGCCTCGTCCAGCGGTTCTACGATCCAATCATCATCAGCGGCCTGAATGAAGAGACGCGGAAGTGCAGCGCCGCCTACGCCATCCAGATCTTCCAGGACGCCATGCTCGCCAACGCCCGCGGCTACGTCATGGGCCTGCCCAACTGTCCGCTCGAAGACCTATACTCGACGCTACCCCTGACCGACCTGCGCCTGAGCACCCGAGTGAACCAGCTTCGTTTCACTGGCCAAACCGTCAACGGCGTGGAGCTCACCGACGGCACATTCCTCGACGCTGATGTGGTGGTCTTGGCGACGAACCACCACAACGCCCGCCGCTGGATCCCTGACGAACTCGCTGCGCAGGACGATCGCTTCCACCACCTCGAAAAGCTGGACGCCGTCCCCATCCTTGGCGCGCACCTCACCTTTGATCGTCCGATCCTCACCACCACCCACGTTGCTTTCATGACGGGCCCGCTCCAGTGGCTCTTCTGCAAAGACCGCGAGGGCAAAGTCGTCCACGGCGTCATCAGCGCCGCGCGCGATTGGGTCGGGCGCCCCAAAGAAGAGTGCCTGCAACTCTTCGAGCAGCAAGTGCGCCAAACGATGCCCGGCGCAGCCGACGCGAAGCTGCTCCGCGGCACCATCGTCATCGAAAAACGCGCCACCTTCAGCCCCACCCCCGGCATCGACCGCATCCGTCCCCAGCAGGCGCCTTCAGTCACCGGCATTCGAAACCTCTACCTCGCCGGCGACTACACCCAAACCGGTTGGCCCGCCACGATGGAAGGCGCCGTCCGCAGCGGCTACCTGGCCGCCGAGGCAATAACCGGTCAACGCTTTCTCGTTGAGGACCTACCCTCGCAATGGCCCGCGCGCCTGCTGGGCCTCCGCCGCCGCAGCTTCACGCTTCCCGCTCGTACAACTTCCGCCGATCGATTCGCCATCGCAGGATCGGCCGCAGCACCATGACCGTTGCCAGGTAAATACACGCGGTGCCCACCGCCATCACCAGCCCCAGGCTCTTCAAGCCGCGGTGATGTCCCAGCCACCAGAAAAATCCGAAGCTCAAGCTCGTGATGTACGCGCACAGCAGCAGCGCCCGATCCGAAACATCCCATCGTCCCCACACGCGCCGCGGGTTGTGCTGCACTTCCAGGTAACGGTGAATCATGAACACGCCATATTCATGCCCCGCGCCGATGAGGATCGGCAGCGCAAAGAAGTTCGCGAAGTTCCAATCCACCCCGGTCAGCCCCATGAGCGCCACCAGCATCGGCAAGCCCAACCCCAACACGCTGACCGCCAGCAGCGTCGGCCCGACGCGCTTGAGGTCCAGGAATACCAGGATCACGATCAGCGCCAGCGCATAGAAAGTGGCCTTATAAAAGGCCTTCTCGATGTTCGCCGTCGAGTGAAAGATGTTGGGCGCGATCCCCGTCACGTGCGGCGCATCGGGAATCTGTGTGACCCGCTTCTCCACCGCCGTCACAAATTCGCCAAGCGCTTCTCGCTCCCACAAATCCTTCGCCGGGTAGATGTACAGCGCGTACGTCCCGTCTTCGCTGATCAGATGCGTCCGGAGTTCCTTCGGCACCTTCGCAATCTCCAGCGGCGGCGGCGAGAACTGTGCAAGCAGTTCCTGAAGATGACCAACAAACAGGTCTTGCCACGCGCTCAGGCGCTGGGCCACCCGGCCGCGCTCATTCTTCGGCACGCTGTCCAACAACTTCGCGAACGTCTGCAACTGTTCCACCGTCTGCTGCTTCTCGAGCTTCCCCGACCCGCTCGTGGGCGCGTAATTCTTCTCAACATGCGTCGCCAGACGCGCCGCCTTCTCTGACAAATTATCAATGTCGCCGGCGCCAACGGCGTTCGGCTCTTTCCAATCGATCTTCGGCACCCGGTTTTGGTGCGCCTTCAGCCACTCATAATTCGCCACCGCATCCAGCGCACTTTCCGTGCGCTTGACCACCGGCAGTTCCTTCACCGCATCCCGCACCGTCCGCAGTTTCTCAAGGTCCTTGCTCAACACCACCGCAAACCATGTCTGCACCTTCCGCACGAGCAAGTCGCGCTGCGGATCCGGCGCCTGAAGCTCCAGCAGGTTCGGGTTGAACTTCGTCTGCCGCGCGAACGGGATCCCTGCGATGATGGCGACGATCCAAAGTACCGGAAACAGCAGCCGCAGCGCCGGATGACGCTTGCTCACCGGCGGAGGTGTGTAACGCTGCTCCTCATCGACCAATTTTAGCTTCGCCGGAAACAGCACCAGAATCGCGGGCAGGACCGTGTATCCGGCCAGGAGACACAGCAGCAGCCCGCCTCCGGCAATGACGCCCAAATCCGCCGCCCCGCGGAAATCGGTCAACATCGAAACGAAGAAAGCCCCCGCTGCGCCGAGGCATGCCGTGAAGATCGGCGGGCTGACGTACCGAAACACGCGCGCCCAGATCGCCGTCGGCCGAACATACCGCCGCGCCTCGCGCCGGTAGCGCGTCAGCACCTGCACCAGGTAATCCATTCCGATGCCGATCAGCGCGATGACAAACACGATCGACAGCAGGTTGAGCTCCCCAACACTTATCGTCGCCCAGCCGAACGTCCACCCGATTCCCACCGCCAGTGAAATTTCGGCCACCAGGGCCAGCCAAACCGAACGCAGCATGAGGGCAATGCCGATGAACACCACGATCAGCGCCACAACTTCCGCGCGGTGCGTGTCGTGATCCGTCGTCCGCATCTCATCCGCATCCAGCGCGGGCCGCCCCGTGAGTCCGACCGCGAATTCCGGAAACTCCTTCGCCACCTCCCGCATCACATCACGAATGGAATCGACCGCCTCCGTGACAGCTGTCAGCGAGTCATACTTCACCTTCGGGAACACGCGGACGAGCAACAGGCGTCGAGATCGATCCGTTTCATCAGGTGTGTAGTAGTACCCAAGCCGTGAAGGATCCGTCGCGCCCAGCACCATCAGATCCGGCACCTGCTCGCCAAGCTTCAGCGACCCCGTTGTCCTTAGCGTGGTGACCCAGCTCTGCGCCAGCACGTTCAAAAACGAAACCGTCTCCTCATCCGGCTTCTGAAGTGCCACGCCGGAAAGAAACCGGCTCAGCGGCGCCCTCCCCAGCACGTTCATAAAAGGCCCGCCCTCCCCCCACAACTTCGCAAGTTGCCCGAAGCGCTGGATGTCTTTCAGGTTCTGCTCCAGCAGCTTCGGATCCTCAAAGAGCATCCCCTGCACGCCCAACTCGCCCAGCGGTACACGGCTGTCCACGCTCTGCACGTGCTCGACATTTTGTTTCAAGCGATCCGTCAGCAAATCCGCAACGCGCGTCCATCGCTCCACCGGCGGGGGAGCTTTGGCATCTTTGACTTCAACGATGATGTAAAGCGCCTCGTTCTCCGGAAACTTCTGGATGAACTCCAGGTAGTTCCGAAAGAAACGCACTTCTTCCGAGAACAGCTTGTTGGTGTCGGTGGAGACTCGCAGTTGCGCCACCGCCAGCCCCACGCACGCTGCCAGCGCCACGCCTGCAAAGATCAGCGTCAGTTTCGGCCGGCGCACCACGCCGAGTACGAGATGGAGAATGCGACGCTGAACGAAACCCATGAGACGCCGCGCCACTTTCCAGCGCGGCCGCGTTACTCTATCGAGCAGCACCGCGAAAGCGAAACGGGCAACGACGGAGGTCTGCGTGAGCGATCATTGGCTCCAAGAACAGTTCAACAATCCCAAGTTCGACCCGCGCCTCAAATGGTTCAACGAGCCACCGCGCTGGAGCATCGATCCCACCCGCCCCGGCCTCACCGTCGAAACCGCCGCCAACACCGACTTCTGGCAGCGCACCCACTACGGCTTCCAAGCCGACAACGGCCACTGCCTGCTCGCAACCATTCCGCCCAGCGCCGATTTCCTCATGAGCACCCACGTCCGCTTCCACCCCGTCCATCAGTACGACCAGGCAGGCCTGATCGTCCGCCTCTCCGCCGACTGCTGGCTCAAAACTTCCGTCGAATACGAACCCGAAGGCCCCAGCCGCCTCGGCGCCGTTGTCACCAACGCCGGCTATTCCGACTGGTCCACCCAAGACATGCCTCCGGACCTGCGCGACATCTCCCTACGCATCCAACGCGTCCGCGCCGACTACACCGTCGAAGCCAACATCGCAGGCACTTGGTCTCAACTCCGCGTCGCCCACCTGATGGAGGACCTCCCCAGCGCCACCCTCATGGCCGGCCTCTACGCGTGCAGCCCTAAACAGGTTGGCTACCGCGTCACGTTCGCTGCGCTTCAAGTTGACTTGATCTAATGTGCTGGCGCGGTGCTCACCGATCAAACTGCGCATCAAACGCGATCGCACTGGGCTTGAAGTTCTTGCTCTTCACAAAAGCCGCGGCTTCGGTTGCGCCGTGTTCGCGATCCATCCGGCTGTCTTCCCACTCCACGCTCAGCGGGCCTTGGTAGCCAATGTCGTTGAGCGCGACGATGATTTCTTCAAAGTTGATGTCACCATGGCCCAGCGAGCGGAAGTCCCAGTACCGCCGCGCGTCGGCAAACGTCGTGTGTCCGCCGAAGACACCCACGGTGCCATCGCCGTGGCCCCACCACACATCCTTCATGTGCACGTGGTAAATGCGTTGCGGGAATGCGCGGATGAACTTCACGTAATCCACGCCTTGGTACCCAAGGTGTGACGGGTCGTAGTTGAAGCCAAAGCGCTTGTGGTTCTTGACCGCTTCAAGAGCGCGGGCGGCGCTCGCCGTATCAAAGGCGATCTCCGTCGGATGCACTTCCAGCGCGAAGTTCACATCCTCCTTATCAAACGCATCCAGGATCGGCGTGAACCGCTTGGAGAAGTCGGCAAACCCCTTGTCCCAATACTTCTGATCCGTCGGCGGAAACGCGTAGATTGAATGCCAGATGCTCGACCCCGTGAACCCGTTCACCACCGCGGGAAATCCCGTCTTCTCCGGCGCCGCGTTAATGAATGCGCGGCAAGCCCGCGCCGTGTCGATCAGCTTCTCGGCAGCGCGTTTGCGCACGCCCTCGGGCTCACCATCGCCCCACACATCCGCCGGCAAGATCATCTTGTGCCGCTCATCGATGATGTCGCAGATCGCCTGGCCGACAAGGTGGTTGGAGACGGCGAATGCCTTCAAGCCGTTATCATTCAGGATCTCCCACCGGTTCTTGACGTAGCCTTTGTCTTTAAGGGCGCGATCGACTTCGAAGTGATCGCCCCAGCAGGCGAGTTCGACGCCGTCGTAGCCGAAGGATTTGGCTTTCTGGCAGATGGTTTCAAAAGAAAGGTCGGCCCACTGGCCGGTGAAGAGAGTCACGGGACGGGACATTCGATGCGCCTCCTGAACGCGAGAATGGCACGATGAGAATCGGTGAGGGGGAGCGTGTCAACTAAGACGGAAGGGGCGGTCGCGCGAGGTGTTCTGATCTCGCCAGCCTCGCAATGGCGGTGTGTGGCTTTGCGGTTCCCTGTCCCGCGCGCCCGCAACATCGCCGCGATCCTGTCTGAACCCCCGGCTGCAAAGACTAAGCGGCCTTTTCTTCACGCCGCTTAATTTCGTCGCGGAGCCGCGCCGCTTCTTCGTACGCTTCGCGCTGCACCGCTTTATCCAGTTGGCTCTTGAGTTTCTGAATCGGATCCACCGGGAGCTTTTTGCGGATGTCTCGCGCGAATCGACGCAGGATCTTCACCTCGCTCGATTTGCCAAACGCATCTTCCTGCCCGAAACGGATGAAGAACTCGCGGATCGAATCAAGCCCTTCCTTGATCTGTGACAGAGCCTCGCGATAGCGTTTCTCGTTGTAGAGGATCGATGCCTTGGCGCGGACGTTGATCATCGTGATATAAGGCCGATACTGCTCCAGCCACAGGCGGTCCTGTTCGTTCACGGCATACTTCCCGCACATATCCAGCACGCGCAGGTTGCGATCCGTATCGCGGATCACGCCGGGATACTCCTCGAGCACGAAGAGGCTGAGGTAGCGCTGGTAGTACATCTGCGCTTCCTCGCGCAGCGACAGGCACTGCGACGAAGTCAGATGAAATCCCAGCTCCGTCCCATTGCGCTCGGTGTGTTCCTTGAGTTGCTCTTCGTAATAATCCAGGAGCGACTCGCGCCCGTGGGGGCGCTGGCCATCGGGTCGGCCGTTCAACTCCATCTGGAGCATGCCCAGGTCCAGGCGCATCTGGAGCTTCGGACGGCCATCAAGGCCGTTAATCTTGCGTACGTTGATGGTGCCGGGCTCATAGTCCCAGCCCTTGAGAAGGGGGAGGATGTCCTTGCTTGCCGCTCGCGCCTCGCGAGAGGAAGAGGAAGGCATTTTCTCGTCGCTCATGGCCGCTCCAAGGATCGCCGCAGCGGTTCGAACCGCTCAACCCTGCGTGATCGTTCACTGCACGCGAGATTATAGCACCCACAGGCAAGTCGGAGCGAGAAAGAACCCCGTTGCGACAGGGTTATCCACAGCCGGCGTCTGCCCGCCCACGGAATACCGTTTGACCCGCCACCGGAACCTGCGGAAAATGGAGGAGTTGAGGTGTCGTATGCCTGAGCAGGTTAAATGTGCGTGTGAAAGTTGCCGCTGCACCATTGCCCCCGGTAAAGGGGTCATGCGCGACGGAAAGCTGTATTGCAGCCAGACCTGCGCCTACGACTGCACCAAATCCACCTGTGTCTGCGTTCATGACAAGTGCGAGGACCGCAAGAAGTGAATCGCTTCCTTTAGCGCCCAGTAGCGTGGCGCGTCTCCCACCCCCTAAGGTAATGCCCGATCTCAACCCACCTCCCGTCAATCCGTTGATCGAGCTCCATCGTCAAGCTGAAGCCGAAACTCAGCCGTATGGCGAGATCGAGATCGTCAGCACGTTCGGCGAGCCTCAAGCCGAATACGCGGCGATCCGCAAAGGCGCCGCCCTGATGGACCTGCCCCAGCGGGGCATCCTGGAAATGACGGGAAAAGATCGCCTCCCGTTTCTGAATAACCTGATCACTAACCAAGTTTGGGATAAGCAGGCAAAGCAGGGGATCGAGGCGGGGAAGGGGGTGTACGCCTTTTTACTCGATGCACGGGCGGGGAGGATCCAGGCCGACATGAACGTGCTCGAGCGCGGTGAATCGACCTGGCTCGAGATGGACGCCCGCCTGATCGAGCCCACCCGCTTGGCCCTCGAGAAGTACCGCTTCGCTGAGCAGGTGAAGATCAGGTCCCGCGTCGGCGAGCTTCACCAGATAGGGATTCACGGGCCCGGCGCGCAGGCGATCCTGGGAGAATCGATCGTGGGACTGGAGCCGACGCGCTGCGCTTCGGCCAAGCTGCTTGATATTGAGGTGACGGTGTGGCGCGATGATCCCGCCGGGGTGCCGGGATACTACCTCATTGCGGGGGCCGCCGATGCGCAGGGGCTTTGGGAGAACCTCATCGAGAAGTGGGGCCAACCGACCGATCTGGGCAAGCGGACGCTTCGCCGCATCGGCTGGGCCGCCTACAACGCTGCCCGGATTGAAGGAGGCCGCGCGCTCTTCGGCGTCGATTTCGACAACTCCATTCTCCCCGCCGAGACGGGTGAGCTGCTCAACCGCGCCGTCAGCTTCACCAAGGGGTGCTACCCCGGCCAGGAGATCGTAGCCCGGATGCACGCCCGCCAGCAGGTCGCCAAGAAGCTCGTTGGGATACGAATGGATGGAGATGCTCTCCCCATCGCAGGCACCAAGATCTTAGATGACAAGGACAACGAGATTGGCGGCATCACCAGCAGCACGGTCTCACCGGTTCTGTCCAACGTGGCAATCTGTCTGGGCTTCCTGAAACGTCCGCACTTCAACCTGGGCACCAAAGTGAGAATCCCCGCCGAAGGCTCCATGCGCGAAGGGACTGTGGTCGAGCTGCCGTTCCTGAAGAATCTTTAGCACGAGCAGTTGAGCGATGTGGACATTCCCAGGATGCCCATGCTACGCGAGAGGCGACGCCTATCGGTTAGACCGTGGCAAAGCGGGGGGGAGCAACGCGCAGGCGCGAAGTCCTTTTTCTCGCCGTGCGCCAGTTGCCGAAGGTTGAAGCCTCTTGTTCCGCTTCCGGCTCCAATTCCCGCTCCACCTCTTCTGCAACGGGTTGCGGCGTCTCATTCACCGGTTCCGGTTCAGGTTCGGGCGTCGCCATCGGCTCATCATCCGTCAGCGCGTCCAGTTCTTCTTCGGTTACCGTCACCACGGTAAACGTCTGCGGCCGCTCCTGCGCAAGCTGGTCAGCGGGATTCCCCGCCGCTCCATCCGGCAGAACGTCGACGAACGTCCAGCCATTCTCCAGTCGGTGGGGGATCTCGCCCGTCTGCATTCGCTTGAGAACCGATTCAATACTCGTCCCCCAGAATTCCGCCGCGATACTGGGGACGACCCAACAGGACATGCATCACCCTCATCGGCGGAAGGAACAAACGCTCTTGAGCACACCCCATCGGCGCCGCCGACGCGCGTTGCTATCAGCCATGCACGCCCCCATGTTAACGCAGGAAAGACTCGCCGGCTGTGACGCCAACGCCCTTACATTCGTGCAATAACGCAGCGTGATTGCAGGCCACACCCACGGCTCGCCGTGAAGGGCTTCCCTGTCTTCCGCAGCGAATGACAGATTCGCTGCAAAACCATCACAACACTTCTGGCTTTGTCTCACTCCTGCGGCACATTCCCATCGCGTCCCCTTCACATTATCGGACGCAACACAAGGGCAGGGCAGACATGGGCATTCCTTTCACACGGGCCGCCTCGGCGGCAGCGTTAGTCTTGTCGGTAGCGGGCGCGGCGCAGGCCGCAATCCGCTCCCACAGCGGAACCACGCCCCCGGACAGCGTTGGCTTCACTGCCGTCGCCAACTACGGCGCGTACGAAAGCTACGACGCCAACGACGGCGGTCTCGGCGTCCCGGCGTGGCAACTGTCAAAGCCCATCACCAGCGTGCAGAAAGGTTACGAATACGTCCTGAGCAACGAGGAAGTGCAGGAGGCGCAAAACATCGGCTGGTTCGTCAAAGCCCGCATCCGCGTCGCCACCAACAATGACGCGCCGGACTATTCCGTCAGCGTTCTCTACTCCAATGGGGTGAAGCGCTTTGATCTGCTCCTCGGCGCAACTGCCGACGGAGATCCAATCGCCAAGCTGGCTGACTCCTTCATCGGCGACGGCGAAAGCGCGACCGGTTCTATCTTCACGCTCACCGGCGGCGGCAGCGGTTTCCACACCTACGAGATGCGCTTCGACGCGCAGAGCCAGGGGATCGATCTGTTCATCGACGGCATCGAGCGCATGAGCGATTATGCCGGTCACTCGATTTACGTTCCCTCGCCCCGCCTGGATTTCGGCGCGTTCGGTAACGAAGGCACCGGCGACGGGCGATACAACGAAGTCTCCATCGCCCTCGTCCCCGAGCCGGCCTCCGTCGGGTTGCTTCTCGCGGCGGGAGGCTTGCTCATCCTGCGGCGCCGGCGGACCTGAGCCGCCGCTTAGGACGCCTTGTTGATGTAAGACAAGCTCACCTGAAACGAGAGCTGCTCGAGCTGTACCGCCAGGTCGACGGCATTGAGCGCCACCTCCGGCGGAACCGAGATGGATGTGGGCGCGAAGTTCAGCAGCCCCCGAATCCCAGCCGCCACCAACTGATCGGCGACCATTTGCGCGGAATCCGCCGGCACCGCGATGATGCCCAGGCGGATGTTCAGCTTCTGGATCGTGCCCGCAAGTTCCTCCAGCGGCTGAATATCGAACGGCCCGTGCTTTTTTCCCAGCTTCGACGGATCGGCGTCAAACACCGCCGCCAGCCGGAAGCCTTTCTGCTCGAACCCGCGATAGGCCAGCAATGCCCGCCCCAAGTTTCCCGCTCCCACCAGCAGCACATTCCAGATCTTGTCTGTACCCAAGATGCGCTTCACCTGCGTGATCAGATCGTCGACGCGATATCCGATTCCTGGATGACCAAAGGTTCCAAAATACGCGAAGTCCTTGCGCACCTGGGCGTCGGTGAGTCCCAGCGATTCGCCAAGTTGCTTGGACGAAATCGTCCGGCGGTCCTTGCGCTTGAAGCTCTCGAGCTGGCGCAAGTACAGCGAGAGCCGGCGCACCGCTGGATTGGGAACAGAAACAGGGGGCTGCTCCGGTCGGGGTTGCTCCATGGCGTCCTTAATATCTGGGGGCCCGCGCAGGATTATGGGGCCCGGCACCGGGAATGACAAGAGAATCAGGTCGCGCAACTTTGTTCCCACGGGCACGTCTCCGCCAGGCGCAGACGAAGTTCTTTGCTCACGTAAACCAAAGCCGCCGCTCGATTAATGAGAAAGTGAAAGTGCCTGCTGGCAGCGTTGCCGGAATTTGACCCCTTGTGGGGTGCCGGTTACATTCGCGCACCCGCCCGCGCGGGTTGTTGGCACCTTGGAGAATACCCCGGATGAACCGTCGCGAATTGTGGCCGCCGACCTCGAAGCTCACGGTTGGATTGCTGATTTGCCTGCTCACTTCGAGCATTTGGGCGACCCCCATTCCTGATGCGACCAAGTCGCTCGCCGCGCTCACGCCTGCGGACACCACCGCGATCTCATCCGCTCTGCAAAGCTCGATCGAAGCGCTCGTTCAGGGAACGCCCCGCGCACGCGAAGATCTCATCGGCAATGCCTTGATCGGCGGACAGCTCAATGCGGGCGCGTCCACCGCTTCTCCCGCTTTCCTCAGCGCCCTTGCGACGGAACTGGACAAGCAATTGCTGCCGCTGGCGAAGAACCAGAACCTGACCATCCGCCTCAACGCCGCAATCGTCGCTGCTCGCGTGGCGCAGTACGCGAACAACGCGCAGCTCGCAAATACGGTCCTCGCTTTCGTGAACGATCAAGCGGAGCCAGTCACTCTCTGGGGCGTGCGCGGAGCCCGATGGATCATCCCCAACCTGCTCGGCGGACCGTTCGCTAATCCCAAGCATCAGCTCATCAGCGCGGTCGTCAACGCCGTCAAGGCACATCCGGAGGGCATCGCCGCCGGGTGGATCGCCAGCGACGCCTACGAAGCCCTGGGGCTGGATTTGAACGACCCCAATCGCGCCAAGAAGGTCACGCCAGCCATGATTGCGGGCACGGTCGAACCCATGCAGAACCTGCTGGCTGTTCGGGCGGATCTGTACAAGACGCAAGTGCCGGCCAACACCGTCGCTGATCGCTCCGGCATGAACTACCTCGTCAACGCCCGAGTCTGGACAGCGCAGAACGCCCAGCAGCAGACGCGCACCGTTCAACTGTTGTCGGATCTGATGTCGCTGGCTGTTCAGCAGGCGGTGGCGCAGGCGCAAGCGAACAATGCCTCCGACGCCAGCGAGCTGCTGCTGACGGTCTCGCAGGCGGCCAAGGCGCTGTCGGTCGCCGCCGCGGGGGCACAGGAGCCGGCGCTGAACAATGCCGTGACACCCGCCACCGCCATCGGTAAGACGACCTCGGCCGAGCAGGCGGCATCGCTCGTCAACGCGGTCTTTCCTGCGATTCGCACCTCAGCCAAATTCAAAACGGTTAACGAGCCCCCAAAGATCCAAGGCACCAAGGCAGCGCCGCCAACCACGCTGGCGCCGACGACGATGCCGGAGGGAGGCACACCGCCACCTCCTCCTCCGCCACCACCACCCCCGACAGGTGGAGGAACGACCGGCTTGCCGGGCGCGACGATTCCGCCGGTGCCGGGCCAAACTGGACCAAGGCCCGCCCCACCCGGGCCGCGATAGAAACTGGTAACGCCCCCGGCCCGAGCCGGGGGCTATCATTTGCAGCAGCTGTTTGATCAGCCTCAACAGAACCTATGGGTCGTTTGCTCGTCATCCCGCTGGCGCTGATCGTCATGCTTACCGGCGCGCTCGCCTGGTCGGGCGGCGGCGCAAGCCAGCGTGTTGATTTCCGCTTTATCAACCGCGGCGACATCATCACCCTCGACCCGAATCAAATGTCCTACGTCCAGGACATCCGCATGGCCTATGCGATGTGGGAGGGGCTGTATACGTACGATTCCAGGACCTACATGCCGGTACCTGGCACGGCAAGCGGCTGCGACATCAGCGCAGACAAGCGCGTGTACACGTTTCACTTGCGGCACGAGGCGCGCTGGAGCAATGGCGATCCCGTCACCGCGGGGGATTTTGTCTTCGCCTGGAAGCGGATGCTGGACGAGCCAGGCGATTACACCTACCTGCACTACTACATCAAAGGCGCCGAGAAGTACGTCGAGGACGCCGCCGCCCATCGGCCCGTCGAATTCAAGACCGTTGGCGTCGAAGCGCTGGATCCGCACACCCTCCGCGTCACGCTCAACGACCCTGTCACATTCTTCCTCGACCTGATGGCGTTCTCGCCCTTCCTCCCGCTGCACGCCAAGTCGATGGAACCCTTCAAGGAAGTCGACGCCAGAACGGGGAAGGTGACGTACAGCCAGCACTTCACGCGGCCGCCGCACGTGGTGTGCAACGGGCCTTTCGTGCTGAAGAAATGGGATTTCAAGCGCCGCCTGGTGCTCGAAAAGAACGCGCATTACTGGGACATGGCGCACGTCAAGAGCGACTCGATGGAGATGGTGGTGTGCGATGACCGCCTCTCGCAGCTCATGATGTTCGATTCCGGCGCGGTTGATTGGCTGGCGGAAGTTTCCAGCGACGTGGTGCCCGAGCTGCTCGCCAAAGGCAATAAGGACCTCAAGAGCTTCGTCGGGTTCGGCACGTGCTTCTTGACCCTCATGGTCAAGCCGACGTACCTGGACGGCACGCCCAACCCGCTCGTGGACCGCCGCCTGCGGCAGGCGCTGGCGATGGCGCTGGATCGCAACCAGATCGTGCGCAACATCACCCGCTGCGGCGAAGCGCCGGCAACACGCTTCATCCCACCTGAGATCTTCCAATCCCTCGGCTGGCGCTCCACGCCGGGGATTGATTTCGATCCCCATCGCGCCAAGCAGCTGCTCGCCGAAGCCGGTTATCCCAACGGCGGCAGGCTCCCTGGCGTCAAGTACGTCTTCCGCAGCGGCATTCCCCTGAGCCGCGACCTCGCCGAGAGCTGCGCCCGGCAATGGAAGCAGGTGCTGAACCTGGATATCCCCCTCGTGCAGGCCGAGCAGCAGATGATCAAGCAAATGCTCAACAAGAAAGATTACGCGCTGGCGGCGTCGCAGTGGTCCGGTGATTACAACGACCCTTCCACCTTCACCGACAAATACCTCTCCACGTCCATCAACAACGACGCCGGCTGGGTCAACGCGGAGTACGATCAGCTTCTCAAGGAAGCCACCAAGGAACCCGATGCCCAGACGCGCCTGCGCCTCCTCGAGAAAGCCGAGCGCATCCTAAACACCGAAGTGCCGATCATCCCGATCTACCATATCACCAGCCAGTACATGTACCGCGACAACCTGAAAGGCATCACCCCCAACCCGCGCCTGGTGACGATGTTCAAGGACGTTGAGGTGGTGAAGTAATGCTCCGCGTCGCCGCTTGGCGGCTTGCCCAATTCCCGCTGATCATGGCGGTGCTGTACCTCATTACCTTTGTCTTCGTCTGGGTCGCACCAGGTGACCCGTTCCAGCGCGGCGAGAAGCAGATCGACCCGATTGCGCTCGAGGCGCTGCGCGAGCGCTTCCATGCTGATCGCTGGTACGAATTCCTCACGTACTACCCCTGGCAGATCCTCAGGCACGGGGATTTTGGACCGAGCCTGCAATACCGCGAGTGGTCAGTGAACGACATTCTCAAGAGTGCGCTGCCGATCTCCGTGACGCTCGGGCTTTTTGCCCTGACGATCGCACTGGTGCTTGGCGTGCTGGTGGGAACAACGGCCGCCGTTCATCGCGGAGGTCTATCTGACACATTCAGCTTAGCGGTGGTGCTCATCGGCATCAGCCTCCCCAGCTTCATCTCGGCGGCGATCCTGCTGGCGGTGTTTGGTGGAAAGCTCAAATGGTTCCCGATCGGCGGCTGGGGGAGCTTCAGCCAGATGGTTCTTCCGGGGCTTGCCCTGTCGCTGGCGCCGATGGCGTACATCGCACGCCTCACGCGCGTGTCAATGATCGATGTTCTCAGCAGCGACTATGTCCGCACCGCCCGCGCGAAGGGCCTTAGCCGCTCCATGGTCATCTGGAAGCATTGCCTGCGCAACGCTTTCCTGCCAGTGTTGAGCTATCTCGGTCCGGCCGCGGCAACCACACTGACTGGCTCATTCGTCGTTGAGAAAGTTTTCTCAATTCCCGGACTCGGTCAGCACTTCGTCAACAGCATCCAGAACCGCGACCGCACGCTGATCCTCGGTACCGTTATGGTCTTCGCGCTGTTCCTGCTGACCTTTAACCTGCTCGTGGATTTAAGTTACTCGCTCATCGATCCGCGGGTCGATCTGCAAGCCAAGGGGACGTAGCTCGCGTATGACCACCGTGACGGCGAATTTCGCAGGAGAGATGCACGCGGCCGCAGAGGTGGATCGTCCGTGGCGCCGGGTGGCGCGCAGCGGACGGATTACCGTGGGCGGCGGACTGTTGCTCTCCATCGTCCTCGCCACGCTGCTCACGCTTCCCTGGACGGGCCGCGAAGGAAGCAGTTGGTACTACAACCGTCAGGACGAAAAGCTCTCCCGCGTAGCCCCGCAGGCCTCGCTGATCGGCAGCTTCGGTTATGACAACCTCGGCCGAAGCATCCTCGCGCGGTGCCTCATGGGCGGCGTCGCCAGCATGGGGATTGGTCTTGCCGCCGCCGTCATCTCCGTCGCGCTGGGCGTTACCGTCGGGCTCCTCGCCGGTTATCGCGGGGGATGGACCGACACGATCCTCATGCGCATCGTCGACATCCTCTATGGCCTGCCGTACATCCTGCTCGTCATCCTCGCCAAAATCGCTTTTGAAGGTCCCCTCGAACGTCTGTTTCATTCCAGCCAGGTCGCAAATTTCGTCGTGCTGTTCGTCTCGATCGGGATGGTTTCGTGGCTGACGATGGCGCGCGTCGTGCGCGGGCAGGTGCTGTCGCTGCGGGCTCAACCGTTTGTGGAAGCGTGCCGCGCTGCGGGTCTGCCGCAGTGGCGGATCTTCACGCATCACCTCCTCCCCAACCTCGTCGGCCCGATCACAGTCTATGCGACCCTGATCGTACCCAGCGCCATCCTGAATGAATCCTTCCTCAGCTTCCTCGGCATCGGCATCCAGCCGCCTATGCCGACGTGGGGTTCGCTTGCCAGCGACGGACTGCTTCCGGCGCTGAATCCCGTGATGCACCGTTGGTGGATGCTGCTGTTCCCCTGTACCCTTCTCGCGGTGACGCTTTTGTGCCTAAACTTTGTCGGCGACGGGCTTCGGGATGTATTTGATCCGAAGCGCGAGGCCGCCAAGATTTGATTTCCGCGTGTGCAACATCGATTGCTCGCACGGATGTGAGGTTTGATGAGACAGTTGACCAACGTTTCGACGGCGCTGCTTGCGATGCTTCTCGCGATCGGCTTTGGGTGTGACTCGGGCGACAGCACGAAGAAGCAATCCCCGCAGGACCAATCGGCCACCACGCAGGCGTCCACGCAAGCCGCCGATTCCGCGGCGCCCGCGCTCAAAGTCGGCATCCCCCACAGCACCAAGGAGCAGTACAAGCCGGTGCCGGGGAAATATGGCGGCCGGCTTGTTCGCGATCATCTTGGCGAGCCCAAGAGCTTCAACCCGATTGTCTCCAGCGAGACCAGCACCAGCGACTATACCCAGCGGATGTTTGAGGGTCTGACCCGCAACAACGCCTTTACCGGCGAGTTGGAACCGGGCATTGCCGAACGCTGGGAAGTCACCCCCGACGGACTCACATGGACCTTCTACCTGCGCAAGGACGTGAAGTTCAACGACGGCACGCCTCTGACGGCGGAGGACGTGGCTTTTACTTGGAACGACGCGCTGTTTGACGCCAGCCGCCCCAAGGACAAGAAGGACCCGCGCTGGCCGGGATCGATGCGCGATCTAACGACGTTTGAAGGCAAATCGCTGCGCGTCGAGGTGGTGGATCCCTATACGGTGAAGTTCATCACGCCGGTGAAGATGGCGATCCTGCCCGACATGGCCGGCAGCGCGATGCTGCTCAGTAAGAAGAAGTACCAGAAGATGGTCGCCGACGGCACTTTCGGCGGCGCCATGGGCGCCGACGCCAAGAGCGGTGACATCGTCGGCACCGGCCCGTTCATGCTCGGCGAGTACGCCCGCGGCGAGCGCGTGACGCTGAAGCGCAACCCGCACTACTGGCGCAAAGATTCGGCCGGGCAGGCGCTTCCATATCTCGACGAGATTGTCTTCATCCTCTCCCGAAGCCTCGACGCGTGGTACCTGAACTTCGAACGCGGCGTCACCGACATCTATCACATGCGCCATGGCAAGGACGTCGCGGGGCTGAAGCCGAAGATGCAGTCGGGGAACTTTGAGCTGTATCAGCTTGGCCCGGCCCATGGGATGAACTTCCTGTGCCTGAACATGAACGAAGCGGCCGCCAAGGCGGGCAAGATCCCGGCGTACAAGGTGAAGCTGTTTCGCGACCAGCGTTTCCGGCAGGCGATCTCTTATGCCGTGGATCGCAACGCCATCGTGCGGAACATCCTGCGCAACCTCGGCGCGCCGCAGTACACGGATTACGCCAATGCGCCGGGTTTCTTCAAGGTCGACGTGCAACCCATTCCGCACGACGTGAACAAGGCCAAGGCGCTGCTCGCGGACATGGGGCTGAAGGACAAGAACGGTGACAAGATTCTCGAAGATGCCGACGGCAACAAGGTTCAGTTCACGATCGTCACCAACGCCGGCAGCACCGTCCGGGAGGAGATGAGCCAGTACATCGCAACTGACCTGCGCGCTCTGGGCATGGAGGTCAACATCCTCTTCCTCGAGTTCAATCAGCTCATCGACAAGCTGGACGTGAGCTATGACTGGGAAGCGATGGTCATGGGATTTACCTCCACGTGGGACCCCCACGGCGGAAGCAACTTCTGGAAGAGCGACAGCCAGAATCACCTCTGGTGGCCGAAGCAGGAAAAGCCGGGCTTTGAATGGGAAAAGCGGATGGATGAGATCTTCAGCCAGGGCATCCAGGAGCTCGACAAGAACAAGCGCAAGGCGCTGTACGCCGAGGCGAGCAGGATCGCCTACGAACAGCAGCCGGTGGTATTCTTAGTAGTTCCCGAGCGCGTCGATGCGATCCGTAAGCGCTTCGGCAACCTGTTCCCCTCGCCCGGGCCGCTGACTGAATTCGCGTCGTTCCACAACGAAGACGAGATCTTCATCCTGCCCGGCAGCAAGTAGCGCGACATGAAGGCGTACATCATCCGG
>DASVUC010000295.1:0-10996 GCA_036387255.1 Tepidisphaeraceae bacterium | reverse complement strand
GGCTTCAGATGCCGTTGTCCCAGAACGTCTTCAACGTCTCCTCGATTTCCGCAGCGGCCTGTTTCTCGCCACGTTCCGCAAGCCTCGCCCGATATGCCGCCATATGCCATGGCGGCGACAGGAATGAGTTTGAACCCGCGGGAGACGATCTTGTTAGAAAGAACCGCCTTGAGTGGCCTTGCCTAAAGTGCCGAAGACGCGGACAGTCGCTCCGGTCCGATCCACTCGGCCTGGATCAGAAGGGGAGTCAGCTTTGGAATTAGCTGTTTGTGAAGGATGAGAAGATCGTCACCGCAATCACCACCGCCACCGTCGATGGCGTGCGCGGCGTGTGGGCGATCCCTTGCGGGTGTCCCGCCGACAGGTAGAATCGATGCTGCTGCGTCTCCATTGTAGTGCTTTGCAGCGCTTACGCTCGTCAAGCAAGCCACCTGAATATTTTGAACATGTCAGGACGTCTGCCCATACAGCTTTCCTCTCGATGTCCAATGCGGTCACGCTTCCCAGCACAGGCATATCAAGTTCGCTCTACTCAATAGGATGCCATACTAAACGAGTTTGCATCGATCAAACATCGGCCTGCCACTGAATGTGAAGACTCGGGGTGCCATTCAGCTTAGCTTGCAACAGCTTGGTGTGAACAGCCTCCATCACCGACTGAAGCTCTACTGCGCTCATTTGGACATCACTGCGTCCTTCAATGCCCATGTCGCCGATTAAAGCACCTACAAACAGTAGATATCGTTCAGCAGGCGCCCCGAAGTTGGCCCAGTAGGTTTTGAGACCGGCGCGCCTCGCCGCAACAAGGCATGGGTCGGACCGCGTTTCCAGAGCCTCAATGTCACCCGAAGAAATCTCGAAGCGCAATCCATAGAACACGAGGCATGCTGCTGCGCTCATGGGTTGATCCTCACGTCGAAGCCAAGTTTGCCCAGTTTCTCGAGTAGCGGTTGTGTGGGCCCACCAGCACCCGTTGTGCTGCTAGGTGTGAATTCCCACTGTATCCTGTCAACCTGCCCTTGCCGACGCAACCACCAGTCTCTGGCCAACTCTCGGCGCACGCGAGAATCTAGCGAGGTTCGGCGAACTTTGGACTCGATGCCTACTAGTTCGTCCCCGAGTTTCAACACGTCAACCCGACGGACGCCTCCTACCGTCGAGAATACCTGCTCTGTCAGTGCCGGCGCTTCGCGTGCTGCGATCAGGTCGCGAACTGCATCGCCTGCTTGCTTGTTCGCCTGCACTCCTGTGGTCTGTGAAGCGGACAACGCCGAACTCGACGAAACCTCGCCCTCTGCGGCGACCGTAGCCACGCGGTTGCCACGGAAGAATGGCGTCGCAAAGGCAGATCAGCATCCGCGTCTGCTGGACTGGTCAATCCACTTCAGCCACGCCGTAGCGTCGCAACTGCTGCAAGCCGGCCGCGAGTTCATGTCGTTTGGAACTGCGTTTTGGAACGACCAACACGCCATCCTCATACCATCCATCTTCCACGAACAGCTTAAGCCAGCTTTCCCAGAAGGGACCCCCTGCACGGATGGCGTCACCGCACTTCAGTACGCGCTCCCGCGTGACCATGATCTGCGTTTCGGGATCACGCTTCACCAGTCGCGAAGGTACGCCCCGACAGTCAAAATCTTTAAACTCAGCCTCCCGGATGTCCAATGCCCAATCGACGCCCGCGTAATAACTGGCATTCGCCTCCGATACGACGCGTTGGAACTGCGACTTATAGTAGCCGGGATGAAAGAACGGGCTGAACATCACACGGTCGATCTTTCCTTTCAAGGTGACGTGCTTGAACACTGCGGCCCAAGTCTGAAACAAGCTAGAGGTCCTGAGCCCGTCCACCAACACGTCCTCGAAGACCACTGCCGTCACACCGCAAGCAGCAATCGAGCACTGCCGCAATTCCGCGTTGACGACGCGGGCGCGCTTCGCTAAGTCCCGTTCGCTCAGGGCAAGGCTGCAGCTTTGGAACGTGCAATGTGTGAACCGAACGTCACAATGGGTGCGGCCAGAGTCAAATTCGTTCCAACCATTGAAGATTCTGTTATTGAAAACGTTCACACAACATCCCCTCTCACGGAAACTGGGTGAAGTCTGCGGGCCGACTATATGTCGGGGTCACAAGACCTGGTCCGTACCACTTATCCGCTTTCGATGCAACCTGACCCGGCGTCGTGATGTCGATCAATCCGCCGGTCGTCAGGTCGATGAAGTCAGGCATGCTGCCGCCACGCGACCCGCCTGTATAACGCACTAAGGTGCTGGAAAGCGGATCCTGTAAATCTTTGGCCACAAGTCGTTCTACCGCATTTCCGTAGGCCATCCGGGCAACACCGCACGAGTTCTGCGCAGCAGCATATTCAGCGGGCGACAGGACAGTTTTGGCCAGTGCGGGATCTGACGCAAGCCGTCCTGCCCACCGATCGGTGGCATTTTGAACCACCGCACCGGCGTTAGGCGTGAATTCAGGGTTCAATATGTTGAGATTGGGTGCGACCGAGCGAACGGGCCTGGATAAGGGCATCGCCGATGAAAACACCTCCAGCACACTCAGATCCGTCTCGCCTTGGGCTTTTAATGTTCGACCCCATTCTGTCGCCGCTCCGGCAGTGTGGAAGAAGGAGTTCGTCGTTGATTCGCCGTTGGCAAATCCCCGTTCACCGCCCGATGCCGCTCGCACGGCTGCACTGCCGGCGTCAAATACCGTTCCTGCAAGTTGAGTAAGCTTGTCCTTCAATGATTGTGCCGCACCGACCAACATCCCCAAGGCTTGTTGGGCTACTGGTGGTGCCGAGCCGTAGTGGATCTGCTCCGGAGCCTGAGGTGACGCGATCGCTTCTGTAGAAATGCTGGGTTGATCAGGGGAAACATTGTTCGTTCGTGCCCAGTCAGCAAAGGATTGGTCGGTTGAAGAGGAATCGGTCCCCTCCGGTTTGGTCTCCAAGCCCAAAGGATCGATGTGATTGACCGGGTCATTGTGCACCGACTGGTACACATTCATCCCGTCGACATATCCGAGGGCCTCGCGGTTCGTGTGTGCCTATCACGCGATCGCCGCGTATGTCGTAAGCAGACGATACGGAAGAAGCTACGCGCATGAATTTCTCTAGCTGCTGCGTAGCAATGCAAGAGCCTTCTCGACTCCCTCACGCGTCAGGCTCTTGAACCCATAGTACTCATCCGCGCGCAGCAGCAACTGCCGCTGTCCAGATTGTACATCGGCGGCAAGCCCATCAAGAATCGCCACCGCTGTTCTCCGATCTTTGGAATCTGGCCAGTTCACTACTTCAGCCTTCGCTCGATTTACGGCGTCCGAGGCGTTAGGCAGGTAAAGGTATTGGTGCCCCGAGGGCAATCGCTGCTTGGTTAAGTCGATGCCGGCGCGAAAGGTGACGTCAATCAGTTCTATTCCAGAGAAGTCATTGCCGCGAAATTCATTGCGCTCTCTCCCGAGGTCAGCTTGGAACTGCTGAGGCACCGTCCCGCTGAAAATCGCTTTCCGCAGGCGACCCGTGAAGGTGCAGTTGATTACTTCGGCTTTGTTGAAGATCCAATTGCTGCCTTCAATGTCTCGAAAGGAACAACCTACGAACCGACAACGACCACCGAGCCCGATTAATTGTGCGCTATCAAAGACGCATTCGATGTACTCCGACATCTCACGGCCGGCACCGAACTGAGCATCCTCAATGCACGCGCCAGCGAACCGGCATCTCTCCAGACGGCAGCCAATCGTGCAAAACTGCATCAACTTTCGTCCAGAGTAATCCTGTCCGGTCAATCGAACATGATCCAGGACCACACGCTGGTCCTGAGGAAGGCCAACTTGATTCACGAGTCTGGCTTCATATTTCATTGTCATTAGCCTCCACTTGGCAGGGAATAGATGGAGTAAGTCACCGATTCGTATCCCGGCTTTGCCATGTGAGCACCGACTTGTCCCGGCGTTGTTAACTCGAGCACCTCTCCCGTCACTGTGTCCGTGAAATCTGGACCAACTCTATTGTACAGGAAGCGGCCCGGATAAAGTTCTCCAAGTGAATCAGCGGTTGATTCATGCACGGCGGTTCCTAAGAATCTTCCACCGCCTGCTGGGTTCGCGGTATACGCAGCCCATTGTCCCCTTGAGAAGTAACCGGCGTCCCGTAAGCCTTCGGCTCCCAGATCGGCCTGCTGCTGCGCGACTCGGGAAATGATGCTCTGAGCGGACTCCTCAGCCGTCAATTCGCTTGGGCTGGCGGGCACGGACAAGGTAGCTCCAGAACCCACCTCACCCTCCGCCGCGGCAGTCGCCATACGAGTTCCCCGCAGCATCGGCGTTAACAACGGAAACGCGGCCAGAACGCTCAGATAAGTTTCGCCTTGGGCTTGCAGCGTGCGACTCCATTCTGTCGCCGCTCCGGCAGTGTGGAAGAAGGAATTCGTCGTTGATTCGCCGTTGGTGAATCCCCGTTCACCGCCCGATGCCGCTCGCACGGCCGCATTGCCGGCGTCAAATACCGTTCCTGCAAGTTGGGTAAGCTTGTCCTTCAATGATTGTGCCGCACCGACCAACATGCCCAAGGCTTGTTGGGCTACTGGTGGTGCCGAGCCATAGTGAATCTGCTCCGGAGCCTGAGATGAGGCGATCGCTTCTGTAGAAATGCTGGGTTGATCAGGGGAAACATTGTTCGTTCGTGCCCAGTCAGCAAACGACTGGTCGCTTGAGGAGGAGTTGGTCCCCTCAGGTTTTGTCTCTAAGCCCAAAGGATCGATGTGATTGACCGGGTCATTGTGCACCGACTGGTACACGTTCATCCCATCGACATACCCGAGGGGCTCGCGGCTGGTGTGTGTGCTTATCGCACCATGGCCGTGCCTAAAGCCGCTTCCAATGCGACTCTTTGCGTCTAATAAGATCATGACTCATCCTTTGAGTACTTCGGTAGATTGCGCTCACGGAATGCGAAGCTGGTGGATTGAGACGTAACTGATGCCGCGATGAAGTGATGCACGTTGTGGCTCGTACCTCTCAGCCAAGTACTCGTAAAGTTGCCGGGGGTGACCGCGTTCCTCCGGTGTGAATAGGGCCTGTCCCCGTTCGAGATAGGGATCGGTTGCCAACGCATAGAGAGGCCGGCGATTGGGCAGGAGCGTTCGAGCGAGGCAGCATTCGACGTCACAGAGGTCAAGTCGCCTGATGTCGTAGTAATGGCGCGCACGTAGCCCGACGAACACGCCGAGCATCTCGCGCATGCTAAACGTTCGCAGGTCTGAGCCGCAGTTCTTCGCCAGATCCGGCAGCTTGAAGCGCTTGAGATAGTCAGCGTCTGAGCCGGCTGAGAATCCGCCCGGGACCTTCACTGTACATTCGATGTTGATGGCGAGTGAGCCATTCTCATAGCGACTGACGTGGTGGTTCTTGACGCAGGCCAGAGAGACTGGCCAACCGCATCGGCGAGCGATGGCGACGTGCAGCGCCGCCATGTTTCCACAGGTTCCGACGCGGGTGTCAATCAGACCGTTGAGAAAGAGGTCACTGGGATTGGTGTAGTAGACCTCAACAGCATCCCGCTCCTCTGGCTTGTATTCCAAGCCGATCTGATGGCAGAGGAAATGTTGGAGCTGGCCGGCGCAAAAGAAGCCTATGTCGTCGTGGAAAGCTGCGGGCGATTGCTGGAAGAGCGACTCCTGAGCAGGAAGCCAACGCTTGAACCGCGCTGTCCACTCATCGACCACATCGCAGTACTGTTGAACGTCGAGATGTTTTAGGTTCTCAATGCCGCGCGCAACAGCAAGATTGGCCGCAACTAGATCAACCTGCTCTAGGCTAGGCTCATCCAGCGCCAGTAGCTTCCAGGTGTCAGCGTGGAGAAGTCCAATACTCCCTCGTCCCGTCCCACTAGCTAAAGCAGCTCAGCTTAGACTATGGAAATTATGCAATATATCAACTATAGAAAAAAGTTAATTAGACATGATCTCGGCCGCTGACGCTCTACAGCGCGGGTGTCAACTTCGGCGACGGCTGCTGGGAGCCGGCTGGATCCGGCTGCCGGATGGGGAGGTGCAGGTTTACTTCTCAAATTAGGGCGTGTTTCTGGATTCCAATGAACAGGAAATCGCACTCTTGCGATCGAGCGACGCCGGCAAGACAGTTGCCCTCGGGGTACACGTTGTTGTCGTTTCAGGAGAGCGAGGATGGAACGCTACGCCATGCCCGGATGGCCGTCTGCGTCGGTGACGATCAGGCGAAGAACTTTCAGAATAAAACCCACCCCCTCCCGCTCGGCCCGAAAGGAAACCAGCTCTGGACTTCTCTGTTCGTGAAGGATCCTGCAACCGTTATCGCGGTCATGAACACAGCGGTGGACGGCAAGCGCGGCATCTGGGCGATCGACGGTAAGGTTGTTCCGCTTGTGCGCTAGCCTTGAAGGGCGTCAGCTTGGATCCGGGACAGTCTGGGCTAAAGCAAGAACCGCCGGCATCGCTCCGGCGGTTCTGGCTCGCTTGGCTTGTGCGCTTGTTGGCTGAAGAGGGTGGTCAGTCCGCAAGGCGCACAGGGATGTCGTACATCTTCCCGTTCATCATGGCTTCCAGCTTCGTCAGCTTTTCCTTCAAACTCGTTGTCGGGATATAGTTCCCCGCATCGTCATAGATCATCTGGAACGGCAGGTTCACCTGCTTACCATGGACGATCTTGGGGACGAAGATCACAAACTTCTGGTTCACCCATAGCTCCACGTTCTCCCAGTCTTCCTGCGAGAGATTCGCGACAACCAGCTCGTTCAGCATGTAATCCACTTCCGCGCGCCCGGCGATCTCGCCGCCGCGCGGGAGGTTGCCCTTGTAAGGAAATCGCTTGGCCGCATCCGCCGCAAACTGCGTCGAAGTCTTTCGAAGCCCCGGCTCGCGATTGGGGATCAGCGAAGGCCGCCCCGCGCAGCCCACCGGCAGCAGGACACTCAAAGCAACGACGACCAACATGCTTCTTTTCATGACCACTCCTGCTGAAGTTATCGGACGCGCTCCAGCCAAAACATGAGCAGCCGATGACAATTTTCGCTCGGGCCTCTAACTTTCTTCTGATGCAGGACCCCACGGATGCACTCTCGAAGACCGGCCGAACGATCTTGAACATCAACCCCGCCGCCTATCGCACCCTTGTCCCCACCACGTCAGGCCTGATCCAAGCGCGCGACATCCTCGAATCCACGCAACCCCAGGACCTGCTCGCATCCCCCATCCGCAACCGCGACGAATCAAACGGCATCCTTGCCGCCCTCTGGCTCTACCACGACTTTCTCGACGAATCCCACACCATCGCCCAAGGCATCGACACACCTACCGGCGCCTTCTGGCACGCCATCATGCACCGCCGCGAAGGCGACTTCTCCAACAGCAAATACTGGTACGCCCGCTGCGCGAACCACCCCGTCCTGAAGACCATCGCCGCCCACGCCGCCGATCTGGTAAATCAGTTTCCCGCCGACAAACAGCTCCTCAAGATCGTCATGACCGGCTGGAACCCCAGCGCCTTCGTCGATCTCGTTGAGGAAGTTCACCGCAATCCCAAAGACCCCCGCCACGATCTTGCCGTCCGGCTGCAAAGACTGGAATGGGGAACGCTATTCCAATCCTGCACGCGCGCAGCGGTGCATGATCTTTAGATTCGGCGGCGAACCCGGATCCGGCTAGCCGTCATGGACACCACGCAGTTTTCCAGATCGTGAAGCACCCCCGCGTCGATCAGCTTTTCCACCAGTTCCAGGAATGCCTGCCGGCTTTCCCGATCCGGTCTCAGAAGAACCAGCCCCCAATGCCACCCGTCGCCCGTGCCAGGGCGCCAAACCCTTTATCCGCCGTAATCAGCGTCCGCTTCTCTGCTTGAACATCATGCCAGATCTGAGAATCCGGATGCCCCGTCCATGATTGCTCTCGGACGCTGACGGCATCAAACCCCGCCCCCCCTAGCACGCCAACAACATCTTCGGGTAAATCCTCGTCTACTTTAACGCGAGGGAGTTGCATGCTTAGCTCAGCGGAAGCACGTCGAAGTTGCTCACCGCCTCAGCTGCGAATCTCAATGCCGCCTGAACATCCTCTCGAGCCAACTGCGGCCAGCTCGTCAAAATTTGGTCGATAGAATCTCCATCGGCGACTGATCCAACGAGCACCGCAACGGGAACGCGCGTTCCTGCAATGCAGGGATCTCCATTGTGCACGTCGGGCTTGATGGAAATTCTGTTGCGCCAATTCTCCATGCTAATCTCGCCTCAAGCGCATCAAATCACCCCCGCCATCCCCGTCTGAATCGGCTGGCTCACATACTCCCGGGGATCCGTCACATATCCGGTCAGCGCACTCGCCGCCACCGTGAGTGGCGAAGCCAGATACACCGCGGACTTCGTGGATCCCATCCGACCCGGGAAATTCCGGTTCGTCGTGCTGATGCACGTCAGCGCATCGTTCAGCCGCCCGAAGGTATCCACGGGGCCGCCCAGGCATGCGCCGCATCCGCTCGGCCCGAGGGTGCAGCCGGCATCGACAAGGACCTCTTCGATGCTTTTCTCGTTCTTGTCCTTCGGCACGCCGCGCAGGTTCAGGTTCTTCATGTCCCGATGCACTTCCGTCGAACCCGGAACCACGTACGTCGTGATCTTCACCTGGTTTCCCTTGAGGATGTTCGCGGCGAAGATCATGTCGGTGATCTTCCCGCCCGTGCACGAACCGATGTACGCGCGATCCAGCTTCACGCTCCGGCAGTTGTAGGCGGTATCCTTGTTGTCCGGCGAGTGCGGCTTGGCCACCATCGGCTCCATCGTCGCCAGGTCCCACTCGTATTCGCTGTGGTACTTCGCGTCCCGATCGTCCGTGAAGACTTCCCATTCCTTGATGCGCGAACGCGCCCGCACGTATTGCAGCGTCTTCTCGTCGACGTCGCACACGCCGTTCTTCCCGCCCGCTTCGATCGCCATGTTCGTCAGCGTCATACGATCTTCCAGCGTCAGCGAGTTGATTCCCTCGCCCGCGAAGTACATCGCGCGATAGGTCGCCCCGTCCACGCCGATCTCTCCGATCACCGCCAGGATCAGGTCCTTCGCCGTCAGGTAAGGGGGGATCTGCCCATGAAACGTGAACTTCATCGTCGGCGGCACCTTCAGCCAAGTCCGCCCGGTCCCCAGCGTGAACGCCGCGTCGGTGTTCCCAACGCCCGTCGCGAACATCCCAAACGCCCCGGCGGTGCACGTGTGGCTGTCCGTCCCCAGCATGATCTCGCCGGGCCGAACGTGCCCCTCCTCGGGTAAAGCCTTGTGGCAAACGCCTTTATAGCTGGTCTTCGTCGGATCCAGATACGGGCTCGGCATCCCCGGCTCGTTCTTCACGAACTCCGGGTCATAGTAATACTTCAGCCCCTGCTCCTTCACGAAGTCGCGCAAAGTCTGCACGTTCCGGTGGCACTTCAAATCCGCCGTAAAGATGTAGTGGTCCGGGATGATCACCACGCGCTCTTTGTCCCAAACCTTCGCGTTTCGCCCGAATTTCTCGTGGAAAATGCCGATTGTCCCCGGCCCGCACACATCGTGCGTCATCAGAACATCCACGTTCACCCAGACATTCTCCGCTGGATCGACGTGCGACCGTCCAGAATGCTTCGCCAGGATCTTCTCAGTGATCGTCATGCCCGCCATCGGCGTGTACTCCTTGAGTCCGCTTATTCGAAGAGGAAACAGCCAAGTATAGGAACCCAACCCGCCCCCGCCAAGCCCGCCCGCGCCCTTCCACCCCAACCCAACTCCGCCCCTCTCCAGCGACAAACCCAGCGCCTTCAGCCATGCCATCCAGCAGGTCATCATCCTCGGGCGGCGCGAAGACAAAATCGAACCGATCGTTGCCGTGCTCACCATAGAGCGAATCCCGGCCCCCTTCATCACTCAGGGTATCGTCGCCTCGCCGCCGAGCGAAAGAACGCGGATCCATATATCGTCGCGCTCGTGTCACATCCTCTCTAAACCCGTGGGAATTGTCGAGAAGCGTTCGTGAATCTCTACAATGCCTGGACGATGACGGCTGTTGCTCCCGCTGTTGAACCTTCGATTGCGCGGCCTGCGTGGGACTTGCGCTGGCTGACGCCGGCGCGGTGCAGGTGGATTCTCGTTCTCGTCCTGGCGCTGGATGTGGTGGGGCACGTGAATTATCTGCACCATTGCCCGGCGGACTTGTCCGGAGATGAGGCACAATATTGGGATTGGTCGCGGAATCTGGACTGGAGCTATTACAGCAAGGGGCCGCTGATCGCTTACATCATTCGCGGCAGCTGCGCGATATTTGGGGAGACGATGCCGGCGGTACGTTACCCGGCGATCGCGTTTGGGGTGGCGACTTCGATCGTGACGTACCTGCTGACGCGGAAGCTCTTCGGGTCGGAGCGGCTGGCGCTGGGGGCGGTGCTGCTGAATCACCTGGTGCCGATGTTCATCGCGGGCAGCATCTTGATGACGATCGATCCACCGATGTTTTTGTGCTGGGCGCTTGCGACCTTGTTTGCGGCGTATGCGATCTTCGACGGACGCAAGGGAGCGTGGCTGCTGGTGGGGGTGGCGATTGGGGTGGGGTTTCTGGCCAAATATGCGACGCCGCTTTGGTACTTGGGGACGCTCGGATTTTTGATTGCGACGAATCAGCTGAAGCGGCAGGGGGCGGGACTGGTCGCGGCGGCGGTGGTGACACTGCTCTTTACAGCGCCGGTCATTGTTTGGAATGCGCAACACGGGTGGGTGTCGCTGCATCACGTGGCTCATCAGACGGGGGCGAGCGGGGGCTCGCTGAAGCGGGGAAATCTGTTCGAACTGGTGGGGTCGCAAATCGGGGTAATCGGCCCGATCTTGAGCGCGCTGATGATTGCGGCGGTTGCGCAGGCGCTGCGGAAAACAGGTGACAGAGCGGTGGAGCGGGAGAAGCTGCTGTTTCTGGTCTGGATCGGTTTGACGTTCCTGGCGCTGACGATCGT
>DASVUC010000294.1:0-10991 GCA_036387255.1 Tepidisphaeraceae bacterium | reverse complement strand
ATACGAAACAGGCTGCCTCAGGTAATGCAGAAAAACCGTCAGCGGCGCACCCGTGATAAAAATCGCAGCCACCGTAAGAAGGGCGTACTCAGTTTGATTGAACAAACCCCACGTCATCCCCAGCATCAGCAAGTACTCGATGAGAACCAGCGCGCTTCCCACGCCCAGGCTCAGTGGGTTCTCTTGCGTAATGCGCACGAGCAGCAGCATCACCACCGCAACGACCGCCGTCGTGATGCACGTGCTGACGATTTGCCAGCCCCCGGAGTTGCTCGACATCAAGATCCCCGCCGCGCCGAACACCGCTGCCGCCCCCAGCGACACAAGCAGCACGCCAGCTAATATTTTCCGCAGCGGCAACGGGCGTCTCCGGTTGTTAGTGAATACTTCACAATAATTTCTAGCGTCCGTCAAGCCCGCCGCTATACTGTCAACGGATGTCCGATGCTTCACGAATCCTCATTGTTCAGCCAAGCTGGGTCGGCGACGCCGTGATGGCTACGCCCACGCTCCGAGCCATCCGCGAGCATTACCCCAGCGCCCACATCAGTTACCTCCTCCGCCGCTACGTGAAGCCCGTATACGCCGGCATCCCCTGGGCCGATCAGCTCATCACCTATCGCACCGGAAAGACCCGCGCCAAGGCCGGCAAAGGGTTCTTTGACCTTGCCAACCGTCTCCGCCGCGGCAAGTTCGACATGGCGATCCTGCTCCCCAATTCCTTCAAGACCGCGCTCGTCTGCAAGATGGCGGGCATCGACCGCATCGTTGGCTACGAACGCGACGGCCGCGGATTTCTCATCAGCGACAAGCTCCTCCCCGTCAAAGACCGCGGCCGCTTCGTCCCCACGCCGATCGTCAAATACTACATGGGCATCGCCCATTACCTCGGCTCCACCCATCGCGATCTCAAGCTCCAGCTCTTCGTGACCGATCACGAGCGTCGCGAAGCGGAAGAAGTCCTCATCCGCGCCGGCCTCCCGTCAACGCTCCAGCGCCCCGCCAGCAAAGGCGCCTCGCCGTTGGTCATGCTCAACCCCGGCGCGCAGTACGGTGCAGCCAAATGCTGGCTCCCGGAATACTTCGCCAAGCTCGCCGACCGGCTCAATTCCGAACTCGGCGCAACAGTCCTCGTCAGCGGCGCTCCCAAGGAGCGCGCCATCATCGAAGCGATCCAGCGCCATCTCACGCACCCCGTGATCGACCTTTCGAAATTAGGAATGAGCCTGGGCTCACTCAAAGAAATCATCCGCCGCTGCGACCTCATGGTCACCAACGACACCGGCCCGCGACATATCGCAGCCGCCTTCGATGTCCCCGTTGTCACCCTCTTCGGCCCCACCCACCCCGAGTGGACCGAAATCTACTTCGACAAAGAACGTAAGGCCGCCGTCAAAGTCTTCTGCGGCCCCTGCCAGAAGAAAAGCTGCCCGCTCGACCACCGCTGCATGACCCGCCTTTCGCCCAACGCCGTCTTCGAAACCGCCGTCACGCTTCTTCCGAAACAACCGGCCGCGGTCTAGATCGGCCATGCAGGCATCCTGCAAGCGCCTGGTGGTTGCGAAGTTGACCGCCAACTTTCTGCGCAAGAACCGCTTTACATTCCACATTTTTCCGCTATCTATACCCATTGCAGGGCTGTTTCTGGGCAATTCGCAGGACGCTTATTGGCACATGGAGGTGCTGACATGACCGCCCGTCATTTCCTTTCCGCATTCACCGTTTCCCTCGCTACTTTTGCCGCCGTCGTTGCGCCGATGAACATCGCGCGCGCCGAAGACGCCACCGCCGTTCCCGAAGTGGCCAACGGAAAGCGGCCGCTCGTCGGTAAGATCACGGCGACCGTCTACGTCCGCTCCGGCCCCGGCGACAGCTACTATCCCACCACCAAGCTCGAACCGGGCGCGGAAGTCACCGTCGTCGGTGAGAAGTTCGACTGGCTCAAGATCACACCCCCCGCCGGCAGCTACTCCTATGTGGCCAAGGCGTACATCGACAAGAACGCCGACGGCACCGGCACCGTCAACAAGGATGAAGTCAACGTTCGCGCCGGCTCGACGCTCAATGGGCTGAAGACTTCCATCCAATCCAAGCTCGCCAAGGGCGCGACGGTTCAAATCAGCGACGAAAAAGAAGATTACTATCTCATCAAGCCGCCGGCCGACGCCTACGTCTACGTTGCCAAGCAATACGTCGAGCCGATCCGCGAAGCCGCTCCGCAAATCGCTGGCGCAAATGGAACCGCCGTGCCGGGCGCGGGCGCGCCAGAACCCGTCGCAGGCACGCCCGACCAAGCCATCGCTGAATCGGCGAACAAGAACGCCATTGGCACCACCGGCTTCGCCGGTCCAGCCGGTCCCTATGAACCCGGCGTGAAGACTCCGTCCACCGCCCCCAGCACCGAACATGCCATCGCCGATGGCGCCACGACCCAGCCGAGCATCGAGGTCACCTTCAACAAGCTCGAAGCTGATTTCAGTTCCGCCAGCGCCAAATCGATCGACGAGCAGCCCGTCACCGAGCTTCTCTCGCAGTATAAGAAGATGCTCGCCGACAACTCGCTGCCCGAATCGATGAAGCGTGTCGCCGACTTCCGCGTCCGCACCCTCACCGCCCGCGCCCAGGCGAAGGAGCAGTTCGCGCAGGTGCAAAAGCTCCAGGAAGAATCGAAGAAGCGCCAGCAGGCCCTCAAGGCTGAGCAGGAAGAAATCGCTCAGACTATCAAGAAGAACAACGTCACCCTGTACGCCGCCGTCGGCACCCTCCGCACCAGCAGCTTCCAGAACGACAAGACCACCCTCTACCGCCTGACCGACCCCGACACCGGCCGCACCGTTGTTTACCTACGCACCAACGACACCAAGTATGCGCAGCTCATCGGCAAGTTCATCGGCGTTAAAGGTGAAATCGCCACCGAATCCGCCCTGAGCATGAAAGTCATCAACCCGACCGATGCCGCCGAAATCCAGCAGTCCGAACTCTTCAAGAGCATCGGTGCCCAGATCGTCCCCCCCAGCATCCTCCCCCAAACCGCCCAACAGGCGAGCGCCGGGAACCAGTAACCAAGCTAGCTGTCAATCTCCTACATGAAGCAGACGCCGCACGCAGAGTCGTGCGGCGTCTTTGTTGACGGCGCGGTGCGGCCATAAAATTCGATCCCGTATGAGACGCCACCTCCTCACCTCCGCCGCCACGATCTCGCTCGCGGTTGGCGCTAGGCTGTCTCAGTCTCGTTCGAGTCGCTTTCCTCGCGAAAACTCGTACAGAAAAATTCCCGCCGCCACATGCACGTTCAGTGAGTCCGTCCCCAGTTCCATTGGAATGGTCACCTTCCGATCGCACATCGCAACGAGCGACGGATGCAGCCCGTGGCGTTCGCCGCCGAACAAGAGGGCTTTGCGCGCGTTGACACGCGCCTCCGCGAGCGACTCCGCCTCGGCATCCACCACCGTCGCGATCAGCTCCACGCCGCGTTGCTCGCGCAGCCACGCCAGATCGCGGATTAAGTTCTCCGACTGCACGATCGGCATCTTGAAAATTTCCCCCATCGAAACGCGGATCGACTGCCGGTAATACGGGTTGGCGCACTTCTCCCCCAGCAGCATCCCGCTCACGCCGAACCCCGCGGCGATCCGGAGGATCATCCCCAGGTTCTCGGTGTTGTTCGTCTCCGGCAGCACCACCAGGGTCACGGGCCCCGTCTCCGGCGCCAGCTCGGCAAGCGTGGGCGGCGTTTTCCGTCTCCCGCACGCCAGCACCCCCGAATGAAACTTGAATCCGCACAGCACATTCATCACTGCATTGGGCAGCACATAAACCGGCGTCCCCTTGGGCGTCAGCTTCGCGATCTCCTCCGCCTTCCGCGGAAACACCAGCACCGATTCCACCGGGTAATCACTCTCCAGCAGCCGCCGAACCACCTGCTCCGATTCCGCGATGAATCGGCTTCCGTGCCGAGCCAGATCCCGATCCTTCATTTCCCGATAAGGATCGAGCCGCGGATCATCAAGCCGCTCGATCAAACTCAAATGGCCGAGATCAGGCATCTTACCTGCCATAGCCAACCATCCTTCCGCACGGTATGAATCGTTCCGCTGGTTCGCAGGGAAAGGAAACGCGCTGATGCCTGTCCGTACCGAGCAAGACACTCGCCCCAACATCGTCCTCTTCGCGATCGATTCGATCCTCGCTGACCACATGAGCTGCTATGGCTACCCGCGGCTCACCACGCCTCACATCGACAAGTTTGCCCAGGGCGCAACGCTCTTCGAGAAAACCTACTCCGCCCACATCCCTACCACGCCTGCGTATTCCTCGATGCTCACCGGCCGGGATTGTTTTGCCACCGAAGTCGTCGCGCTGCGCCACCAGGGCGGTCTGACGAAGAAGGTCAATACGCTTGCCGAGATCGTGCGCAAGGCGGGTTACAACACCACCTGCGTCGGTTTTGGATGGAACCCGGCGTCGCGCGGGTTTGAGAAGTACATCGAGTTCGAGGCGTGGGGCTCGTGGGATGCGGGTCGCTCGCCCAAGGCGCAGCGTCTCAATGAGGTGGCGCAGCCGGAGATCGACCGATTGGCGGAGGAGGCGCGGCGGGGCAAGCCCTTCTTCGTCATGCTTCGCCACATGGATCCGCATTCGCCGTACCTCCCGCCGGAGCCGTTTGACCGCATCTTCTATCACGGCAGCGAGACCGATCCGAAAAACAAGAGCCTCGAGCCGGTGATGAACTTCAAGCCCTTCCGCGATTACTTCGCGACCTGGTTTCCGCCGGGCTGCACCGATCGCCACTACATCGACGCGCAGTACGACGGCGCGCTGGCGTACATGGATGCCTGCATCGCGCGCATCTTCACGCAGCTCGAGAAGCTCGGCATCCTCGACAACACCATCGTCGTCATCAACGGCGACCACGGTGAAACGCTCTACGACCACGACTGCTGGTACGATCATCATGGCCTGTACGACGTCACGCTGCACGTCCCACTCATCATCCGGTACCCAAAGAAGATGCCGGGCGGCAAGCGCATCGCCGGCTACAACCAGCACAAGCACCTCGTCCCGACGATCCTTGAACTGGCTGGCATCAAAACGAGCGCGAAGTTTGACGGCCCATCGCTGATGCAGCTCGTCCGCGGCGAAGTCACCAGCTTCGAATCCGAGTTCTACATCACCGAATGCACCTGGATGCGCAAGCACGGCTGGCGCACCCCGCAGTGGAAGCTGATCATCGCCCTCGAACCCGATTTCCATTTCAAACCCAAAGTTGAACTTTACAACCTCATCGAAGATCCGCACGAAGACTGCAACGTCGCCGACGCCAACCCGGACGTGGTGAAGAAGCTCACCGCGCGGATGAACGCCTGGATCGCCAGGCGCGAAAAAGAAACCGGCAATCCCAACCCCATGCACCGCCAGGGCGACTGGCACGGCCACAAAGGCGTCGGCGCCTTTAAGACCAGCAAGCAAGCCTCCGAGACCCTGCACATCGGCGACCCTAAGCAAGCAGCGAAGCTACAGGCTAAAAACAAATATGCCGCAAAGGGCGAGCATCACCCCAACGATGAAGTTGAAACGCTCTTCACCACCATCATCGGGCGGGGTCACTCCGGCACCCGCGCGATCTCCCATACGCTTTCCCAGTCCGGCGTTTACATGGGCGACACGCTCAACAAATCCGGCGACCTCCTCCCGCCCGAGGACATGTACGAAGCCTGCCGGGTCATGGCCAGGTACGTCAAACACAAGGGCGGCCTGGCGTGGGATTTTTCCAAGCTGCACACGATGAAGATCGATCCGCGCTTCACGAAGCTCATCGAAAACTATCTCTCCTCGGTGCTGAACTCTCCGGCGCTCCGCAAAGGTTGGAAGATTCCGGAGACCACCCTCGTCTTCCCATGGATCGTCCGCATGTTTCCGGACCTGCACTACATCAACTGGGTGCGCGACCCGCGCGATTCGATCCTGGGCGCGCACCTGACGGACAACCTCAACGACTTCGGCATTAAGTACCCGAAGACCGCCGACGTCCGCGAGATGCGCGCGATCTCGTGGAAGTACCAGGTCGAGCTCGTCCGCGCGACGCCGAAGCCGAAGCGGTGGACGACGATTCGGCTTGAGGATTTTGTCCAGGACCAGGACGAAACCTTGAAGAAACTCGAGCAGTTCCTGGGCATCCCCCTCGTCAAGATCCCGGTCAAACCTGAAGTCGTTGGCCGCTGGAAGCAAGACAAGGAAGGCCGTCACAACTTCCCCTTCTTTGCCCAGGACCTGGTTACGTACAACTACACGCCCGAGTCAAAACCAAAGCGCTCGCGTAAACCGCGCGCCGCGGTGGGGCTGTAGACACGGTCGCGCCAAACCCGGAGCCCTATGATCCGCAAAGCCTTTGTCATGTCCGTCCACCCCGGTCGGGAACATGATTACGAAACCCGCCACAATCCCATCTGGAAAGAACTGGAAGAGACGCTGAGATCCCACGGCGTTCATCGCTATTCGATTTTCCTCCACCCTCAAACGCACCAGCTTTTCGCCTATGCCGAGATCGAAGACGAAGCCCGGTGGAACGCCATCGCGCAGACGGAGATCTGCAAGAAGTGGTGGGCGCACATGAAGGATCTCATGCCGTCCAATCCGGACAACAGCCCGGTTGCGAGCGATCTCCGTGAAGTTTTTCGGCTCGATTAGACCACAAGCCCTCCGTTGAGTCGCCATTAAGTGTCTCTCCTTCACCGTGGTTCGAACCTGCTGTTTGCCGAGCCCAGGATCGCTTCTTCAATTGCTCGCCAATCGGGATCATTGGGGTCTCGCTGGCCCAGCAGGGAGACTCGGTCGAGCTGTTGGTTGACCTCTTTGAGCAGCTCTCGCATCGCGCGGGGTCTGCCCAAGTTGCATCCTTGGGGGGGAAATGTGTTCCGATTTGTTCCGTTTTGTGCACTTTTGGCAAGAGGGGGGGGGCGTGTAAGTCTGAGGGCCGCGCGGTTGTTTGCCGCGGGCTGACTTGGCGCTGGAAGATGGAGATGCAGTTTGAGCCATGTCTCTACTTCTCCCGGCGCGCTGCGCGAAAAAGCGGTGGTCTGGGTGGGGCATTGCGGTTGGCGGGGGTGAAAAAGGGGAAAAGTTGTGGATTTTGGTGTTGCGCGCGCTGCGCGGAAGGTGGTCGGTTTTGCGCAACACGGTAGTTAGGGCACGGGCTGAAGCGGGGCGCCGGCTTGCAAATCAGGCTCACCATGGGCTGGACTTCGCATTACAATCGAGGCATGCGCCACTCTACTTCATGGTTCGTGTCCTGGGGTTTGGTCCTGATGTTTGCAGGAATGTCGCTTGCGCAAACGACTGCACCGTCGTTTACGAAGCAGACGCTCACCAGCGACTTTTACTCTGAAGGGGCGGCGGTTGGGGATCTCAATAAGGATGGGATCAATGACGTGGTTTCGGGGCCGTTTTGGTATCAGGGGCCGGACTACAAGTTGAAGCATCGGTATGGTCCTGGGGAGAAGGTGGATCCGCTGAAGTATTCGGAATACTTTTTCTCGTGGGTGCATGATGTGAATCGGGATGGGTGGGTGGACATTGTGGTGACGGGGTTTCCGGGGGCGGACACGTCGTGGTTTGAGAATCCGAAGGGGCCGGACCAGACCTGGATTCGGCATAAAATCCTGGACAAGACGGACAACGAATCACCGAGCCTTGTGGATATGGACGGCGACAAGATTCCGGACCTGCTGTGCATGACCGGCGGCGCGGTTGGGTTCATGAAGATGGATAGCTCGGGGGGTCAATGGGTTTGGAAGAAGGTGGGGAATCAGAACTACGTGACGTTCACGCACGGTTTGGGCGCGGGCGATGTCAACGGCGATGGGAAGATGGATGTGCTGGAACACACGGGGTGGTGGGAGCAGCCTGCGGATCTGAATTCGAATGACACGTGGGTCCACCACAAGGCAGACTTCGGGCCCGGGGGCGCGCAGATGTACGCGTACGATGTTGACGGAGATGGCCTGAACGATGTGATCACGACGATCGAGGCGCATCGTTATGGGCTGGCGTGGTTCAAGCAGGTGCGCGAGGCGGGGAAGATTACATTCAAGAAACATCTGATCGTGGGTACACCGGAGGAGCCGACGTCCAATGGGCTGCGGATCAGCGAGATGCACGCGGTGGCGCTGGTCGACATGAACCAGGACGGCTTACTCGACATCATTACGGGAAAGCGCTTCTGGGCGCATGGGCCGAAGGGAGACGTGGAGGCGGACGCGCCGGCGGTGCTGTACTGGTTTGAGCTGAAGCGGCAGGAAGGGAAGCCGCCTGAGTTCATCGCACACAAGATCGACGATGACTCCGGGGTCGGGACGCAGTGCATGGTGGGGGATGTGAACGGGGACAAGAAGCCGGACGTGATCATCGGGAACAAGAAGGGGACGTTCGTGTTCACGCAGAACTAGACGAATTTGCCGGAGATTATTGGCATCAGCGTCGGTGCATTTAAGTGGAGTGCGCTTCCTGTCGAAGTTTTCGAGATGGGCGGCACGATGACGGAAGTGCGGGATGATCGCAGCGACGTGATGGCTGCGATCGAGGATGCCAGCGCGGGTGCGGAGCGCCGGCGTGCGATGCGCATTCGGCGGAAGATCGCGACGCAGATGACACCCTGGGAGGTGGGGGTGCCCACCATTCCGTTTCAGGTGATCATTGATGACATTTCGGAGACGGGGGTGGGGATCGTGCACTCGGAGCGGATCGAGGTGGGGAAGAAGTTTGTGCTGACGGTGCCGCGGAAGTATCAGGAGCCGCAGGTGGTGGAGTGCAAGGTGGTGCGATGCGAATCAGCGGGACATGGATTGCATAAGGTGGGGCTGGAGGCGTGCGCGCGGATCGAGCACGTGGAACAAACCAAGGCCGAAATGCGCGTGACGAGCACGCGGACGCGGGTGCTGTTTTTGTTTTTCGGGATCATCGGGCTGGCGATTGCGGCATTTGTGCCGCTGTAGGGCTCACATGGATGAACTGGTGGCGGCGGCGGACCTGGTGGCGGTATTGATGTGGTGGAGCGGGCGATGCGATTAGTGGAGGGGAACGGGGGAAAAGGTGGAGACACGGCCCGCATGGCTCCGCGCGGTCGTTGACCGCGGGCTATTGCGGTGGCGTTGAACCGGCCCGCTGATCAGGCAGGGGCGGCCGAAAGTGGTGAAGGGGTGGGGGGCTCGGGTAGAGTGTGTGGCATGAGCACACTGGCTAGCGAGACGCGGGCGCGGACGGGAAGCGGTGGGGTGATGGCGTTGTTGTCGGTGATGATGTTCCTGGAGTTTTTCATCTGGGGCGCATGGTACGTGACCATGGGGCCGTTCATGCGGACGCTGAACATGGACAGCCGGATCGGGCTGGCGTACATGCTGTGTCCGATCGCGGCAATTGTTTCGCCGTTCTTTTTGGGGATGATCGCCGATCGATTCTTTGCATCCGAGAAAGTGAACGGGGTGCTGATGCTCATCGGCGGGGGCGCGATGTTCCTGGCGCCGGCAGCGTCGCGGCAGGGTGTTTGGCCGTTCCTTGGGGTCATCCTGATTCACGCGCTGTGCTATATGCCCACCCTCGGGCTGACGAACACCATTGCGTTTGCGAACATGACGAACCAGGAGAAGCAGTTTCCGCTGGTGCGCGTATTCGGGACGCTGGGGTGGATCGTGGCGGGACTGATCATCAGCTTTGTGATGCATGCGGATAAGACGTCGGGGCAGTTCATACTCGCGGGTGGGGCGGCGGTGATCATGGGGCTGTTCAGCTTCGCGCTTCCGCACACGCCGCCACCGGCGAAGGGGAAGAAGGCGAGTGCGCGGGATATCCTCGGCGCGGATGCGATGGCGCTGTTTCAAAATCCGTCGTTTGTGATCTTCGCACTGGCGTCGTTCCTGATCTGCATCCCGCTGGCTGCTTATTACGGGTTCGCGGGGACGATGGTGAACGACCTGGGCAAGGCGGTGGGGAGCACGATGAGCATCGGGCAGGCGGCGGAAGTTGTGTTCATGCTGCTGATGCCGCTGTTCTTTGCGCGGCTGGGTGTGAAGTGGATGCTGGCGCTGGGGATGCTGTCGTGGGTGGCGCGATATGCCCTGTTCGCCGCGGGGGCGCCCAACGCGGTGATGTGGATGATCATCCTGGGGATTGCGCTGCACGGTATGTGTTATGACTTCTTCTTCGTGACGGGGTTCATCTATACGGATAAGAAGGCGCACGCGGGAATTCGCGGTCAGGCGCAGGGACTTCTCGTGCTGATCACGCAGGGGCTGGGGCTTGGGATCGGCGCGTACCTGACGGGCGAGTACTTCAACCGAACCGTCGGCGCGGCGAAGGGGGCGGCGGCGCTTTCGCTGTATCCGAAGTTCTGGTGGGCGTGCGCGGCGTTCGCGTTCGTGGTGCTGGCGCTGTTTGCGATTCTGTTCCGCGACGATACGCGCGGGGACGCGACGGTGCCGAGCGTGGAGCCGGCGGAGAGTTCGGCGGTTTAATGATGAATCTGTACGCGGCACGAGACCTGGCGCGCGAGCTGATGAAGCAGCATGGACTGTCGGGTTGGACGTTTCGGTACGATCATGCGCGGCGGAGGTTTGGGTCTTGCCGGTATCGCGCAAAGGTGATCACGCTTTCCAAGCCTCTCACGTTTTTGAATACCGAAGATCAGGTGCGCGATACGATTTTGCATGAGATCGCGCATGCGCTGGCGCCGGAGGATGGGCATGGGGCGAAGTGGAAGGCGGTGTGCCGGCAGATTGGGGCGAATCCGAAGCGTTGCTATAGCGATGAGGAAGTGGTGTCGCCGCCGCGGCGGGAGGCGCGGTATGAGATCGGGTGCGCGCGGTGCGGGTGGTGGCATGATCGGCATCGGACGACGCGGAGAAAGCTGGTGTGCCGGGCTTGTCGGGAGCGGGTGGTGATACGGGAGAAGGTAAATGCTCGATGATCGGGGAAAAGATCGGGTCGGGGACGATCCGGCT
>DASVUC010000293.1:0-10136 GCA_036387255.1 Tepidisphaeraceae bacterium | reverse complement strand
CGGCGGCGTGGGGACCGACGATGTCACCGGCGGCGGCGGACGTGATCGCTTTCACAACGAAGACGACTCGATGGAGCACAAGGACAAGCACAAGAACGACAAGCTGGTCGATGATGACAAGGACAAAGACGAATCGGAAGATGACGACGGCGTTCCGGAAGTGAAGCCGACGTAGTTTGACGGGCGACCCCTTGGGTCGCCCTTTTTTTTGGAGTTCGAGCGCGCGATTCCGTGCGACTGGGATTTGGCGGATGTGGATTTGTTTTGCATATCACAGCGTCGCAAAGAGGAGTCGCAACACATGAATCGCTCAGGGTCATCGGGTTGGTCTGGATCGGTTGCTTCGGTGGTTGAATTGCTGGAATGCCGGCGGATGCTGTCGGCGGCCCCGGCGCCGACGCTGAATTACGGCGTGCTGCATGTCGAAGGAACCGAAGCGAACGATGTGATCGTGGTGGCGGCGGGGAAAAAGAGCTCGGCCCTGCGCGTGATGGTGAATGGCGTGAGCAGCGAGTTCGCGCGATCGTCAGTGACCGGCATCGAATTGACCGGCGGCGACGGGAATGACGTGATCATCGTGCTGGGCGGCGTGAAGACGCCGGCGACGCTGAACGGCGGCTCGGGCAATGACATGCTCGTTGGCGGCAGCGGTGACGATGAACTCAGCGGCGGCTTGGGCAATGATCGCGTGCTTGGTCGCGCAGGGAATGACACGATCTCTGGCGACGAAGGGGATGATCGGCTCGACGGAGATCGCGGCCACGACAACATGGGCGGCGGCGATGGAAACGACCGTATGACCGGCGGCGCGGGCAACGACGTCATGCTCGGCGAAGCGGGTAACGATCGCATGCACGGCGGCGCGGGCGATGATCAGCTCTCCGGCGCCCAAGGCGATGACGACGTCAACGGCGGCAAGGGGAAAGATCTCGTCGTCGGCGGCGACGGACATGACACGTTTCATGGGATCGATGATTCAACAGAGTTGTATGACCGGACGAGTGACGAGGTGTTGAAGGGGGAAGAGCATGTAAAGGTGCCGGAAGTGAAGACCGCGCGGAAGTGAGGCGTTCTTCCAGAATAGTACAGGTGAGGGCGATCCTGCGAAGGGTCGCCCTTTTTTACCAGCGGACGGCGAGGATGCTGGTGACGCCGAGGTAGGCGGCGTAGGCGAGGACGAGGGCGACACCTTCCGGGCGGCCGAGGCGCCAGCGGTTTTGCGCGATGGGGGTGAGCAGCGCGCCCATGACGATCAGCAGGACTGCATCGACGCGCCAGGTGGCGATGGGGAAAGGGATCTTCTCGGGGAGGTCATCGAGCTTGAGGTAATAGCTTCGCGCGCTGGCGGCGAGGAGGAGGAGCGGGAGGAGCAGGCAGAGGTTGAGCAGTGTGACGGCGACGAGACTTTCGGCGGCGGCTGAGGCGTGGCCGCGTTCGGCGAGGACGGTGCCGGTGCCGATCATCGGCAGGACGAGCAGCGGCGAGAGCCCCACGGCGGCGATGAGGCCGGGCGTGGTCAGCGGGATCTCGTGGTTCATGCGGAGCGTCGCGTAAACGGCGAGGTAGCCGGCGAGCGACGCGATGAGCAGCGAGAGGATGAAGCGGATCCAGCGCGCGACGGTGAGGCGTGGCGCGGGGGCGGAGGTGACGGGATCGTCTTGGTCAGGATCGTGTTTCCAGAGGAGCAGGACCATGGCGCCTTGAAGGAGGAGGATCAGGCCGTGGATCCAGGTGAGATTGGCGCGGAAGCCGGCAATGAAGGTGAGCAGCGCGGCGGGGATGAGCAGCGGCCAGGCGCGGGAGGATTGGGTTTGGCCGATGGTGTCGCCGGTGGTGGACGTGACGAGGCCGAGGTTGAGCAGGAGGGATGCGACGCAGGTGCCGAAGGCGATGCAGATGCCGATGACCGATTGTCCGAGCGAGACGGCGACGAGGGCGGTGAGCGCGATGGGAAACCAGTGGGCGAGGGCGAGGCGGGTTGAGGAGGGATTGTCGGGATCAACGATCGCGTCAAAGGCGACGCGTGCGGCGATGTAGAAGCCCATGGCGCTGGCGGCGACGAGGAGCAGGCCGAGGTTCTGGGGCAAAGCGGCGAGGCAAATCATGTGGGCGGGAGTTTGGGGGAGGATGGGGAGATTGTCCAATGGTGATTTTGCGGTACAGCGGATTGCCCATGGTGAGGGGAACGCATGCGCGAGACGCCCATGCCACGTGATAGGCTAGACGCTCACCGGCAGGACGGCGCGGAGGCGGTTGATGATGGTGGGGAGGACTTGAAGGGTGCGGGCGATTTCGTCGTCGGTGGTATAGCGGGAGAGGGAGAAGCGGATGGCGCCGTGGGCGATTTTTGGGTCGATGTGCATGGCGCTCAGGACGTGAGAGGGTTCGAGGGAGCCGCTGGAGCAGGCGGCGCCGGCGCTGGCGCAGACGCCTTTTTCGCTGAGGAGGAGGAGGATCGCTTCAGCTTCGAGGCGCGCAAAGGCGATGTTGGTGGTGTTGGGGAGGCGGAGGTCGGTGCGGCCGTTGATCTGCGTGTCCGGGATGGAGCGGAGGATCTCGCGCTCGAGCTGATCGCGCTGGCGGGCGACGCGGGCCATTTCGGGAAGCGCCTGCTGCGCGAGTTCGGCCGCTTTGCCCATGCCGACGATGGCGGGGACATTTTCCGTTCCGCCGCGACGGTTGCGTTCTTGTGGGCCGCCGATGAGGAGGGGGCGAAAGCGAATGCCTCGGCGGACGAAGAGTGCGCCGGCGCCCTTTGGGCCGTGGAATTTGTGGGCGGCAAAGCTCATCGCATCGAGGGGAATGGTTGAGAGGTCGACCACGATTTTGCCGACGGCCTGTGTGCCGTCGCAGTGGATGGGAATGCGCTTGGCTTTGCAGAGGGGGGCGATCTGGTCGATGGGAAAGAGGACGCCGGTCTCGTTGTTGGCCCACATGAGTGTGACGAGGGCGACGTCGTCGGTGAGGGCGGATTCAAGCGCGTCCAAGTCGAGAGCGCCTTGCTGATTGACGGGAATTTCAATGAGTTGGATCCCTTCTTTGGCCAGTTGCTGGTTGAGCTCGCGCGTGGCGGAGTGTTCGACGGTGGTGGTGACGATTTTCTTGCGGGGGGTGCGCGTGGCGAGGATGCCGCGGATGGCGGTGTTGACGGCTTCGGTACCGCCGCCGGTGAAGAGCAACTCGGAATCGGCGCAACCGACGAGGGAAGCGAGGCGCGCGCGTGCTTCATCGAGGGCCTGGCGGGAGCGCTGGCCGAAGCGGTGGACGCTGGAGGGGTTGCCGTAGAATTCTGTGAGGTACGGGAGCATTTCCGCGACCACTTCGGGAGCGGGTTGGGTCGTGGCGTTGTTGTCGAGGTAGATGAGATCCATCGGCGGAGATTGTACGCCGATGCAGGGTGCGGGGGCGACGGTTTACGCCGCCCCTGCACCCGCGCGAGGGAATGAACAGGCGGAGGTGGGCCTCCGCCGGAGACTGATCACCAGATGTATTCGCCGCCCTTTTGGGGCGGCATGGTGGTGTAGACCACGCTGCCGTCGGCGAAACAGAAGTTTCCCTTCTGGTGGTCGTGCCATTCAAATTTGCCATAGGAGCCGACGTACATCATGGCAGCGTCGAAGAAGATGATTCGGCGGCTGGTTTCCTTGACGCGGCTGTAGCGCGTGCCACCGAACCCTTCGCCGAGATTGGTGTCGGGTTGAGCGCCTTTGGGCTTCGGTGGGTTGAGGGGGTAGCCGTCGGCGTTGAAGTTGTAGCTGTTTCCGCAGGAGCCGAACTGGGACTCGTTGGTGTTGTATGTGGCGAACCACGGGACGGGATCTTTGTCGCCGGGGCACTGGAAGATTTTGAAGGCGGCGGCGCTGTCTTCTTTGTAGTTCCTGGCGACGTACTTGTTCAGGGGCCGGGGGGAGATGTTGTTGAAGATCTTCTGGACGGCGACGGGGAAGGCGTTTCCGGTTTCGCGCCCGCCGTAGGTGTACCAGTCGATACCGCCTTCACCGATAGGATCGCGCCGCCAGAAAGTGGTCTGCTTCCACTCGACGAGGTAGCTCTGCATGGCCTGGTGAATCTGGCGGAGGTTGCTGGCGCACTGGACGACGGTCGCCTGGCGGCGCGCCTTGATCAGCGAGGGAAGAAGCACGCCAATGAGTATGGCAATGATGCCAATGACAACGAGAAGCTCGACAAGCGTGAAGCCGTGACGGCGTGAAAGCGCCCCTCGCGGGTGGTGCAAAGACATGAGCTCCTCCTTACCCGCCTCTATGAGGCAGTACGTGGAGGATTACCCGCTGACGGTGGAGGACGTTGTGAACGGGCGGTAAATAAATTACGGCAGAGCACGTTCCGACGACCCCGTTGCGATCGAGCCTGCTACTTTATCTGGAGCTTGTAGACGTGGACTTCAAAGGGGGAGAACCAGTCGTTGAAGCGGCAGGTTGTTGTCCGACCTTTCTCACCCTCGTTGGTTTCCGGGTTTGTTGCGGGATGGAGGATCACTTTTCGCGGCGACTCGAACATGACCTCGCCGGTGCCGGCTGATGCGGGGAGGTTGTCGAACGCGACGTGGAGGGTTTCACGTCCGCGGTTGCAGGCGAGGATGTAGAGATGCGATTCGACCTGGCGGACGAGGAACTCGATCTCCTTTGCTTCGCCGAAAGAGACGCCGGCCAGCTTTGCGACGACCTTGTTCTTCTCCTCGGGGAGATCGGGCGCGACCAGCACGGCGTGCAGTGGGCTGTTCGTGCCGATCTGTTCAACGACGGGGCGGAGGACGGAATTCCAGAAGGTCCAGTTCCAACCAAGCTTCGCGTCGCGTTCGTTTAGGGTGCTCGGGAGGTTTCCGCCGAAGTAGATGATGCCGCGCGCTCCGTTGATGATGGCCTGGTAGGTCATGAAGCGCTCTTCGTGGAAAGTGGGGAAGCGGAGCGTCCGCTCGCTCTTGGCAACGCCGCTCCAGGCAATTTGCAGCGTCATCCAGATGGGCTTCTTTCCCTCGGCGGCGGCCTTGATGATTTGAGTATGGTCGCCGACGAGACTGATATCGCGGTTGGGGAGCAGCGAGTGGATGCCGGGGGGATAGCTGATGGGGTAGATGTCTTGGCCGGTGATGTCGCGGGTGGGCATGTAGGGGCGGAGGGAGTCGATGGTGCCGCGCGGCGCTTCGACGATCCAGACGGGGTGGTTGGGGTCGAGCTGTTTGATCAAGTCATAGGCTTTCTGCATCGGCGGAATGGGCTTCTTGCCCCACTCCGGTTCGTCCTCACCTTTCCAGCAGCCCATGCCGGGATGATCTTTGAAGGTATTGATGACCTTGCGGAGCATTTGCTCGCGCGCGGGGTGCTTGTCGTCGAGTGCGGAGAGTTCTTTGAGCCAGGGGAGGCAGTACATGCCGTGCCTGGCAGCGGCGTCCATGTACTGGCGCTCGATCTGGATGTACTTATCGTCCCAATTGCCATTACCGCTGGGGCCGGTGCGGAAGAAGGTGGCGCCGGCGTCGTGGAGCTCCTGGATGCCGTTCTTCCCGTCCGGCGTGGTCGCGTCGGGCTTGGGGGGCATGGTGAAACCGACGGGGAAGATCTTTCTGCCGTTTACGAGCAGGACCTGGTCGGGGTTGATCTGGACTTGGGTGCCCACCGGCTGCTGGGCGAGGAGCGGGCTGGCGAGGGAGAGGAAGAGTGCGGTGAAGTGGATGTGGAGTTTGGTCTTGTGAGACATGGCACCTCTGGCATCTGTGCATACGTTTGCCCGTTGGCGGAGGCGGGATCTTACTCATCTGCTTGGCGTAACTGCATCAAGGATCAGCAATTGTCGACAGAGGCGGCCGTCGCACGCGGTGGGACAGGGGAATGTGGCCGCGGGTCCTGCGCAGCGCCCCCACCTGACGTGCTGAACTTTACTCGCCGGACCGGCGTATGTCCTTAAGCCTGTACCAGCGCAAGAGATACGTTCCGGGTGAACCCGTCGGCGGAACTGTTTGACTTGACCTTGTCGCGTTTGATAATTGGCTGAGCATCCCCGGATCACTGCTTTTTGGAGAGTGATGAAGAAGCTTGTACCCGCCGTTGGTCTTCTGGCCATTGCTGCTTCGCGTGTATCTGGGCAATTGGTGTACGAGCCGTTCGACTATGGCACGAACTCGATTGGCACAAACCTGGCGCACACGAGCACTGCTCCGGCGGGCGGCACAGATCCGTTCAACGGTTACACAAACCCGATGACCGGGACGCAGTGGTTCGACACCAACACGTCGGCGGCGGGGAACACGACGCCGACGGAAGTGCAGATCGTGGGTGGGAACCTGACGCCGACTTTCGTGAGCGGCTTGCAACCAGCGACAGGAAACATGACGCAGTTCAACGCGAACAGCGTTGCCTCGCGGAGCGCGCGGCTGGCGATTGCGCCGACGGCGGTGACGTCGGGAACCGTTTATTACTCGTTGCGGTTCAAGATCACAGATTCGACGAACATGCAGGTCGGCGGCGCGGGCACGTATTTCGCGGGATTGAATGATTCGGTAGGGACCCAGACGTCGAACCCGAGCGTTGTCGGCGCGCGACTTCACGTGCGGCTGAACGCGGATCAGACGAATTTTCCCGGCCAGTTCCAGGTGGGGATCAAGTCGGCGTCAGGCAATGCCGTCGCGGGCGCGAACTATGATTACGCACCGGCAAACTTCACGAGCGGCGCCAATGGCGACACAGTGTTTGTGGTGGGCGCTTACCGGATCAACCCCGGCACGGGAATCGACGAGAATCTGCTGTGGGTGAACCCGTCGGCTAGCTTGTTGGGGGCAGGCATTGCACCGGCTCCGGTGGTGGACGTGCTGAACGATCAATCGAGCAACGACTTCAATCCCAGTAGCTTCATCCTGCGCCAGGGGAACCTGCTGATCCCGACGGGGATGCAGGTGGACGAGGTGCGCGTGGATACAAGTTGGGCGGGCGTGACGGCGCCGGCGGGAACGACCTGGCAGGGAACATCGGGTGGGAGCTACAACTCTGCGGGCAACTGGAGCGGGGGCGCGGTGCCGAATGGGCCGGACGGAAACGGTGTTCCGCGGTTCGTGAACTTCAACTCCGTCGGGGCGGGAAACGTGAATCTGACGGCCCCGGTGACAGTGGGCACCGTGAACCTCAGGAGCACGACCGGCTATACGATTGCCGGTTCGGCGATCACGCTGGATGGGACCAGCGGCGGGCAGGGGAACATCAACGTCTACGCGATCACGGACCCAACGACCGGGGCGATTCAGAACTCGGCGCACACGATCGGGTCGGACATCAGCATGGCAACCGCGTCGGCGGCGAACATCGCGATGGGGCAGACGCTGAGCCTGACCGGGGTAATCTCCGGCGGCACGTCGCTGACCAAGAATGGCGGCGGCGCGCTGGTACTGACGAACAACAACAACAACTTCTCGGGCGGATTGAACATCGGTAACGGAATGGTCGTCGTGACGAGCGACGGGAACCTTGGCGCTTCGGGCGGTGGCGTGACTCTGTCGCGGGGGACGCTGCGGCTGGATTCGGCGATGACGGTGGCGGCGAATCGCACCATTACCATCGCGGGGCCGGCGAGCACGGAAAAGGTCGGCACGATCGACACGAACGGGAAGAACTCGACCATCGCCGGCGTGATCACGGGCGCGAGCGTGACGAAGGAAGGAACGGGGACCCTCGAGCTGAGCGGAGCGAACACGTACGTTGGAACGTTCGTGCGCGGCGGGACGCTGGCGATCAGCAACGAAGCAAATCTCGGGGCGCTTCCGGCTACGGCGAGCCAGAACATCAACTTCCAGAACGGCGGGTCGATCAAGCTGCTGACACAGTTCAACCCAAGCTCCAACCGCATCGTGAACCTGATGAGCGGCGGCGGCGGCTGGGACACCAACGGCTTCAACGTCACCTACGGCGGACGAATCTCCGGCGCCGGGCAGTTCCAGAAGCGCGGTGCCGGTACGCTGACGCTCACGGCGACCAACAGCGACTACCAGGGTACGACCAACATCTTTGGCGGCGTGCTGGAGACGGGGCAATCGAGCAGCATTGGTAACGACAAGGCGGGTAACGACCTTCAGCTCAATGGCGGCACGTTCCGCGCGACGGCGACGATTGCCAGCGTGAACCGCGGCATCATCCTGTCGGGCGCCGGCGGGACGATCGACACGAACGGGAACAACTTGACGTTCGGCGCAATCACGTCGACCGTCGGCGGCGCGGTGACGGGCAGCGGGAGCCTCACGAAGATGGGGGCGGGCGAATTGCGGGTCGAGAAACTCAGCACGACCGGCGGGCTTACTGTTGGCGGCGGGAAGTTGACCGTCACGAAGCGGTCCGGGGCCGGTGCGAAGATCGTGCGAATGAATACGCTGTCGATCAACAGTGGCGCAGCGCTGGATCTGAATGACAATCACTTGGTGGTGGATCACGGGAACTTCCAGCACATCATCGCCAAGCGATGGGAAGGTTATCGCGATGCTCCCGATGCGGGGGCGACAGGAATTATCTCGTCGGCGGGGCAGACGATCACGGGCGCGCCGATCCTGGCGCTATTCGATAATTCCATCGCTGGGTTCCCGGACTTCCCGTTCACCAACGGCGTGGCTGTCCCGCCGACGGCGGTGCTGGGTCAGTTCAGTTACCTCGGCGACGCGGATTTGAATGGGCAGGTGACGCCGGATGATTACGGGGCGATCGATTCAAACCTTGGCGCTCACGTGGGGACGGCGGAAGAGACAGGGGGAATGAACTGGTTCGCCGGTGACTGGAACTTCGACGGTGATATTACGCCGGACGATTACGGCGCCGTGGACGCGAACTTAGGGAATGGGCAAACGCAGGGGCCGCAGCTTGGCGCGACGGGGATCGCGGCGAACGGGCTGGCGGCTGTGCCGGAACCGGCTTCACTGGGATCGCTCGGTGTCGCGGCGGTGGGATTGATCGGCCGCCGGCGTCGCAAGGCGTAACGCTACGCCGCGTGACACTCGAGCTCGTGGGATTACGTGCGGGTGCGATGCAGCCGCATCGCGAGGATGAGGATTGATGCACGTTACTCTGCTCGTCTTGTTTCTGATCTTCCTGTCCGCCCTGCTGTTGAGTCTTTGGCGAGCGAGACGCGGCTTTGGGAACATCAGAGCCATCTCGCGGCGGGATCGCGGACTCTGTCCCACCTGCGGCTATGACGTGCGCGCGACGCCTGAGCGGTGTCCTGAGTGTGGCGGTGTGCTCTAAGCCTGTCACTCTTGCACGGACGTGGGGAAAGCGGGATGGGCGAGGCGCACCTGCCGCGTGCAGCGCCTGCTTTCGCGGTTACTCTTTCAGCGCTTCTTTGATCTGTTCCGCGAGGCGGAGGCTGGCCAGAAGGACCTGCTGTTTGGCGAGCTCTTTGGCGTTGTTGATGTAGCGATCGGGAAGCGCTGGAACTTGATCGGGGGTGATCTTCTTGGCCTCCCAATCCTGGGAGATACCGAATTGCAGCTTGCCTTGCTCGTACACCTGCGCGACGGCGAGATCGTGGCTTTCCTTGAGCCAGGATTCGGGGGTGGTGTCGGCCTTGATCTTTTTCTTCGCATCCGCGTCGGGGAGCTTTGAGACGGTATCGGCGCGGGCGTCGATGGAGGGATAGTCGTCGAGGGTTCCGAGGGCGTCATCCCAGAAGCCGTGCAGACGCTTCACCTCGCCGCCGGCGCGAACCACTTCGGCGTTGCCGCCCTGATCCCCCTTGGGGAACTTTTCAGAGTACAAGCTGACGGCGTGGAGGGGTTGGTGGATGTCGCCGATGATGTGCTCCACCCACGCGAGGGCGACGGCGCGATCTTCAGGTTTGGCTTGTTTGTCCGACAGGATCTTCAGGTTGGCGTGGAGGGCGGTGATGGCGTTCTCGGCCGGCTCGGAAGTGGCCGGACGTTTGAACTCGCCGAGGACGTAGGGGATGTCGCTGTAGTGCCAGGAGCCTTTGTGGTAGCGGGTGATCGTGGGCGGCTTGTATTTGTCGCCTTGGCGCGCGGGGCGGACCATGTCGGGCCAGGTAGCCGCTTTCAGAAAAGCCCATTCCTCAGCCGAAACCTCTGTCGGCCTGTTCTCGAGCAGCAGCTTCTCGTAGTGCGGATGCGCCTTAAGGATCTCGGCGATCTGCTT
>DASVUC010000292.1:0-5785 GCA_036387255.1 Tepidisphaeraceae bacterium | reverse complement strand
CTGCTGGATATGCACCTTGCGACGATCGACGCCCGCGAAGTGCTGAAACTGGTGAAGAATTCGCCGGACCTTCAGCTCACGAAGGTGATCGCGATGAGCGGCAAGATGAGCGATGAAGAGTCGAAGGGCCTGCTGAGCCAGGGCTTCGATGGGTTCCTCAAGAAGCCGTTCCACGTGCGCCAGGTGATCGAGTCGATCGAAGACGCGATGGCTGTGGTGTACTAAGCTGTGTTCGAGTGCGTGAAGACGAAGGCCGCATCCGGCGAGGATGCGGCCTTTTTCGTTGTAGTACCCGCGCGGTCTGACACCCGTGGCAAGGATCATCAAGGGGAGGTGGATTGGGCGGTGGAACGCGGACCGGAGGGGTCGCTCGATTCCTGGGTGGTGGCGGCTTGCTCGCCGAGGACTCCGCTCTCGCGCTCGGCGCGGTCGAGGTGACTCTTGATGGTGGCGTCGCGCTGGGACTTGTCGCGGGTGACGAGCTGCTTTTCTTCGTCGATGAGCTTCTGCCAGCGATCGATGCGCGCCTGGCGCTCGTCGATCGAGGTGTCGACAAGGGCGGCGATGCTTTCCTTGAGCTTCTGGCGAATCTGCGGTTCGGTGTCGCTGGGGGAGTTCTTGAGATCGCGGGTGAGGCCGAAGATATCATCTTCGTACTTCAGGCGCTTGAGACGAAGCTCGAAGAGCTGCGGATCGTTGCTGCGCATGATGTCGAGCATGCGATAACGCCGGGTCATGAGGAGCTTGAGGTTGTTCTGGCGATCCTGCGGGAGCTTCGTAAAGGCTTCGGTGCGGCGCGGGGAGTTGTCTTTCCAGAAGGAGACGATCGTCTTCCACTCTTCGTCATTGGGCGGATCGGAATTGTTCCAGAACCCGCGGAAGCGGAAGCCGTCACCCGGGGGACGATAGCCTTCGGGCGCGCGGCGCTCGGGGCGGGGTGAAGCCGGCTCGTTGTTCTGCTGCTGTGACCAAGCCCAGGCGGCGCCGGCAAAAACCAGAGCGCCACAGACGATCCAGACCTGTCGCATGGCTGTACCTTTCATTGGTCCACCTGCATGAAGACGTCATCCATGACGTTGTCACTCGTGTCGCGGGAGAGGAGCATGAAGCGTGCGCGGCGGGAGTTGCGGAAGGATTCGACATCCTGGGAGAAGCCGTCTCCGAAGTTTTCGGCAAGCGTGTCGTGCTCCTTCTGAATCTGCTCGGCCGTGGGGGCGTGATTGCCCGCTTCCGGGAGGCTTCCGGACCAGACGATGACACCGATGATGATTGCCGCCGCCACACCGGAGGCGTACCCCCACCAGGGAATGTGGAAGGGCCGGCGCACCGGAGCGTTGTCGAGCGAGCGATGCGCGCGATCGACTTGCCACTGCTTCATTGCGCGGGAGACGCGACGGACGGCGGTGTCGCGTGTCATGGGGAATTTCTGGCCCGCGTCAGCGGCGATGAAGGCGGAGTGGGTCGCATCCTGCATCTGGCGCAGTTGCTCGAGCTCCTGTGTAAAGGTGGGATCGTCGCGAAGCTGGCGCTCGACTTGTGCGCGATCTTCAGGCGCGAGTTCGTCGGCGAGGTACATCAGCAGCCGGGCTTGCGAATCGAGATTTTCCAGAAGAGAGCTCATGATCTTTCCAGGCGCGACATCGTCACGTCGCCATCATCTCCTTGAGCTTGAGCATGGCCTTGTGCATTCGGCCGAGCGCGGTGTTGAGGGGGCAGCCGAGTAGATCGGCAATCTCCACGAATTTCAGGCCGCTGTAGTATCGGAGCATCAGCACCTGGCGCTGGTTTTCGGGAAGTTGGGCGATGGCGCGTTTCAAGTTCTCTTCCTGCTCCGCCGCTTCCAGGCGATGACCTGCGTGCGGCGAGGTTTCTTCAGTGATCAGGCGAGCGCCTTCTTTGGCGTGCTTCTCGCGGCCTGACGATCGCCAGTGGTCGTTGGCCTTGTTGGTGGCGATGCGAAAGAGCCAGGCTTTGAATCCACCGCTGCTGACAGTGCCATCGAACTTGTCCAGATGATCGAGGACGCTGAGCCAGGTTTGCTGGTGCAGCTCCTCGGCCAGGTGATCGTTTCCAGCAACGCGCTGGAGGTAGCGAATGAGCGGCTCGTAGTATCGTTTGACCAAGACCTCGCCGGCGTTGGTTGAGCCGTCGCGGAGGAGCTCGATGAGCTCCTCGTCGCTGGGGGAAACAGCGCCGGGCGGCGTGGACGCCTCGCCGGGAGAAGTTGTGGCCGTCAATTGCTCCGTCATCAGTACAACGCCGGATCGGGCGGATTATTGCCCCAACGTAAGGCGCTTAACGGGGGAAGGCAAAGGGATTTACGAACGGGGATGGAGGCGAACAGAAAGACGTCCGGTGATAGCCCGTGCCACGGGTGCGCGTGCCGAGTTGATTGAGCCGCGGGTCAGGGGCGGGTCGTGGCACGGGTGGTCGCGCTGGTGGTGGTACGGGTTGCGGAGGTGCCGGCGCCTTTGATTTTGTCTTTGGCGGCGACGGTGGCGTCGCCAATTGTGTCAGCAGCGGAGGTGGTGGCGCCTGAAACCTTCTGCGTTGCGGCGCGGAAACTGGATTCGTCCAGGTCGACTTGGATCAGCGGCTTCGTCGCAGCTTCGCGCGTGGCCGCTTGAATGTGCTGGCGATCGTCGCCGTCGCGCGTGTGCACGGCGGCGTCGTTGAATTTGAAGAGCGGGCCCTGGTAGCCGTCGTAGAGGAGGGCGATTCCGAACCAGACTTGCAGGCCAGTCGCGATGAGCAGGACGAGCATGAGAATAAGAGCCAGACCTTTGCCGCGCATCACCCGGACAATCAGGCCCAGCAGGAGCGGGAAGAGGATGATCAGGACGCCCGCGATGACGTGGGCGAGAAGCCGGCGGTGATCCTGGTGCTTAAGCAGCTCGAGGTTCCCCCGGAAGGTTTGTCCGTCGAAGGGGTTCTGGCGAGTGACGGACCAATACCCGAAGAACGCGGTGGCGACGGCGAGAAGGAAGGTGGTGAAGTAAAACCAGCCGGGGTAGACCTTCGGCGGAACGCGCACTGTCGCGTCTTCTTCCCCATATGGCCCGAGGGAAGCACGGACATGTTCTTCACGATCGCGCGCGGGATCTTCGGTAAGGGGGTCGGAGGCGCGGGTGTGCTCATGAGTGAGCACGTCACCGATGCCCACGACGACCGGCTTTTCCCACTTGCGAAAGCTTAGCGCCATCGCGACGACGGCGGCGGCGACGGTGAGACCGGCGAGGAGGGCATGGACCTGGAGGGGGTCGGCCCAATAGCTGACGCCGCGGTTCTGGGTGGTTTCGGGGTTCGGATTGATGGGCACGACGCCGGTGCCAAAGCGATAGGAGAGCTCTCCACCATGCCAGGCGCCGATGCCAGCCATGGCGTTGGAGGCGATGAGGGCGATAAGGAGGAACCAGTAGAGCTTACGCCGGCGCGTGTCACCGCTGGAGAGCCACAGGAAGACAACGATGAGCGAGACGCCGACGGCGATGGAGTTGGCGATAATGTGTCGACGCATGAACTCCCATTGCTGGGTGTTCCACTGGCTGGCGCCGGTGACTTCGTGCCAGGTCCGCATCTCAGTGGGTGATGCGGTAACCACGTCACGGAAGGCGTAGAGACCGCTGGTGGCGGTGGGGATGGCGAGCAGTGCGCCCAGGCCGATCATCCACCGTCCGGCGATGCGGAGGCCGCCCTTGCGGCTGAAGACTGAAATGATCTCCACGATCATGCCCAGCGTGAGCAGGGCGAGAGGATAGTGGATGAGAATGACGTGCCAGTTGGGATTGATGAATTCGTGAGGCATATGGCTCCAACGTGAGCAGCATAGGCGCAGGCGAGCTATTTTGCCTAGATTCCAAATGGATGAGGTTTAGGGATCAAGATGAATGCATGGAAGAGACGCCCCCATGCTACGAAAGGAGGTGAAAGCGCGCAGGCGGGACGATCAATTTCATGTGGAGATCAGGGTGCAGCCTTGAGGAGCTCTTCAATTTTCTCTTCAACGTCCTGGCCGCGGGACTTGGAGTATCCCTGGAAGAGGTATTGGACATTGCCCTTTTGGTCGAGGATGACGGTGGAGGGGAAGGCTTGGACGCCAAATTCCGTGGCGGGGCCTTCGAGTTTGAGGACCGGGTATTTGATGGCGAGGGCGTCGATGACGAGCTTGGTGTCGGCTTCGTCGGCATCGTCGGTCATGCCGAAGATCGCGACCTTGTCTTTGTGCTTCTCGGCGGCTTTCTGCACGTCGGGGATGGTGTAGGCGGCTTGGTTGGAGGAGCGCTTGAAGAATTCAAGCACGACGACTTTGCCTTGCTGGTCGGCGAGCTTGTGGGCGTGGCCGCCGACGTCGGGCAAGGTGAAGTCGGGGGCGGCCTGGCCTTTGAGCGGCTCGATACGCTGCTGCATCGCCTGCACCGTGCGCGCTGCGACCTGGGCCCGGGTGATCGCGTCGGTGAAATCCGCTTTGACCGCGTCGGAATTGGCGTTTCCGGCGGCTTCAGTCAGCGTCTGCTGCGCCTGGCTCACCAGCTCGTCGGAGTCCTTAGCGCCAGCGCTGGCGCGGCGGAGGAGGTCGTCGGCTTTTTCGAAGGCTTTGACGAACGCATCGTGCTCCTCGACCATGGATTTCACGTCCGCTTCCGGAAGCTGTTCTTCTTTCTCGAGCGCGATGGCGGCGGAGCCTTTCTGCTCGCTGCCGTAGGTCTGGCCGTTCTCGGCATCGATCTTGGTGACCAGGCCCTTGGCCGGATCGAAGTGGTAGATCCACTTATCTGTGCGCTGATTGATAGTGTGGTACGCGCCGGTTTCTTCACCAACGAAGGCGATCTCGTTGCCTTCGGCAGGTTGTGTTTTGAACGTGGTAGTGACGCCGCTCCGCTCAAACAAACCGCTCCAGCCTTTGGAAAGCTCATCGGCGGTGTTTGGCAGGCGCGGGAAGATGATCTGCGGGTTAAAACCCGGCAGCAGCGAGGGATTCATCTTCATCGTGCCGTCGGGTTTCATGTCGAAGTGGCCGCGCGAGATTTGCTCGGGGGAGCTGCGCGCCTCGCCGTTGACGCTGTAGGTAGTAGCAAGCGCTTTGATGGCGGCAATGTGCTTGGAGCCGTCAGGGTTGTCTTTCAGGACAGTAAATTCCCATCGGCCGTCGTAGGCGTAGCTTCGCTCGCCGACGAGGTTTTCCATATGAATGGAGTAGACGATCTGCGCCCCCACCGGCAGGTTGTAGCGCGGGAGTTCTGCCGCCCGCGCGTTTGGTGTCCAAGAGCTCACCAGCAACAGCACTGTCCACGCTGCCAACATTGTTTGTTTATTCATATGTTCTCCATCGATTGCGCGCTTAACTGAAAGTCATCCCGTCAAAGCTGGGTGCCAGATGACTTATGTCCAGTGCGGAGGCAATCTGGACATCTCGTTCGTAACCACGTTCGATCAGCTCGCGCCCGGAGGCGCAGTCGCGCAGGCATTCCTGCAAGGTATTCTCGGCGCGCTCGAAGGCGGCGACGGCGATTTCGGCTTCCGGGGAGCGCTTTCCGTTGAGTTTGCGGATGATGGCGCCGGCGCCGATGAGGTCCTCGATGGAGGGGCGGAGGTGGCCGTCGTTCCAGCGCTCACCCGATGGGACGACGAGGATCTTTCCTCCGCTGTTGGCGGCGGTGGCGACTGCGGAGGCGTTGCGCAGGCAGCCGGCAAGGACATACCCCTTCTTTCCCGCGGCCAGGGTAAGCATCGCTCCGTTGGGCGATGGAAGCACCACCTTGGTGTCCTGGGGAATGTTCTCAAGGGA
>DASVUC010000291.1:0-3161 GCA_036387255.1 Tepidisphaeraceae bacterium | reverse complement strand
CAGGCGGCCATCGGATCGGACGACGGTCTGCGCGACCGGCACGGACGTATCAGGGGGCACGTCGAAGTCCACGACGGTGTACGCCTTGCCCGAAGGATTGGCGCCATCGAGCATTGAAGCGATCGCGCCTTCGGCCAGCGTGCCGACGAGGGAGAGCAGCGCAGCACGCATGTTGGGGTCGGGCACGATGCTCTTGGTGGTGGCCGAATCGAAGCGGGTCATCATCTGGTCGCGCTTCGTGCCGGTGATGAGGGCGAGGGAGACCTTCTTGTCGAGGAAGGCCTTGAGGTTGGCGCGAGCGGTGGCTTCAGGGACGGCGGTGCCGTTGGGGGAGACGTCGGGTGCGCCGGCGTAGGTCGCTTTGGTGAATTTCGTCAGATCCGTCGGCTTGAAGCCGCGGTTGGCGAGGGTGAAGCGCTCCTTGTTCTGACCCTTGATGGACTTGACGGATTGGGCGGCGAGGAAGTTGCCCTTGTCGTCCTTGAGCGTGGTGGCGTTCCAGCTGATGGTGCCGCCCTTGCGCATCATGCGGTCGGTGGTGATGGCGAGGGACTTACGGTCCTTCGAGAGGGTGGCGTTGACCACGCCGATGACGATCTTCTTTTGCGAGCCGGTGAGCGGGTTGATCGCGTAGCCGCGGAGCTGAATGCCGCTCTTGGCGGCAATGTTGATCGGCCCGCTGAAGGGGATCGTGATGAGGGACTGGTTGGTCGCCACGCCGCCGGAGGCGAGGTTACCGGTCGAAACCTTGGTTCCCGCGACGATCGGGCTGACCGCCATGAGCTGTCGAGCCTCGAGGACCTCGAGCATGGGGTGCTTGGCAACATTACGATTAGACATGCGATCTCCTGCGAAAAGGGGGGCCTTTGAGGCTAAAACATTACCCAATGTGATGCCCAACGCAACAATCTGGGCAAGGCCCTCGGACCTGTAAATGTCTCGCCAACTGGGCTATCCGTTTCATTATCGGCACGCGGACTTTAAAAAAAGCAATGCTGGTGCGGGGATGCGATACGAATATGACTTTTATCTGATACGGCGTATCAACGGGCGCGGTGATGGGGGAGGGTAATCCCGCTGCGCGGGGACCTTGGACGGAAGAGGGGGTGGGATTTTGGTGAGGTCGGATTGACTGGTTGTTGAGGAAGAGCCCTCACCCTGCCCTCTCCCGGAGTACCGGGAGAGGGGGAAGCAGGGGGAATTGTTTGTGAGGCTTGGGTCGCTGGTTGATCGGGATGAGCCGTCACTCTGCGCTCTCCCGGAGTACCGGGAGAGGGGGAACAAGGTTTTAGAAAAACAAATCCCCTCGCGCGGGAGAACCGCGCGAGGGGAGTTGAAAAACTTTGGGAGAGACGGCTGCGTTATGCCAGCGTGAGCTTCAGGGCGCCGGCAAGCGCAATCGCCTGCTTGGTGCCAACGATTTGCTGGAACTGATCGATGTCGGTGATCAGGGAATCGTTGAAGCTGAGGGTTGCCGGGGCGGCGGTGCCCTTGATGGCGGTGTAGTAGTCCTTCAAGAGTTGGTTGCCCGGAGTCGAGGGCTTCGACTGTGAGCCGCGCGCCTGGTACTGGCGGTTGACGTAGTTGATGTAGCTCGTGTAGACGCCGCCGGTCTGCGCCTTGGCGCCGAGGAAGATCCCGCCGGCCGGGTTCTTGATCGGTGCGTTTTGCAAGCCGACGTAGGGGAAGATCGCCTTACCGCTTTCGATGAACGCGTAGAGGCGGTCGTTCTCGGTGTTGACGAGCGTGGTCTTGTTCGACAGGAAGGTCGAATCCGCCAGCGCCTGCTGGGCGTAGACCATCGTTTCCATTGTCGTGGCAATCGTCTCTTCCTGGAGCGAGATGGTTCCGTCCTGGTGGAGCGCTTCGTGAGCGAGGAAGGCGGAGATCACCTGGAAGGCTTCACCGCGGAAGGCGGGCTTCACCAGCGTTCGGATACGTCCTGTGCTGGAGACGATCGACTGAGCGACGACGGCGCTGGGGTCAGGGGGATCCTGGAAGTCGATGATGGTGTACGGCTTGCCGGAGACGTTCTTGCCATCGAGGTAGCTGGCGACCGCTGGCTCAGCGAGCGTGCCGGTCAGCGACAGGATCGCCGCGCGCATGTTCGCGTCGGGAACGATCGACTTCACCGTCGCATTGGTGAATCGCGCCAGGGCGGCGGTACGCTGGGTCGCGGTGATGAACTTCTTGTCGACCTTCTTCTGAAGGAACGCGCCAAGCGCCGTTTGAACGGTGGCTTCATCGACGGCGTTGCCGGCGTCGGTGGGGGTGGCGGATTGGGCGTAAAGATCCGGGGTGAATTTGGAATAGTCGGTCGGCTTGAAGCCGCGGAGCGCGAGGGTGAAGCGCTCCTTGTTCTGTCCCTTGGGGCTCTTGAGGAGCTGATCGGCGAGAAGATCGCCCTTGGCGTCCTTGAGGGCGCCGCTGAGGATGTTGATGGCCCCGCCTTTGCGCATCATGCGATCGGTCGTGATCTGGAGCGACTTCTTATCCGCCGAGACGGAGGCGCTGACGACGTTGATGACGACCTTCTTCTGGCCGCCGCTGAGCGGGTTGATGGCGTAGCCGCGGAGCTGGATCTTGCTCTTGTCCGCGATGGCGACGTTGCCGCTGAAGGGGACGACGATGAGCGACTGACCGGTAGCGAAGCCGCCCGAGGCAAGATTGCCGACGGAAATCTTCGTTCCCGCGACGACGGGGCTGACGGCCATCATCTGGCGGTTTTCGAGCTTCTCAAACAAAGGGGCTTTCGCTCGCGAAGCTGTGGCGAGACGAAGACTCTTGTCGGTACGACTCTGCATGGAACTGTCTCCTGGGGAAAGAAGGACTACGGAGCGAAGAAACATACGTAACCGGCGCTGGCGTTCCAAACGCGAAATCCGCCGGAAACGTTGGTGTTTCCTGTGCATCTTCGCGTCACCCAAAGTTCGGCGAAGAAGCGTTTGCTGCAACAGTGGGGCGCAGTTGCCCCGTCATTTCATCGGCCAATTCCGCTCTTGTCCTATAACGCTCAAGTTCCCAGCCTTGCGCTTCCGATAATCCTCTTCAGATCAGCGCCATCTGATCGGGGCATTCGGGCTTGAGACGTTGGCGCATCCAGGTTCCGAGGGATCGGACAGCTCAAAAGCCAAGGAAGGTTTGCGATGCGAACCGTTGCG
>DASVUC010000290.1:0-32439 GCA_036387255.1 Tepidisphaeraceae bacterium | reverse complement strand
CCCCGCCCTCTCCCGGGTACGGGAGAGGGCGTGAGCTCTTTGGCGAAATGAGAGTGATTGGTTGTCGAGGAAGAGCCCTCACCCTGCCCTCTCCCGGAGTACCGGGAGAGGGGAAGAGGGGAAAGAAGATCCTTGGGCATGTTGATTCGGATACAGAATCTCACGAAGCATTACACCGTTGGCGTGGAGCATATTCGCGCTTTGGATGGGGTGGATCTCTCGATTGGGGCGAATGAGTATGTGGCGATCATGGGGTCGAGTGGGTCGGGGAAGTCGACGCTCATGAACATCCTGGGGTGTTTGGATCGGCCGACATCGGGGTCGTATGAGTTGGATGGGGAAGTGGTTTCGGAGATGGGGGCGGGGGAGCTTTCTCGGGTGCGGAATGAGCGCATTGGGTTTGTGTTTCAGTCGTTTGAGCTGCTCCCGCGGGCGACGGCGGTGCGGAATGTGGAGCTGCCGCTGATTTATTCGAAGGATGGATGGTTCGGGCGGCGGGCGCGGGCGCGGGAGGCGCTGGTGACGGTGGGGCTGGCGGAGCGGATGGGGCATCGGCCGAACCAGTTGTCGGGTGGGCAGAAGCAGCGGGTGGCGATCGCGCGGGCGCTGGTGAATCGGCCGGCGATTCTGCTGGCGGATGAGCCGACGGGGAATCTGGATAGCGCGACGACGGAGGAGATCCTGGGGCTGTTTGCGCAGCTTCATGCGGATGGGCAGACGATCATCATGGTGACGCATGAGCCGGATGTGGCGCGGCATGCGAAGCGGATTATCCGGATGAAGGATGGGAAGGTGTTGAGTGACTTGAGGGTGGAAGATGATGCGGTTTCAGTTCATTGAGCATGGAGGTGGAAAGAGCAAAGGCGCACGGGCGAGACGCCCGTGCCACGTTGGGGGAGAACGCGCATTCAAAGAGACGTGCTACGGGATGAGCTGAGGTTTGTGAGGCGTGATGGGATTGATTCGGTTTCCAGTTGGGTTGGTGGTGTTGCTCTACCAGAGCTTTGTGCTGGCGCTGGGGCAGATTTGGGCGAATAAGGTTCGGGGGATTCTTACGACGGTTGGGATCATGATTGGGGTGGCGGCTGTTTCTGCTGTGATTGCGTTGATTACGGGGATGAAGCAGCGGGTGTTGAGCGAGTTTGAAGCGTTTGGGACGAACAAGATTTTCGTCAGCCCGCACTGGCCGGACAAGGGGAGGAATTACAGCTTTCGGGACGTGGCGTTTCGGGTGGGGGATTTCGACGATCTTCTCCAGCACTGTCCGAGCGTGGCTAAGTTCACGCATGTGTACTTTCGGTGGGGCGGAGGGTCGCTGACGTTTGGGTCGAAGGTGGAAGAAGAGAACGTGAACGTGGCGGGGGTGGATCCGGAGTGGCATGACATCGAGCACCGATACGTGATCATGGGTCGGCCGCTGACGGTGATGGACAATGAGGGTGTGCGGCCGGTGTGTCTGATCAACAAGACGGTGCGGGACAAGCTGGGGATGGATCGGGATCCGACGGGTCAATACATCGAGTGGGACGGGAACCGGTTGATGGTGATCGGCGTGCTGGAGTCGCCGGCGGCGTCGATCATCAATGACGCGGAGTCGCGCGAGCTGATCTTGCCGTTCAAGTACGTGATTCAAAAGGCGCGGTGGCCGTGGTTTTCGGTGACGGCGGCGAGCAAGTCGCCGGAGCGGAGCGAGGATGCGAAGGCGGAGGTTGAATTCTACCTTCGGCAGAAGCGGCATATTCGGCCGGGGAAGCCGGACACGTTCGAGGTGCAGACAGCGCAGCGCGTGGTGGAGCAATTCAGCCGGGTGGCAGCGGTCGTGACGTTGATTGCGACGGGGATCGTTGGAATCTCGCTGCTGGTGGGTGGGGTGGGGATCATGAACATCATGCTGGTTTCGGTTTCGGAGCGGACGCGGGAGATTGGACTGCGCAAGGCGGTGGGTGCGCGGCCGAGCGCAATCCTGATGCAGTTTTTGGTGGAGGCGGTGGTGTTGTGTTTGATCGGGGGTGCGATGGGATTGGTGCTGGGGCAGGGGCTGACGACGGCGGTGTCGTCGTTCTTGCCGGAGGTGGCGAAGGGGACGGCGCGGATGGTGGTGCCGGCGTCGGCGGTGGTGCTGGCGTTCGGATTTTCGGCGGGCGTGGGGTTGGTCTTTGGGATGTTTCCGGCGATTAAGGCGGCGCGGTTGGATCCGATTGATGCGTTGCGGCATGAATGATTGGGGAGAAGGATTTCAGATTTGAGATTTCAGATTTCAAACGAAGGCAAGATGAAGAGGCAGCCGGAACGTTCGGGCGAGGAGGGTTTGGTGGTTCGGGCATTGGTGCGTTGGCGTTTTTTCGCAGTTCGGATTTCGTGCTTTGGACTTCTCATATTTTTGGCGGGTTGCGGGGATTGGTCGGCGATGCCTTCGGTTCCGGCAGAGAAGCTGCGGAGGATTGATTCGTTGCAGATGGAGCCGGCGGCGGTGCAGCCGGGGCTGGGGGCGACGACGGCGCCGGCTCAGCTTGAGGCGACGACTCGGCCGGCGGGGGCGGAGTATGCGCTGACGATTGAGGAGGCGCGGAGGCTGGCGCTGGAGAACAACTTGGATCTTCGGGTGGAGCTGTTTAATCCGCAGATCGCGCGGGAAAATCTTGGAGCTGAGGAGGCGCGGTTTGAGGCGCTGTTTACGACGGATGCGAATTTTGCGGTGACGGATGCGCCGGTGGTGAACCGGACACTGAGCTCACAGGCGCGGACGCTGGGGGTGACGCCGGGTGTGACGTTGCCGCTGCGGACGGGAGGGGTCTTGCGATTTTCGGCGCCGATGGATTGGCTGGAGACGAACAATGAGTTTGCGACGTTGAATCCGGCGTACACGACGACGCCTCAGGCGACGCTGAGCCATCCGCTGCTGCGGGGGGCGGGGGCTTTTTACGCGGAACAGGGGATTCGTATCGCGCGTTATGCGCAGTTGCAGAGCGAAGCGCGGACGAAGCTGGCGGTGATCGCGGTGCTGACGAATGTGGATCGTGTTTATTGGCAGCTTTACGCGGCGCGGCAGGACTTGATCGTGCGGAAGCAGGAGTACGATCGGGCGATCGCACAACTGGATCGCTCGCGGCGCATGACCGAGGCGGGGACGGCGGCGGAAGTGGAAGTGGTGCGTGCGGAATCGGGTGTGGCGGACAGCATTGAAGCGATTATCAATGCGGAGGACGACGTGCGCACGCGGCAGCGTGACTTGAAACGCATCCTGAACAGGCCGGGGCTGGGGATGGAGACGGACACCGTGCTTGTTCCGTCGACGAAGCCGAAGGTGCTGTATTACCGGGTGGAGCCGGAGAGGCTCGCGCAGGAGGCGCTGAACCGGCGGATGGAGATGCTGGAGGTGGAGCTTCAGATTGCGGAGCAGACGAGCGAGGTGCGGGTGGCGCGGAACGATCTGTTGCCGCTGGTGAACCTGACGTACACGTATGGCGTGAGCGGGCTTGGCGGACGGTTTGATGAAGCGTTTGCGATGGTGCGCGACAATGACTTCAACGCGCACACGGTGGGGCTGCACGTGGAGGTGCCGCTGGGGAACGCGGCGGCGAAGGCGCGGCTGCGGCGGGCGCTTGCGCTGCGGATGCAGTCGCTGGCGTCGAAGGATCAGCGGATCGCGGCGATTCGACAGGAGCTGTTCGATGCACTCGATCGATTGAACACAGACTGGTACCGGATTCTGGCCGCGCGGAAGCGAGTGGTGGCGGCGCAGCGGGTGCTGGATGTGGAGGTGCGGGCGTTCACGCAGGGGTTGCGGAACAGCACGGAAGTGGTGGAGGCACAGACGCGACTGGCTAACGCGCAATCGGCGGAGGTGGCGGCGGTGGCGGATTATCAGATCGCACAGGTGGATATCGCGGTGGCGACGGGGACGACGCTGGGACAGGCGGCGGTTTCCTGGGGTGGAGGAGAGGAAGTTTCTGCTGCGCAGACCACGAATGGACACGAATGAACACGAAGCTCTTCGCTGTGGTATCGGGAATAGGACGGACGTCATGCTGAGGTACTCCGAAGCATCTGGCACCGAATGTGATTCCAGCCAGATCCTTCGGAGTACCTCAGGATGACAATCGTCGAGAGAGCGCTTCCGTTAGCGTTTGAGGGCGGCGTGATAGGCTTGGAGGGCTTGGGGGCCGAAGCAGACTAAGAGGATTTGGGTGAAGTGGTGGGGGTGGTGGTGGAGGAAGTCGTTGATGGTGGCGACGGCGATGGGGGCGGCTTGATTGAGGGGGAAGGCGTAGACGCCGGTGCTGATGGCGGGGAAGGCGATGGATTTGAGGTTGTTGTCGAGGGCAAGCTGCAGGGCGTTGCGGTAGCAGTTGGCGAGGAGGGTTTCTTCGTGTTGAGAGCCGTCGTTCCAGATGGGGCCTGCGGTGTGAATGACGTGTTTGGCGGGGAGGTGGTAGGCTTTGGTGATGCGCGCTTCGCCCGTGGGGCAGCGGACGTTGGGGCGGACTTGGGGGAGTTGGCGGCATTCTTCGAGAAGCTTTGGGCCGGCGGCGCGGTGGATGGCGCCGTCGACGCCGCCGCCACCTAAGAGGCTCTCATTGGCGGCGTTGACGACGGCGTCGACATGGAGGGTGGTGATGTCGGATTCGATGACCTGGATGAGGTTGGACATGGGGGACCTCGGATGAAATGAGATGACGCCGCTGCCGTACTTTCCCAAGCTACCTATTTCTCTACAATCCGCGGGCGCATGACTACCACTGAAGCAGAAAAAATCGAGATCGCTTATGACGCCCCCACGACACAGACTGCGCCTGGTGGAGGGTCGCAGATTCGGCGTCCTTATCTTGATCTGTTCCTGATCAGCTTTTTGATCCTGTTCACCGAGCTGGCGTGCATTCGCTGGTTTGGGGCGACGGTGGTGTTCCTGACCTTCTTCACGAACATCGTTTTGATGGCGACGTTTCTGGGGATGAGCGTGGGGCTGATGACGGCGTCGCGGCGGACGAACTTTATCAAGTGGGTATTGCCGCTGATGTGTTTTTCGGTGGCGTGCGCGATCATCGTGAACAACGCGTACAACCGGCCGGATAGTCGGCTGGCAATTTCGGTGGGAGGCAACGATCAGGGGAACCCGCAGCTCATCTTCTTCGGGACGGAATATCGGTACAAGGATCCGAACCTTTTTGTAATCCCGATGCCGGTGGTGGCGGGGTTTTTCTTTACGTTGATCGCGATCACGTTCGTGGGGCTGGGGCAGACGATGGGGCGGGCGTTTGATGCGATTCCGAATCGCGTTGGGGCGTATTCGATTGACGTGCTGGGATCGCTGACGGGGATTGCGTGCTTTGGTCTGGCGAGCTGGTTCTGGACGAGCCCGCACATTTGGTTCATGTTGATCGTGCTGTTGTGCTTGTACTTCGTGCGGCCGTGGACGGGGAAGCAGGTGGTGGCGGCGCTGGTGACCATGTTCATGATTGCGGTGACGGCGTACGGGGTGGGGCCGACGGGGAAGGGGTCGACGTTCTGGTCGCCGTATTATCGGATCAGTTATGTGGCGCAGGATGGCGGGATTGATACGAACGGGATTGCGCACCAGCAGATGATGCCGGTGAGCGAGCGTGGGCCGGCGTATTTGATGCCGCATCTGCTGAATCGCGATGCGGGAAACAAGCCGTTCAAGGACATCATGATCATCGGGGCGGGGTCGGGAAATGATATCTCCGGCGCGCTCAAGAGCGGCGTGGAGCATATTGATGCGGTGGAGATTGATCCGGTGATCAATTGGATCGGCCGCCAGGATCATCCGGATGAGCCTTACAGCGTGCTGGCGGAGAGACTCTGGGGGCCGAAGACGCATGGGGATTATGCGCTGACGACGGACGCGAAGAAGTGGGGGATTCATTTGGATGACGGGCGGAGCTTCGTGAAGAAGACGCCGAAGCAGTACGACTACATCTCGTATGCGCTGGTGGATTCGCTGGTGCTGCATTCGGGGTATTCGAGTCTGCGGCTGGAGAGCTTCCTGTTCACGAAGGAGGCGATGCAGGACATTAAGGCGAAGCTGAAGCCGGGCGGTGTGTTTGCGATGTACAACTATTACCGGCAGGGGTGGGTGGTGGCGCGGCTGAAGAAGATGGCGCAGGAGGTGTTTGGGGTGGAGCCGATCGTGATCTCGATGCCTTATCAGAAGGAGATCAAGCTTTCGGACGATCAGCGGAATCACATTACCTACCTGGTGGTGGGGAAGCCGCTGGATTCGGCGAATGCGCCGGCGACGGCGGCGACGACGATGGCGGCGGCTTCGACTCAGCCGGCGACGACGCAGGCGGTGGTGGCGAGTGCTGCGGGGAAGGTGCCGGCGCTGGAGGCGATTCGGGCCAAGTTTGCCCAGGCGGAGAATTTTTGGGTGAACGAGAAGCCGAGCGAGAACGAGCGGATCAACGCGTATCGCGCCACGCCGCCGGGTGCGCCGGCGACGCAGCCGGCGAGCTACTACCAGGCGAATGCGTCGGCCGCGGCGCCGTGGCGGTTGATTTCTCCGTCCAAGGTCGAGACGGAAGGGTCTTCGGTGATCATGCCGGAGGACAACTGGCCGTTCCTGTATCTGCGCGAGAAGACGATTCCGAAGAACCCGGGGCTGGTGGGGATGGGTGTGATTGGGGGGTTGTCGCTGGTGATCCTGATGGTGTTTACGTGGCCGGTGTGGTTCAGCCGGGATCCGAATCGGTCGAGGCGGAGGTTTAACCTCCAGATGTTTTTCCTGGGCGCGGGATTCATGCTGCTGGAGACGAAGGGGGTGGTGCACATGGCGCTGCTCTTTGGCAGCACGTGGGTGGTGAACTCGATCGTGTTCTTCGCGATCCTGGTCATGATCCTCTTGGCGAATTTGTTTGTGATTGCGCTGAAGCCGCGGAATCTCTGGCCCTGGTATGGGCTGCTGGGACTGGCGCTGATCGCAGGGGCGATCATCCCGATGAACTACTTCCTCACGATGGATCAGACCCCGCGGATTGTGCTGTCTTGTGCGGTGTTCTTCGTCCCGGTGTTTTTTGCGGGTGTGATCTTTGCGACGAGCTTCCGGGATTCCGTTCGGCCGGATGTGGATTTTGGGTCGAACGTGGCGGGGATCATCCTCGGCGGCTTGAGCGAGCAGCTTTCGCTGATGATCGGGTTTAACTACCTGCTGCTGGTGGCGCTGGGTTTCTACTTCCTGTCGGCGGTGTTTAAGCCGCGGGTGAGGGTTGAAGAGACGGTGGATGCAACGGCTGCGGCGCCGGCGTGAGCGGATCGCGTCGTCTGGACGCGCCGGCGGAGCAGAGGCCCCAGTTTAACAGAAAATTTCGACGAATGGTTCAACCGGCGACAGCGTCGTCAGGTAGAATGATCGGACCCTTCTGCACCTTTGAGGGCTGATCATGAAACGACGTCGGCTGATTCTGTCACAGCGACGAGTGCTTGCTGCCGCGGTTGCGGGCGCGGCGCTGGCGGGGTCGGGCAGCGCTCGCGCCCAGTACATCTGGACGAACACGGCGGGCGGGAACTGGTCGACGGCGTCGAACTGGTCGGGGAATGTGGCGCCGCCGACGATTGGCGGAGGTTCCACCACCTTGCAGTTCGACAATTCAGGGTCGAGCTCTTACACGGCGAACTATGACGCGAACAGCTACTTCAACCTGAACCAGCTCACGTTCAACAGCAGCTCGAGCGGGGCGATCTCGCTGACAAGCGGGACGCTGGGGTTCACCAATGCGGGGGGCGGGATCGTACAGAACGGCGTGGGGACGGCGATCATCAACCAGAACATCGCGATGCCTTCGACGATGGCAATTGGGGGAACCGGCACGGGGGATGTTCATATTGCCGGTGCGATCTCGGCCTCGTCGGGGGGGACGCTGACGAAGACGGGTTCGTTCACGCTGGCGCTGAGCGGGAACAATACCAGCGGCGGATGGACGACGACGTTCAGCGGCGGGACGCTCCGGGCGGAGAGCGCGCAGGCGCTGAACCCGGGAGCGATATTCGTGAGCGGCGGGGGCGTCATCGAGAACTCTGCCGCGTTCACGACATTCACTCGAAGCCTATCGCCGACCACCAACGGATTGTTCTTTGGTGGGAGCGGCGGGTTTTCAGCGCGCGGCGCCGACTTCAACGTCTCGTTCGCCGGAACGGTGAACAAGACGTGGGGAGGACCGGGCTTTGTGCCGAGCGGGCACACGCTGGTGCTCGGCGCGGCCACTTCGAACCGCACGGTGAACTTCAACAACGGCATCTCACTCAACGGTGGGACCCGCACGATCAGCGTGGCGCGGGGCACCGGCTCGACGCCGGAAGCGAACATCAAAGGGATGGTGTTCGGCGGAGCGCTCAACAAGATCGGCAGCGGGACGCTTCAGCTCAGCGGGAACTTGCCAGGCCCCGGAGCGCCGCCTCTGACGCTGTCGCTGAGCGGGGGAACGACGATCCTCACGGGTTCCAACAGTTACAGCGGGGCCACGACGGTCAACGGTGCAGTTCTGCGCATTGGCGGGGCGTACGCGCTCAGTCCGGTGACGAATGTGAGCCTGACCAATTCGGGTATCCTGGAAGGCTCCGCGTCGTTTACTTCGCTCAACCGAACGCTCGGGACGAGCAACGGTCAGCTCTACCTGGGCGACGGCGGGTTCGCTGCGACGGGCGAGAACTTGTCCGTCAACTTGAATGGGGGGACAGGGATTACGTGGGGGATGACGAGCGGGTTCAATCCGGCGGCGGCGCTGGGGTTCGGATCAGTCAACGCCGACCGTACGGCAACTCTGCAAAACCACCTGAACCTGAACTGGGGCGTGCGCACGCTTGCGGTGACGGCGGGCGTGGGAACGCTGCCGGAAGGCGAGCTGGCGAGCGGTGTCTCCAGCGGGCATCTGGTGAAGTCGGGCGCGGGAACGCTGCTGATCAGCGGCGACATCAAATCGTTTGTCACGCTCACCAACTCCGGCGGCTTAACGATTCTTTCCGGCAACAACGACTACTACAACCCCACCACGATCAACAGCGGCACCGTGCGCATCGGATCGGCGACGGGGCTGAGCGCTTCATCGAACCTGAACTTCAACGGCGGTGTGCTGGAGGGGTCGGCGGCGTTCAACACGTTCACGCGCACGCTCGGTTCCGCCAACAACGCGGTGCAGTTCACCGGCTCCGGCGGGTTCTCCGCGAGCGGCAGTGACCTGACGGTGGCGCTGAACAACAGCAACCAAAATTACATCTGGGGGAGCAGCGCGTTTTTTGTGCCGAACAATGCGAGCCTGATTTGTGGATCGCCCAAGGCGGATAAGACGGTGATCTTCACCAACGGCATCGACGGGGGCGGGACCGATCGGACGATCTACGTGCACAAGGGCGTGGGGACGACGCCGGAGGTGAAGTTCACGGGAAACATCGTTAACAACGGAATGTTCAGGAAGGATGGGCCGGGCACGGCGCAGTTCAGCTCCAATATCGGCTCGCTGGGCGGGCTGGAGAACGTGGCGGGGACGACGGTGCTTTCGGGAATCAACAATTATGGTGGAAGGACGACCGTCAGCGGCGGAATCCTGCGCCTGGAGAGCGACGGGGCACTCTCTAGTTCTTCTAACCTGACGCTGAGCGGCGGGGTGGTGCAATACAATCTTCCGGACGTGGTTTCATCTGTTCGCACGATTGCGCGGACGCTGGGGACGAGCGGGGGGATGATTCAGTGGACCGGCAGCGGTGGGTTCTCCGCGCGCAGCGGGAGTTACAACGTCACGCTCAGCAACCCGGGCGGCGGTGCGCTCGTCTGGGGCTCGGGCGGCTTTGTTCCCGACGGGTCGTCGCTGCTGTTCGGCTCACCGGACGCGGACGCGACGGTGGTGTTTACGCGCTCGATCGATCTGGGCGGGGGCACCCGCACGATCAGCGTATCGCGAGGCGTGGGGACTGCGGCGGAGGTAAGGTTTCCGCCAAACACGCTGCTGTTCAACGGCGCTCTGGTGAAGACGGGGGAAGGGACGATGCAGGTCGACTTCGGGATGCGAACGATGTCGTTCACCAATGCCGCGGGGACGACGATTCTGAAAGGGACCAACACCTACAGCGGGACGACCAGCGTCAGCGGCGGGACCGTGCGGCTGGAGGCGTCGGCGGCGCTGAGCCAAAACTCCAACCTGGTTCTTTCCGGCGGCGGTGTGATCGAGAATTCGACGGCATACACGGGCTTTTTCCGGACCACGGGAGCCGGGCCGGGCCTGGTCCAATGGACGGGGGACGGCGGGTTCGCCGCGGTGGGCGCCGACCTGACCGTTTACACTTCATCCGTGAGCTGGGGGAACAACGGCTTTGTGCCGAACGGGTCGCAGCTCATCATCGGCTCGCCGCGCGCGGACCATACCGTGATGTGGACGAGCGACATCAACCTGAACGGCGGTGTGCGCACGTTCAACATCGTCAAGGGAACCGGGAGCGCCACGGAAGCGCGGTTCTCCGGGCCGCTGACAAACGGCGGCATCATCAAGAAGGGTGCGGGGGTGATGGCCGTCAACTCTGCCAACGCCCTCAGCTCCGTGACTCTGGCCGATGGCGTTCTGATGCCAGAGAATTCTTTCAGCTTCAATTACTCCGGGACGCAGTTCACCTTTGATGGCGGGACACTCGCGACAACGTTTGCGGGTTCAGTTTCCGGGCAGATGAACGTGGCGTCCGGTGGCGTCGTCAACACCACCGGCAGCGCGATGACGTTCTTCGGCAACGTCGCCGGCACGGGGGCTCTGACAAAAATCGGTGCGGGGACACTGAGCCTGGGAGCGGTCAACGTTGGGGCGCTGACGCTGAACGCCGACACGCCGGGCAAGACGATTATTCGTCCGCGCAGCGTGACAGGAACAAAGAACGTTCTGCGGGTGAACAGTCTCTCGATCGGTGCGGGTTCGACGCTGGATCTGAACGACAATGATCTGGTGGTCTCGAGCGGCAACTTTGCCGCAATCCTGTCGATGGTGTTCCAGGGGTATCGCACGGGGCCGGATTCAGCGGCGACGGGGATTATCTCGTCAACAGGGCAGACGACGGTGGGGAATCCGGTCCTGGCCGTATTCGATAACGCGCTGGTGGGGGCGTCGGACTTTCCGTTCGGCTCCGGACAGACGCTGGGGGCGAAGGCAATTGCGGGGAAATACACGTTCATCGGTGATGCGGACTTCAATGGGATGGTGACGCCGGATGACTATGGTGCGGTGGATTCGAATTTGGGCGTCACGGTCGTTGCCGGGGAGGGATGGTTCAAAGGCGATTTCAATTTTGATGGCGTGATCACGCCGGATGATTACCTGGCGATCGACGCGAACCTCGGGAATGGGGAGGGGAATCCGCTGGCGGCGATGGGCATGGCGGCGCTGGGAAATGCGGCGGTTCCGGAACCTTCTGTTTTGGGTGTGGTGATGGCGGGCGTGGTGGGGATGAGACGACGGTGGAAGACGCGCAACGCGTAGCGTTGCGGCTGACGGGGAGCTGCATGATGAAGTGAGGGTTCTGGTGGAATGGGAGTGACTGGTTGGTGGAGAAGACCTCTCACCCAACCCTCTCCCGGAGCAGGCGAGAGAGGGGAAATGATTCGCTCCACTTGAAGCGCAGTGGGTAAAGCCCCGGGCTTGCCCGGGGAGCGGGCACCCCCGGTGTGGTCACCGGGGGCTAAATACTGATTCGGGACTACGGTTTTGCTGCGTCGGGGACGGGGGGCCGGGTCAGGTTGGCGTTGGCCCAGATTTTTTGCAGGGTGTCGGCGTCGGAGGGGACGATGGTTGTGTGCTGCTCGGGGTTGATGGTGGCGAGGTACTTGCCTTGGGGGCTCATGTAGTGGGTGACGGGGGAGCCCTCGAGACCGATGCGGTCCGTGATGGGGATGGCTTGCACGGCTTGGCCCATGATGTTGACGTTCTGGGGCTGGCCGACGTCGACGTAGCGGGTCATGACTTTGTTCTGATCGCTGACGTACATGTAGAACATATAGGTCTTGGGCGTCGCCAGCGGAACGACGCGGGGGAGGATGTGGCCAAGAGCCTGGGGCAGATAGAAGGGGGGCAGGCGCATCTTCAGCGGCGCGGTGTTGGTGGTTTTGCCGGCCTTGGTGACGGTGAGATCGTAGGTGGTGATCTCATCGACGGGCGGCTGCTTGTCGTCGTCGATCACGCCGGTGGGAAGCTTGGGGTTGAAGACGCGCTTGACGGTGGCGTCGCTGGAGCCGATCTCGCTCATGTTGGTCTTGCCGCCGGTTTTTTTGTCCTGCACGAAGGCGAGGTTGGACCAGGTTTCGTGTCGGCGATCGAAGCTCATGAAGTACCAGGTTTCGCCGTCGGCCTGGGTGTTGTCGTCGGGCCTGGTGCGGGAGCGCATACCGATCTTGATGCCCTGAGCAGCGCCCTGCGTGTCGGGTTCTTCGATGACGTAGGTGTAGCCCATGTCCTTGCCGTCCTTGAGCAGGCGGAGCCACTGCTCGGGGACTAGTGCGGTTTTCACGCGGTCGGGCGTGAGGCTGACGAAGAGCGCGCGGGTGCGGATGACGCGGTCTTCCTGATCCTGGCGGATAGCGCCCAGGTCGGAAAGCTTGATGCTGTCGACGATCGCATTGAACGCTTCGACGGCGGCCTGTTCTTCGGGATCAGCTTCGCCTTCGTCAGCGTCTTTCCTGGCGGCGCGGCTGGTGAGGGTGACGGTGTAATACAGCTGATCGTTGGCCTGCACGACGACCTGCTGGAGCAGGCGTCGCTGGGTGCCGACGGTGAAGCGGGCGGCGATCATACCGGCCTTGTTTGGCCCGAGGTCGATCACGTCCTGGCGTGCAATGTCGGTGCCGGGGTTGCTGCCTTTGATCTGGCTGACGACGAGCTCCATGATGCCGGAGCGCTGGAACTGGCCGCCCGCGGTGAGCGGGATAGGTTCCTTCGTGACGCTCTTGGCGGCGATGAGCTCCCAGTTGCGCTTCTCATCGGCGTAGCGAACGATCTCTTCGCCGTTCTTTTTCATCTGCGACATACCCGCGGGAACGTCGAAGGAGATTCCCGCGGCGGCGGATTCGAAGCGTGAGCCGGCGCCGGGGAGGGCGTCGGGACGATCTTTCAGGATGTCGAGGGGTTGGGGGGCGGCGCTGGCCTGGGCGCTGGCGGGGGGCGCGGATGTTTGCGCGCAGAGAGGGGCGGCGAGCAGCGGGAGGAGGAGTGTTACGGCGGAGAGGCGCATGAATCGGGGATGCGTCATGGTGAAAATCATAGTCATCGCGCTCCGAGTGGGGGGTTACGACAGAGGGGGTATTGTGTTGAAAAGTGTCTGGCGCGTCCAATGAAACTGCGGAATGTTCTGAGGATTCGCGGAGTCCGATAAGGGGTTTTGCGGGTAGACGGGGGGTGGGAAGGAGACCCAGAATTGTTGGAGTTGAAGGTGCATGGGCGAGACGCCCATGCCACGTGCACTACAAGAGAGGTTGGTCATGGCGAAGGAAAGTAAGAAGGATTTGCAGGCGAAGCTTTGGAAGATGATTAAGGGAATTCAGACGGCGATGCTGACGACGGCGTGCCCGGATGGCTCGCTGCGCAGCCGCCCGATGGCGACGCAGCGGAAGGAGTTCGATGGGAACCTGTGGTTCTTCACCGGCGTCAGCTCCGAGAAAGTGCACGAGATCGAGAACGATCAGCACGTGAACCTGGCCTACGCGGATCCGAGCAAAGACCGGTATGTGTCGGTGTCGGGGACAGGGCGGATTGTTCGAGACCGGCAGAAGATGAAGGAGCTTTGGAACCCGATTGTGAAGGCGTACTTCCCGGGCGGGCTGGATGATCCGGAGATTGCGCTGCTGCGCGTGACGGTGAACCAGGCGGAGTATTGGGATGCGCCCGGCGGGCGGATGATTCAGCTCTTCGGGATCGTGAAGGCGGCGGTGACGGGGAAGCCGGCGCGGCCGGGGGAGAACAAGAAGGTGAGGATGGAGGGGGTTTGATCGAGTCGGAGGAGAAAGCGTTCAAAGTGATTCGGCGAATTCTTCGGAAGACTTGAAGTGGGTGATGCCGCGCTTGGTGTTCCTGATGAAATCGACCAGTTCCAGGCACAGCGGATCCCCGCGCAGTTCTGATTCGATGTGCTGCAAAGCGTTCAGGATGGTGTGCCGGGATTGATAAAGAATCTCGAAGGCGCGCTTCAGGTGGGGAAGGTGGTTGCGATAGCCGGCGCGGCGCAGTCCCACAATGTTGAGCGAGCCGACCGTGCGCATGTTGTAGACGGTGCAGAAGGGGGGGATGTCCTGGGAGACACCGACGCCGCCGCTGAGCATGGCGAATCGTCCGAGGCGGCAGAACTGATGCACGCCGGCGTTCCCACCAAGGGTGACGTTATCGAACAGGGTGACGTGTCCGCCGAGGAGCGCGCCGTTTGCGAGCGTGCAGTTGTTCCCGACGATGCAGTCGTGGCCGAGGTGTGCGTTGCACATCAGCATGTTGTTGTTGCCGACGGTGGTGGGGTGCTCGCCGATGGCGCGGTGGATGGTGGCGCCTTCGCGGAAGATGTTGTGATCTCCGATCGAAACGCCGCTGCCGGCGCCTTCGGTGAAGTTGCGGTACTGCGGCTCAAACCCCAGGCAGACGTTGGGGTAGAGGATGTTGTTCTCGCCGATCTTGAGCGGCCCGGCGAGCCAGACATTACCGATGAGGCGCGTGCTGGCGCCGATGACGACGTCGCCGGCGATGTTGCAGTTGGGGCCGATCTCGACGTCGTCTGCAAGTTGAGCGCGGGGATCAACGATAGCGGTGCGATGAATCTTGGCCACAGCGCGTTCTACTGTATCGGGCGCGGACGGCGGTTGAAAGTTATCTGAAGGTTGTTGTGAAGGTATACCGTCCGGCTTCGATGGGGCGGCGCTCGGGGCCGTTCTTCGACGGGAGCACGACCGTGGCGCTGGTGCCGACGGGAACTTCCACGTTCAACGTGAAGTCGCTGCCGTTGATTTTCCAATCGCTGACGATGCGTCCGCGCGGGGAGTTGTGGCTTGTGCGCGCCCACGTGAGATCACCCAGCGGCTGGGGGGCGATGGTGATCTTGTTCATACAGACGGCGTCGGGATCTGGGGTGATTCCGCCGATGGCTTCGTAGAACCACATGTCGACGCAGCCGAGCGCCGGGTGGTTGCGCGAGGCGACGCCGTCCCAGCTTTCCCAGACGGTCTTGGCGGGGCCGGTGTTGAGCATGTGAATCCAGCCCGGGAAATCCTTCTGCATGAGCATGAGGTAGACGAGATCGTCGCGGTTTTTGGCGTGGAGCAATTCGATCAGGTAGCGCGTGGCGACGAGGCCCGTGCTGATGTGGCCCTTGCGCTTGTTGGTGATGTTGTCGACGAGCCCCGCGAGGATCTGATCGCGACGGTCGTCGGGCGCGAGGTCGAAGAGCAGCGCCATGGCGGGGGCGCTTTGGGTGTCTTCGCCGTAGCGGTTGTTCTTCTCGTCGAAGAACTTCTTGTTGAAGGCGGTTTTGATCGTGGCGGCCAGCTCGTTGTACTTCTTGGCGTCCTGGTTATTGCCCAGGAGCTTTGCGGTGCTCGCGACGACCTGGGCGCAGCGGAAATAACCAATGGTGCTGGTGAGCGGGACGGGCGTGCGGTTGGCGACGCTGCCGGCGCCGACTTCGAGCCAGTCGCCGAGTTGGAACTCGACGATGTGGTTTTTCGCGCGGCTGGTGAGGTAGTCGAGATACTTCTTCATGGACGGATACTGCTCGCGCAGGATGCGGTCATCGTGATAGCGCACGTAGTGGTCCCATGGCAGCATCACCGTTGCGCCGCCCCACCACGGATCCAGCAGATCGCCCCAGCCGGGATTGGGGATGATGGAGGGGACGTTGCCGTCGGGGAGTTGGGCATCGGACATGTCGCGCATCCACTTGGTGTAGATGGCGTCGGCGTGGAAGTTCCACATGCCGATGGGCGCCGAGACGAGACCGTCCGCCATCCAGCCGGCTTTTTCACGCTGCGGGCAGTCGGTGGGGATGCCGTGGAGGTTGCAGAGGTACGTGCGCACGCACATGTCGTGGATCTGGTTGATCGTGTCGCTGGAGCACTGGAATTCCCCGGCGGGTTCGAGGGCCGTGTGAACTTTAATCGCGCTGAAATCGGCGAGAGAGGGTTTTGATTTCAGGCCTTCGATGCGCGCGTACTGGAAGCCGTGGTAGGTGAAGTGGGGGGTGAGGGTGACGGGTTTATGGTCCGCGAGGATGAACTCATCCGTTTGATAGCGGCCGTAGGTGTGCTGGTTCAGGCCGCGGGCGATACCGCCTTCCCTGGTGAACTCTTCGGCGCAGTGGATGGAGATCTTCTGACCCTTGGCGCCGGTGACGCGCAGCTTAGGCCAACCGGCAGTATTCTCCGCGAGCTTGAACTGGTAGATCCCGGGCTGCGGCTCGGTGACTTCCACGGCCGGAATCTCGCCAAGCTGCTTGATGGGCGGATGCGTTTGCGCGACGAGCTTGCCGGCGGGGGCGGGAACGGCAACGGCTGGTTCCCACTTGCTGTCGTCGAAGCTCGTCGTCGTCCAGCCGGGCTGGGTCTTGTTGTAGTCGATCGTTTCGCCCGCGCGGATGTCATTGTAGACGATCTCCGCGGTTGAGCGCTTCCAGGATTCGTCTGAAACAATCGCCTGTTTAGAGCCATCGGTGAATTCGATGTTCAGGCGGCAGATCATCTTTGCAGGAGCGTTCCAAGGCGCTTTCTCGAAACCGAAAAGCTCGGGCTGGGCGACGTCGTACCAGCCTCCCCCGAGGGTGACGGCGAGGACATTTTGAGTGCGATCGCTCCGCGCGGTCGTTGACCTCGGGCTATTGGGAGTGCTCAAGAATTTGGTGACGTCGTGCGTGACGTAGAGGACGCGCTTGTGGAAGTTGGTGAAGCCGGGGTCGAGGTCGGCTTCACCGACGCGTTTGCCGTTGATTTCAGGAACGGCGTAGCCGAGGCCGCAGAGGTAAAGCGTCGCGCGGGCAACGGGCTTCTCGACCTTGAACGTCTTGCGCAGGATGGGCGCGGCATAATCCTCTTCGGTTTTGCGGGCGACCTTGGGACTTTGGCCATCGGTTAGCCCGTTTTTGCCCCAGCCGTTGGTGCCGTCGATGGAGTCCTTGGCGGTGACGGGCGCGCCGTAGGCGATATTGTTGCCACTGGAAATTGCCTCAAGCTCGGCGAGGGCGAAGCAGAGCGAGCCGTCTTCGCGCTTCCAGATGTGATCTGAGGTGACGCGGATGAAGCGGGCGGTGGTTTTTTTCGCGTCGAAGGTGACGGCGTCGTCGCCGTGGAGGAGCGGCTTGCTGTCGTCCCACTTGCCGATGATCCTGGCCTGTTTAAACTCCGCATCATCGGAGACTTCGACTCGACCGGCGGGAGGGAACCCGAAGCCGGGAACCTGCGCCTTCCAATTGTTCGGGCGCGCGGGGTAGAGACGGATCTGGTCGATTTGCTGCGGCTTTTGCAGATCGACCTGAACCCACTTGGGCGCATCGGTTCTGGTTTCGGTGGCGTGGTATCCGTTGACGGCGACGCGCACGCGCTTGTCACGCGCGCCAATCCACTTGGCTTGCCAGTCCTTTTGATCGAGCAGGCCGACGGAGAAAGTCGTGGGGTCGCTCCAGGGGGAGGCGTTTCCTTCACCGTTCCAGACGCGGACTTTCCAGGCGGCGTGAAGCTCGGAGGTGAGCGGTTTGCCGGCGTAGGGGATGTTCACGTTTTCACTCGAGTTCACTTGGCCGCTGTCCCACAGGTCGGCTTTGCCGAACTCCAGGCGATCCGCGCTGGAGGCGACGAGGATCTGGTAGGCGGTTTGGTGGTCGGCCTTACCGCCGGCATCGATGAGCCAACTGAATCGCGGCTGCGGCGCGTCGATGCCGAGGGGCGCGATTCGACCTTCAGTGCGAAGATTGCGAACGGTGGGGGCGCTGCAACCGATAACGAGCGACGCGAAGACGGAGAGGAGGACTCTGTTCATCACTTCCCTACGAAAGAACATGGAACTGCACCTTATCTGTTTGAGTGTCTACGGTAGCTACCGTCTTCTGGGCCGTGCGATGAAGCGCGCCCGGATTTATCAGCCGGGTGCGGCCGATTTTCTCGTCTTTGCGGATGTGGGTGTGGCCCTGGAAGAGATAATCGAACTGCTGGTCGGCGAGGATGCGCTGCTTGAGCTTTGGATCGTCGCCATGAATGACGGCGATGCGTTTGTTGTCGAGCGTGAGGTCGGCGAAGTTGCCATAACAGCTCACGCCGATCTTCTCGGCGTAGCGCGACATTGAGGCGCGGTCCCAGTCGTTGTTGCCGAACACGAACGCGGAGGGGACGCCGGCGAGATAGTCGAGGATTTCAACGGCGCCGACGTCGCCGGTGTGGATGTAGTGCTGCGCGCCGGCGGCGGCGAGGAGTTTCATGGCGTCGGCCATGGGCTGGGTGCGTCCGTGGGTGTCGCCGAGCAGGCCGATGATCATCAGGGCCAGAACGTAGCAGGGAGAAGGGTGGGGGACAAATGACGGGGATTTAACATTGCGTGGCATGGGCGTCTCGCCCATGCAGAGGTAGCGCATGGGCGAGACGCCCATGCCACGCGGAGAACGTTTATCGGCTACGCGAGGAGGCCGGCGGGGGTGGTGCTTGGGAGCTCGAGGAGGTCGACGTCTAAGCCTTCAATCTCCTGGAGAGATTGACCGGCAATGCCCTGAAGTTCGCCGTACATCCCGCAGGTGGCTTCGATGACGCGCTGGATCTGCTCATCGCGCTTGGACCACTGCTTGGTCATGGCGCGTTTTTCTTTCAGCAGATCCTCCTGCATCGCGGTGAACGCTTCCACAATCGCCTGCACGCGGAGGCGAAATTTTGGGCCGGTGAGATAGCGGTAGATCAGCTCCATCTTGGTCTGCTGCCCTTCACTGGCCTGTCGGGCGCAGTTCACCTCGATAAGCATGTGGCGGAGCGACATCGCCACGGGAATGACCGCGCGCGGGTGCATCACCCAGACGCCGTCGATCTGGTCGAAGCTTTCGACATCTTTGGGAAGCGCGGCGCTGACGATGGCGGCGATTTCCGCCTTGGCGGCGCGCTGGTCGTCGCGCAGCTTGGCGAGCCAGCCATCGCTCCAGTTCTTGGTGCGCTTGGTTTCCCAGAGGATCGTGCCGCACGCGGTTCCGGTGGGGGTGATGATGCGCTGGAGGATGTCGCCGCCGTGCTCGCCCTTGGGGACGGGTTCGATCCGGTCGTGGGGGAATTTGGCGCCGAGCATCGATTCGATCTGGAGCTCGAGGGCTTCGCCCTGGAGCTGCTGGGACCCTTGCTCGCTGCGGCGCTTGAGCTCTTCGATCTGCTTCTGCATCGCGAGGATCACCTGGTCTTTCTCAACCACTTTCAGCGAGAGGTGCTCTTCGGCTTCCTTCTTCGCCTGCTCGCGTGTTTGCAGGAGCGAGGCCTGCACGCGCTTTTCGATGGTCAGGTCCATCTCCCGCCTGGCGTCGTCGAGCTCGCGCTGCTTACGAATGAGCTCCGCCTGGGCCTGTTGCGCTTCGGCGAGTTTCTCGTCGCGCTGCTTGAGGACGTTGTGAAGCTCAATGAGTTCCCTGGCTTTTTGCTCGAGGTCGTTGCCCATTTCGAGCCTGGCTTTCTTCGCTTCGTCGGAAGCGATCTTCGCCCGCTCGAGCTTGAGCTTTTCAGCGACCGAGGCGTCGAGGGATTCCTTCTCTCGCGCGAGTTTCTCGCGCTCGGCTTTGAGCTTCTCCGCGACCGCGGCATCAACCGACTGTTTTTCCCTGAGGAGCTGCTCTTCGCGCAGCTTCATGGCCTGCTCGCGCTTCTGCACGTCGGCGTTGTGCTGCGCGAGGCGCTGATCAAATTCCCGCTTCTTGCTCTCCAGCAGCGGGGCCGCGAGCGTGTCGGTGAGCTTGATGTCGGTCTGGCAATTGGGACAGGTGATCGTCGGTTCAGCGCTCATGTTTCCTTCCCGGGAAATGAACAACGCGCCGGTGCGCGAGAACGACTCCCCACACGTGCGGCTACAACAAGATCAAATTAACGCGGCAGAGGGGTGAATACAAAGAATTTCGGTTTGGTTGACGTTAAACAACGAACCTGAAGTGTTGGTGCGCCACATTCCGCGCGGTCGTTGACCGTGGGCTGATAGGGGATGACCTCGGGGATCGAACAACCGAGTGTTGCCCTAGCTGGCGCAGATCGTTTCGTGGACAAAGCGAAGCTTGTCCAGTGCGGGCTGAGTCAGGACGAAGGGGTAGGGGTCGGCGAGGCCCATGCCGCGATTCAGGTTGTTCAGGATGTACGTGAGCGGGAACCAGTTGGCGATGATCTCTTCGAACCGCTGCTCGCGCGCGGGGCGCTGCGGCTGCTTTTCCATCGCAGGTTCATCTTCGCGATCAGGGCGGAGGGACAGGCCGGCGCGTGCGGCGGTCTCCAGCGCGTCGGTCATGTGAAGGTAATGGGCCCAGGTCTCGGCCCAATCCTCCCACGGGTGAACGCTGGCGTAGGCGCTGACGCAGCGATTCTGCCAGTTCGGATCAGGGCCTTGGGCATAGTGTTTCTGGATCGATTCGGCATAGTCCGCGCGTTCGTCGCCGAAGAGGTTGCGAAACGCTTGGAGCCGCGGCGTGTCGTTGATCAGCAAGTCCCAGTAGTAATGCCCGACCTCATGGCGGAAATGGCCCAGCAGCGTGCGGTAGGGCTCGTGCATTGAGACGCGGCGCTTCTCACGCACAACGTCGTCGGCCTCGTCGATGTTCACGGTGATGACGCCGTCGGCGTGACCGGTGAGCACGCGCGGGCCGCCTTCCGGGTCGCTCATGAAGCGAAACTCTAGCTTGCGTCTAACGTTCAGCTCATTGCCGAGCGGCAGGCGCAGCTCGATCAGGCTGTAGATCAGGCGGCGCTTCGCTGCTTCCAGGCGCCCCCAGGCGATCTGGTTCTCCGGACGGTCGAGATTCGGGATGATCTTCGTCAGCCGGCACGAAAGGCACAGCGGGTTGGGATCATCTGCGGGGACGGCCCAGTTGCAGATGTTGTGGCTCGTGTAGTTTACGCACAGCTGATAGCGACAACCTGCCGCCCGAGGCGCGGGGGATCTCCAGATGTCGCTTTCGCGCTCGCGCTCCAGCGATGCGACGAGCTTCACGTCCGGCAGATACGCCAGCTTATGGCCGCAGCGGCCGCACAAGACGTTTTCGAAAAAAATCGGCAGGTTGCAGTGGTCGCAGTGGAAGACGCGCATGAACGAAGATCTCCGGCGATGCTCTTTAGAAGATTGTAGGAGTTGCGTCTACGTCTGGAGTTTCGTGATGCGGCTGTTTCCCTTCTCTTGGGACGCCTCCCGCCTTTCCCCTCCGCCCGGTACGCCGGGAGAAGGTTGGGATGAGGGCCCGTCGGGGACATGCCAGTCTCACGCCCCACGGCCCGCAGTTCGATCTGCCGGCGCCGGTGGGTAAGCTTGTTTGCATGGCGACGGTGCACGAGCTCCTGCGGCATGCGGTTGAGTTGCACAATGCGCAGAAGCTGGATCAGGCCGAGCGGTTGTACCGGGAGGTTCTGGCATCCGATCCACACAACGCTGACGCCCTTCACCTGCTGGGCGTCGTCGCGCATCAGGCGGGTCATCATGCTGCCGCTGTTGATCTGATTTTGCGCGCGCTGCAACACAATCCCAATCTCGCCGACGCGCACTACCACGTCGGCTCGGCATATCGCATGCTCCTGGAACTTGAGAAAGCGGTGGAGCACCTTCGCCGGGCGGTGGAGCAGAAGCCAACGGATCCGCGCCCGCTCACGCTGCTGGGCGCGACGCTGATCGAGCTTGGGGCGCTCGAGCAGGCGGTCTTCGCCTGGCAGCGGTTGACCCAGCTCGAGCCGAACAACCCCGCCCACTTCAGCAACCTCGGCACGACGTACGAGCGCCTCGGCCAGCTCCATGATGCCATCGCTGTCTGTCAGCGGGCGCTCGCGCTGAATCCGAACTACCCCAACGCGCACAATAACCTTGGCGCGGCGCTGGCGAAGCTGGGTCGTCTCGATGAATCGGTCGCGGCACACGATCGCGCGGTGGCGCTTCGACCCGATTTTGCGGAAGCATGGACAAACCTCGCCAGCACGTACCAGCAACTGGGTCAGCTTGATGCGGCGATGCAGGCTGGCAAGCGCGCGGTGCACCTCCGGCCTGATGATCCCACGGCCCATCGCCTGCTGGCAATGATCGCGCAGGAGCAGGGCCGGCTGGATGAAGCGCGCGCTGCGTATGACCGTGCAATCGCGCTCTACGACGCGCAAGCGAACGTGCCCCTTGCGAAACAATGGCTGCCGCGACTCAAGGTCATGCGGGCGCTGATGCTCCCGCCGGTCTACTCGTCGTCGCAGGAGCTGGAAGAGCGCCGCGGCCAGCTTGTCGCTGAGCTGCAATCGCTCCAGCGGGAACGCCTGCGCCTGAACCTCGACCCTGAATCGGCACCGACGCTCTTCTCGCTCGCTTATCAGGGTCGCGACGATAAGCCGATCGCGCAGCTCTACGCCAATTTGGTTCAGCCGCCGCCGGTGAACGTCGCGCGGCAACACGATCAAGGCAAGATCCACGTTGCGTTCATCTCGCGCTTCTTCCGCGACCACACGATCGGCCGGCTCAATCGTGGCCTGATCGCGAAGCTCGACCGCTCGCGCTTTCGTGTCACCGTCTTCTCCGTCGGAGATTCGCAAGACAGCATCAGTCAGTTCTGTCGCCAACATGCCGACGCGTACGTGGCGCTGCCTCCGCTGCTCCCTGCCGCGCGCGACATCATCGCCCGCCACGCGCCGGATGTCCTCTTCTACACCGACATTGGCATGGATCCGATCACCTACGGCCTGGCCTTCTCGCGCCTCGCTCCGGTGCAGTGCGTGACGTGGGGACATCCCGTCACCACGGGCATCCCCACCATCGACTACTTCATTTCATCCGATGTGCTCGACCCGCCCGGCAACGAGGCGTACTACACCGAGAAGCTCACCCGGCTGAAGAACCTCGCGGTATATTACTACCGGCCGGCGCTTCCTTCGCCGGCCAAGACACGCCGCGACTTCAACCTTCCCGACGACGCGCATCTCTACGCGTGTCTCCAGATGCTCTGGAAGTTCCATCCGGATTTTGACCCTCTGCTCGCCGACATCCTCAGCCGCGATTCGAAAGGTCTTTTGCTGCTGGTCCACGGCCTGAACCTGCACTGGGACGAGATGCTGATGAACCGGTTCCGAAGGACGATGCCGAACGTGGTGGATCGCGTCCGCTTCCTGCCGCGACAGAACTACAGAGACTTCCTCACATTGACGAGCCTCTGCGACGTCTCACTCGATCCCACTCATTTCGGCGGCGGGAACACCACCTACGAATCCCTCGCCTTCAATGTCCCCGTCATCACCCTCCCCAGCCCTTATCTGCGCGGCCGGCTCACGCTGGCGATGTACGAGATGATGAACATGCACGACTGCGTGGCGAAGAGTCACGAAGATTACGTCGAACGGGCGGTGAGCATGGCAACGGATCCGGATCGCGCACAACACGTGCGGGAGAAGATCGCAGAGCACGGCGCGGTACTATTCCAAAACGAACAGGCGGTGCGCGAGCTGGAGCAATTCCTCCAGGATGCGCACGGCGCTGTTGGCTTGAAATCCATCTAAAGGCTACAGCCGCGCGATCAGCAGCTCACGCTGGAAGATCATTTCCTTCGGCATCTCTCCCGCGAGCTTGAGGAACAAATCCTCCTGGCTCGCGATCTCCGCCTTAAATTCGTCCAGGTCGATCGACTGGATCTTGTCGAACTGCCCCCGGTCGAGCTTCAGTCCTTCGAGGTTGATGTCCTCCGGCCGCGGCATCCAGCCCACCACGGTCTCTTTCGCATAAGCCTCGCCATGGGCGCGGTCGATGATCCACTCGAGCACGCGCATGTTCTCGCCGAACCCGGGCCACAGGAACTTGCCGTTCTCGTCTTTGCGGAACCAGTTCACGTGAAAGATGCGCGGGCAGTCTTTCATCAGCTTGCGCATGCGGAACCAGTGGGCGAGGTAGTCGCGGATGTTGTAGCCAATGAACGGCAGCATCGCCATCGGATCGCGGCGCACGACGCCCACCGCGCCGGCCGCCGCCGCGGTGGTTTCGCTGCCAAGCGTTGCGCCCAGGTACACGCCGTGCACCCAGTTGAACGCCTGGAACACCAGCGGGATCGTCTTGCTGCGGCGTCCGCCGAAGATGATCGCGCCGATCTCAACCCCGTTCGGGTCCGTCGCCGATTCATCCAGCGCCGGGTTGTTCGTCATCGGCGCGGTGAAGCGCGAATTCGGATGTGCTGCTTTGCGACCAGTGTCCGGCGTCCATTTCTGCCCCGTCCAGTCAATGCATTCCGCCGGCGGCTGCTCGGTCTTGCCTTCCCACCAGACGTCCCTGTCCGGCAGCAGCGCGACGTTGGTGAAGATGGTGTCGTGCGACATGCACTCCATTGCGTTGGGATTGGTGTCGTAATTGGTCCCCGGCACCACGCCGAAATATCCCGCCTCGGGATTGATCCCGCGCACCCGGCCGCTCTTCTCATCCACCCACATCCAGACGATGTCATCGCCAACAGTGCTGATCTTCCACCCTGCATCCCCATACTTTTTCGGCGGGATCAGCATGGCAAAATTCGTCTTGCCGCAGGCGCTGGGAAACGCGGCGGCGACATACGTCTTGCGCCCGCCCGGCTCGGTCACGCCGCTGAGCAGCATGTGCTCCGCCATCCAGTTCTGCTGCTTGCCGAGGTAGCTGGCGATGCGCAGCGCGAGACATTTCTTGCCCAGCAGCGCATTCCCGCCGTAGCCCGAGCCGAAAGACCAGATCGTGTTGTCCAGCGGGAAGTGGCAGATGTACCGCCGATCGGGATCGCACTCGCCGACGCTGTGCAGGCAGCGGGTGAACTCTTCCGTCTCCTCTAGCTGCTTCCACGCCACCTCGCCCATGCGGGTCATGATGCCCATGGACACCGCGACGTAGAGCGAATCCGTCAGCTCCACGCCCACCTTCGCCAGCGGCGAGCCGATCGGTCCCATGACGAAAGGCACCACGTACATCGTCCGTCCGCGCATGCATCCGCTGAAGAGCGGCTTGAGCTTGGCATACCCCTCCTTGTCGCTCATCCAGTTGTTCGTGGGCCCGGCCATGTCGACGCTGGGGGTGCAGATAAAGGTCAGATGCTCCGAGCGCGCCACGTCGTTCGTGTTCGAGCGGTGCAGAAAACAGTTCGGCAGCTTCTGCTCATTCAGCGGGATGAAGATCTTCTCCTCCACCCCCTGCGCCAGCAGTTCTTTCCGCTCCTGCTCGCTCCCGTTGAGCCAGCGGATCTGGTCCGGCTGGCACATCTCCGACATGCTCTGCACCCATTGCCGAACATCCTCCGGCACATTCGCCGGCGCGTTCGCGAGCTCGACCTCGCTGCCATTGGTCTGTCGTCGTTCCGTCGCGTTTCTCACGGTGGCTCCTTTGCCCTGATGATATCCGCGCCGCTGCGCATACTCTCGCGCGGCGGCGTGATGAAGTGCAAAAGACCCTGCGTTCGCCGCCGGCTGCCGCAGAATGCGACTCAATCGCACTGCTGATTTGCTAAAGCTCTCGCACGATGCTTCTTCCCGCCCCCTCCCTGCCGCACCATCCAGCACCAGCGTCCCCACAGCGTCAGTTGCCCCCGGGTCAACCAGGCTTCAGCCCTGGACCCGCCTGCGATGCCGCAAGGCGACAGCGCCAACCGCAACAACAGCCGCAACGCTTCCCGGCTCCGGCACCGCCGCCATCCCCAGCGCCGCCATGCCCTGCGCCGCCAGCGGGTTTCCTTCTCCCAGTCCCAGGTTCGAATCGATCGCCAGGTAATCGTCCGGCGTAATCATCCCGTCGAAATTCCAGTCCCCCGCGAACCAGTTCATCCCACCCTCAAAGCCTACCCACTGCCCGAGATTGGAATCCACCGCCGTGTAGTCGTCCGGCGTCACCATGCCATTTAAATCCGCGTCGCCGATGTACGCGAACTGGCCCACCACCGCATTCGCCCCCAGGGTGTTGCCCGATCCCCAAGGCCAATCGCTCGCACCCAGCAGCGCATTGTTGAACACTGCCAGGATGGGATGCCCCAGGAGCGTTTGCCCGGCGCTGGAGATGATGCCCGTCACGTTGGAATCTTCGGAGTCTCGATACCCCTGCCAGCGCAACTGCGAGATTGTCTCGTAATCCCCGTTCTCCACGATCAAGTCGTTGTCGTTCAGATCCAGCTTTGCGCCGCCGCTCAGGTTCAGCGTGTCCACGTGCAGCATCGCTTGCCCGCTCTTACTCACGATCGCGCTCGCGCCCTCGCCTATGCTCAAGTTGCTCATCCGCTGCTTGGCGCCGTATACGAGTGTCCCGCCATTTACGGATGTATTCCCGCTGATTTCACCCGCGCCGCGAATCTCCAGCGTCCCCGTTCCCAGCTTCGTGATCGACCCCGCGCCGCTCATCGGCCCGTCAAACGTCAGCGCATCCGGCCCCGAATCCACCGTGTTCTCCCCGGTCACACTCACCGAGCCGGTGAACTTCACGTTGCCTAGATAATTCGCCACCGTCCCACCCGCCAGCGCCAGGTTCTTCGCGAAATTTGCCGGCGTCGCCGCGATCAATCCCAGCGTCCCGCCGGAGACCGTTATCGTCCGGTTCGCCATTCCCAGCCCGCCCACGAGGTTCTCCAGCCCCAGCTTCCCCTCGTTGACCGTGATGTTCCCCAGGTTGTTGATCGAGCACCCCGTCAGCCAAATCTCATTGGCGCCCACCTTCGTCAGATCGTGCCCATTTCCATTGATCGCCGGCACGGGCCCCGAAGGCGTCCGCACGTTCCACCGCGCGTTCCCACCGATGGTCGCATCCGCGCTCAGCACCAGATTGCGCACGCCGTCGTTCCACACATCTCCGCCGTTGCTGATCAGCGCCCCTTGACCCCCGGATCCACTCCCCGCGATCGTCAGCGTCTCGCCCTCTGTGACATAGCCGTTCAGATCCAGCGTTCCCCCCGCATTCACCGTCGTCCCGCCCGCGCTTGAGCCTAGCGCGCTGGCGCTGTTCATCTTCAGCACGCCGCCGTTCACGATCGTCGAGCCGTTGTAGGAGTTCGTCCCTCCCAGCAACATCGTCCCCGCGCCGCTCTTGGCCAATCCTCCCGATCCCGACAGCGACCCGCTAAACGTTCCCGCCCCCGGGTTAAACGTCACCGTTCCGCCGCCCAGCGTGTAGCTCTTGCTGCCGAAGAGCGACGAGATCACCTTCCCGTCGTTGTTCTCGTTGAACGTCCCGCCCGCCAGCGTCACCACCGACTTCGCCGGCACCGTGTACGAATCTCCCATCAGGATCGACGTGTACTGCTTCAGATCATCCCCCGCCGCATCGCTGGTCACGTAAGGCGTCACATAGTCCAGCTTCAGCCCCGTCCCCACATTCGTCAGGTTCAACTTCACCGGCTGAGCCGTCGTCAGCTCGTTTACATAAACCACATCAAAATCACCCGTCGACGTGTTCTTGTACGCGCTCGCCAGCAGCCCATTCACGTTCGTGTTATCCCCCGCGAACGTCACCCGCTTGGCCCCCGGTCGAATAAACCGGCTGTAGTTCCCCAGCGCCCAAAGCGTCTTGCTCGCCTGGTACGTCTGGGTGTTCATGTCCAGGTAAATAAGCCCGTCTTTCCAGTTCGCCGCGCTCATCGCCAGCCACCACGTCCACGCCGTCGAGTTGGCGACGGTCAGGTCATAGTGGATCACCCGCGCCACGTTCAGCGCAGTCGTCATCGTCAGATCGCGCCCCGGGCCATTGTCCCCGAGGATCGAGTATTCGCTCTCGCCCGCCTTCCATCCCGGATACTGCGCCAGCTTCGCCGCGAGCAGCGCCCGCGTCTGCACGAGCTGCGTCGTTGGATCATCTGACCAGTAACTGTGATACGTCAGCCGCTGCCCCAGCTTCGTGTTCACGCTGGCATCGCCCGCGAACGCATCCACGTAACTCGGCCCGCTGTACATGTCCTGAATCTGCCCCGCCTCGGCGATCAGGATCTGCGAGCTCACCGACTGATTTGCCAGCTCTGAATACAACGCGTTGGTGACATTCTTGATGTCGCTCACCGACCAGCGCGTCCCCTCCTGCGTGTTCCCATTCCAATCCCACTCCGGCTCATTCACCGGCGAGATATAGCTGAAGTTCACCCGCTGTGTCGCATCCGGGTTGTCCCGGAAGTGCTTCACCACATCCACGAGATACTTCGCAAACTGCCCCTCGTACCCCGTCTTCAGATTCGTCGTTCCGACGGTGGAGTCCGCATACGTGTGCCCGTTCTTTGTCATCCGCCGGGTAGGGGAGTTGCTGAACGCGACATACTGCGGCACCCCGCGCCCCTTCGCAGCCGCCAGGAACCACCGCTCATTGGCGCACTTCGTCCAGTCATACGTTCCCTGCCCCGTCTCGAACGTATCGGCGGTCCGTTGCGGAATGCTGATCCCCGGATCAATCCCGCCCCCGATGTTGAACCGCCAGCACGACAGCCCGATCCCGCTCGTCTGCGAAAACAGCAAATCGGCAATCCCGCTGCGCGCCGTGCTGTTCCACCCGCCCACTGTCTGCGCGTACCACGCATCCGATGCCCCGAAGTACTCCATCGTCTGGTTCACAACCGCCAGGTCGAAGGTATCCATGCGAGTGGGGTCAATTGAGCCGCCCGCGTCAGCCCGGTTGACCGCGCAAAATCCGCCCACTCCCGCGACCGCCATCGCGAGACAGATTCTCCCTCGCCTTTTCAAGGGTTCCCAGATCAAAACCCACACTCCGCGCAAACGCAATTTCCAACAAAGGTAGCCAGAAAGCCTCAGCCCGTTACACCCTTTTCCTGCGGGTGTCGCCAATCCTACCCCACTACCCCCTGGAGGGTTCAACCGAATTCAAGCCTAACCCCGAAATCCGTCCGCCGACCTTCAAAGGCCGGTCATTTAAACGTTTTAAAGGTGAGTTGCGTCGCAGTGGTAGCGGCCGCTGGGTGTTCTCCCCGCACCCCTCGCACTATTCCAGCATTCCCACTGCCACAGCCGATAAACTCCCTCAGGAGATGCTGCGCCGATTCCTCAAAACACTCTTCGCCCTCATCCTCGTCGCCGGCGGCGGCGCCGCGCTCGTCCTGTACCAGCAGCACAACTCCGCTGCCCAGCAGATCGCCCGCCTTGAAGAACAAAAGCAGCAACTCCAAACCTTCGTCCAGCGCCTCAGCGCCGAAAAGCGCGTCGCCGACGTCATCGTCTCGAAGGTGGAAACGCTCGACAACGTCCTGCACACCACCCTCCTCTTCGTCGAATACGACCGCACCGGCCAGCCCCTCCCCGCCAAGACCCTCATCGTCCAGGGCGGCATGATTCACTTCGATGCGATGGTCATCAAGTTCGACCGAGACTTCGTCCAGCGCAACGACCCGCTCCGCGGCCACAGCATCGCCCTCTTCACCAAAGTCTACGGCGATCATCAAACCCCCGAAGCCGCCACACCCATCGACGACCCTGGCGTCGTCCCGCAAATCTACCGCAACGCCGACGAGCGACTCACCAACTTCGAAACCTCGCTCTGGAAAGATTTCTGGCGTCTCGCCAGCGACGAAGCCTTCCGCGCCGGCTTCGGCGTCAGAGTCGCCAACGGCCAAGGCGTCTGGGGCCCCCTCGAGCCCAACCGCCTCTACACTCTGACCCTCGAATCCTCCGGCGGCTTAAATCTGAACTCCGAACCCATGCGCGGCATCTACCGCGAAGCACTCAAACAACCCCCCTCTCCCGCCACCGCCACCCCCGCCTCGGGGCGGATCGAGTAGCGACACGCCAAGAAGGTCACGTAAGGGGTGCGTTCTTCCGTTACACTCCCCCCGTGCTCCGCCGCGCGAAAACATCTCTCGCGTATCTCTCCCTGATCCTCTGCGCCGCCTTCATCGCCCTCTACATCCGCAGCTTCTTCTACTGGGACTCTCTCGCCTACGACAATCGCCGCCCCGACCGCCCCCAGGCCGCTCCCTACTTCGGCAGCATCACCTCCGGCATCGGCGTGATCATGATCGAAACCTACCGCCTCCCCCGGCGTGAAAACTGGTTGGAGCGCCTCTTCCTCACTTCCGAATGGCCCGTTGGCTGGAGCTTCGCCACGTACCCCCTCTCGGGCAACCCCTGGCCCAACTGGATCACCCAGGACACCTTCCTCGGCCAGCTCGGTTTCCACCTCTCCAACCAGCACATGCCCCAGTGGGATGTCTGGCACTTCTCCCTGCCCCACTGGCCGATCTGCATCGCCACCTTCATCCCGCCACTCTTGCATGTGCGATCGCGCAGACTGCGCGGGCGACGGACCAGGCAGGGCCTGTGCCCGACGTGCGGCTACGATCTCCGCGGCACGCCCGACCGATGCCCCGAATGCGGAACACCTGTAAGCTTGAATGGGGCGGTCACCCGCACTCGCCTGACGCCAGCAACAGTCTGGCTGATCGCGGCAGGGATCACCATCGCTGTCGGTGCGGCTCAGGAGTCAGAGAATCATTCCGCCAAGCTTCGTTTTGAAGAGCGGCATCAGAAGCAGGAGCAGATCCGGCTCGGCGAAGAGCAGACCATGAATGAGGTGCAGCGCTACTTCCGGGCCAGCATGCGCAAGTCGACCATTCCCCCGCGCGCTTCGGGGGAAGCGCTTGCGAAGATCGGCATCTGGGGTTCGCCTGTCCCCAAGGGCTCCGATCCCATTTATGAAGACCCACAAACGCACGCGGTTGTTCGCCTGATGATGCTTGGCGACGGCTGGGCCGCCAGCCAGCTTATTCCGCGCGTGCTGCCCAAGCCGAAGCTGTGGGTGGAGAAGATTCGCCATGCCTTGATCGCCCTGTGCTACTTCGGCATCTGGATCTTCACCATGCAACTGGCTGCGCAAGAGCCGCCGGCGCGACGCCTTACAGCAAACCTGCTGCTGGCCACCGTTGCAATGGGAACGGTCCTTTTCCTGATCCGCGGCATCACACCAGGATCGGCTTAACCACATTCCCCGACACATCCGTCAACCGGAAATCCCTCCCCTGGAACCGGTACGTCAGCCGCTTGTGATCCACCCCCAGCAGATGCAGCATGGTGGCGTGCAGGTCGTGTACCGGCACGATGTTCTGCACCGCCGCGTAGCCGAATTCATCGGTGGATCCGTACGACACGCCCCCCTTGATCCCGCCGCCCGCGAGCCAGATCGAAAATCCCTTGATGTGGTGATCGCGCCCGCTCCCCTGCGCCATCGGGGTGCGCCCAAACTCGCCGCCCCAGATCACCAGCGTGTCCTCCAGCATCCCGCGCTGCTTCAAATCCTTAATCAGCGCCGCCGACGCCTGGTCCACTTCCTTCGCGATCACCTCCATGTCGTTGCGCAGGTTCCCGTGATGGTCCCAGTCGCGGTGATACACCTGGATGAACCGCACCCCGCGCTCGGCCAGACGGCGCGCCAGCAAACAGTTCGCCCCGTACGACCCATCCGCCCCTTCCGTCCCGTACATCTCCAGCGTCTTCTTATCCTCGCCGCTCAAATCCATCAGCCCCGGCACCGACGCCTGCATCTTGAACGCCATCTCATACTGGCTGATCCGCGTCGCGATCTCCGGATCATCCACCACATCCTGCCGCAGGTGATTGATCTGCTGCACCGCATCGATCACATCCCGCTGCTGATCGCGGCTCACGCCCGGCGGATTGTTCATGTACAGCACCGCATCGCCCGTCGAGCGGAAGTGCACGCCCTGGTACTTGCTCGGCAGAAAACCGCTGTGCCATTGCCGCGTCGCGATCGGCTGCATCTGGCCGCTCTTCCCCGTGCTCGTCAGCACCACGAATCCCGGCAGATTATCCGCCTCCGCGCCAATCCCATACCAAACCCACGACCCCATGCTGGGCCGGCCCGTGATCGTCGAACCCGTGTTCATGAACGTGTGCGCGGGATCGTGATTGATCGCCTCCGTCTGCATCGACCTGATGATGCAGATGTCATCGGCGACCGACCCAATGTGCGGGAAGAGCGAGCTGATCTCCTGCCCGCTGTTGCCATACTTCTTGAACTCAAACTGCGGCTCAAAACACCGCAGCTCTTTCCCCTGGAGTTGCGCGATCGGCTGCCCCTTGGTAAAGGATTCCGGCATCGGCTGCCCCGCCTGCTTCTTCAGCACCGGCTTGTAATCCAGAGTCTCTAGATGCGAAGGGCCGCCCGCCATGTACAAGTGAATCACCCGCTTCGCCTTAGGCGCAAAGTGCAGCGGGTTGATCATCCCCTTTGACACCAGCGGCATCACCCCCGGCTTGCCTGCGGCGCCCGACGCCGCCTCCGCAGCCAGCAGCAAGTTCGGATTCAGCAGCGACGCCAGCGCAACCCCGCC
>DASVUC010000289.1:0-42711 GCA_036387255.1 Tepidisphaeraceae bacterium | reverse complement strand
GCTGTTCCCGTGCTTGGTAAGGGTTTTGACCATGGGTGCTCCAATTACAATGTCAATACATTGTATATCGGCAGAGGTGCCCTGCAAGCGGCCCGATTGGCACGAATTTCGTCCGATCCACGTAGCGGTTTACCGCATCATCTGCAAAAGATTTTCCGGCACGTGCGCCAGATCCTGCGCCACGAAATCCGCGCCGGTGGCTTTCAGGCGCTCTTCCGAGAAGCTGCTGGTGATCCCGAGGCACAAGCTCCCGGCAGCCTTGCCGGCGCGGATGCCATTGGGGGCGTCTTCCACCACCACGCAAACCTGCGGATCCAGGGTTAGACGCTGGGCGGCGAGGAGGAAGACCTGGGGGTCGGGCTTCTTGCGCTCGACGTCGTTGCCCGTCACGATGGCATCGAAGCTGGCGGTGGGGATGCCGATTTCCTTGAGGTTTCCTTCCATCTTGATCCGGTCGGCGCTGGTGGCGACGGCAAGTTTCAGGCCTCGCTGGCGGGAAGAGCGAATGAAGTCGACCGCGCCCGGGAGGGGATGCAGGCGGCCTTTGATGATATCGAGGTAGATCGCGTAGGTGCGGTTCTTGTCGGCGGGCATGGAGAGCTGGATGCCGTACTGCTCGGCGACGCCGCCGAGGTAGCGGTCCTCGCCGGCGCCGACGAAGGGGATAAAGTCGTCAGGCTGCACGGTCGCCTTGTGCACTTCGGCGAACATCTTGATCGCGGCCTCGTTGATAAATGGCTCGGAGTCCGTAAGAACTCCATCCATGTCGAAGATGATGCCTTGGATCTTGGGCATCCTCTAAGTCTAGCAGGCGGGCAGGAACGTTGTATGTCAGACACCGAGCGTCTTCGCGAGCTTGATCGCCAGCATGTGTGGCACCCCTTCACCCCGATGAAGCTGTGGCTCGAATCGGACCCGCTGGTGATCACGGCGGCGGTGGGGATGCACCTGATTGACTCGGATGGCAATCGGTATCTCGATGGCGTGTCCAGCCTGTGGTGCAACGTGCACGGGCATCGTGTGCCGGAGATTGATGAGGCGATTCGGCGGCAGCTTGAGAAGGTGGCGCACACGACCATGCTGGGGCTGGCGAATGAGCCGGCGACGCTGCTGGCCGAGCGGTTGATGCAGATCGTGCCGCCACGTTTGAAGAAGGTCTTCTATTCCGACGCCGGCGCAACCGCGACCGAGATCGCATTCAAGCTCGCGGTGCAGTACTGGCACAATATCGGCAGGCCGGAGAAGCGCGAATTCGTTGCGCTGGGGGAGGCGTATCATGGCGACACCTTCGGCGCCATGGCGATCGGCCGAACCGACTTGTTCCACCGCGCGTACCTCCCGCTGCTGTTCAAGGTTCACTTCGCACCAACACCCGCGCGACCTGTGGGCGCGACGCCTGCGTCGCCGTCTTCGATTGAGGTTATTGAACAGATTCTTCAACAACATCACCGATCCATTGCCGGGATTGCGCTGGAGCCTCTCGTGCAAGGTGCGGCGGGAATCCTGGTTCATCCGGCGGGATTCCTTTCAGAAGTTCGGCGGCTGGCGGATGAGTACGACGTGCTTCTGATCTGTGACGAAGTGGCGACGGGATTCGGTCCGACGGGCAAGATGTTCGCGGCCGAGCACGAAGACGTGCAACCTGATTTGATGTGCGTCGGCAAGCGCATTACCGGAGGTTACCTGCCCCTGGCGGCGACGTTTGCGACGCAGGAGATCTTTGACGCCTTCCTGGGGGAGCCGTGGGAGGGCAAGACCTTCTATCACGGCCACACCTACACGGGGAATCCCCTGGCATCAGCCGCGGCGCTGGCGAATCTTGAGCTGATGCAGAAGAACGATCTCGTCCAGCAGGTCGCCTGCAAGAGCGTGGAGCTGGCGCGGATGCTGGATGAGCTTCGAGAAAACCCGCACGTTGGAGAGATCCGGCAGAAAGGTTTCATGGTGGGAATCGAGCTCGTTGCGGACAAAAAATCCCACGCGCGGTTCGACTCACGGCGTCGGGTGGGGGCGGAGTTCTGCATGCGGTTGCGGAAGCACGGGGTGATTCTCCGTCCGCTGGGCGACACCGTGGTACTCATGCCGCCGCTGGCGATGGGGCTGGACGACTTGCGGCAAATCGTCGATGCGGTGAAACTTGAGCTTAACACCCTGGCGTAGCAGCGGGAGTTTCATGTCGGCGTTTCGTTGGGACAAGATATTGCAGCGATGGAGCGACGCGATCTTGGAAACCGTCGACCCTTCGCTTCTGCCCGAAGGAGCGGTCGAGCGCGCGTGGGTGGGAAACACACCCGTGACGGATGTGCAGATCGAGGCGGCGGAAGAGCGGCTTCAATGCCGGCTGCCGCCGAGCTATCGTGAGTTTCTGAAAGTAAGCAACGGCTGGCCGTTCGTGAACGATTTTGTTCGGCAGCTTTGGCCGGTGCAGTCGTTGCGGCTCCTTTCGGAACAGCAGAACGGCATCGTGGATGCGTTTTCGAAGGTCCCGGAACTGGAGAGCGTCAAGGCGGGTGAGTCTGCGACGCTGCCGGCCTCGCACTACGCGCACGTGATTCAGATCAGCGATTACAACGATGGTTGTTTTCTGCTCAATCCGCTGGTGCAGACGGAGGGGGATGAGTGCCAGGCGTGCTTCTTCGCGAATTGGGTTCCGGGTGCGGAGTGCTATCGCTCTTTTAAAGATCTGATCCTCAGTCAGTACGAATCGTTTGTCGCGGCGCATGCGCACAAAGCGCCGGCGGCACCGGGGGCGAGAGCGCCGCGGCGGAACCTTCGCAAGCCGCCGGAACAGTTCATTGAAGATCCGGTGTTGTTCCTCGCGGCGCTGGAGAAGTTGGGATTTTTCCGATATTGCCCGGCGGAGAATGCAGCGCAGATTCGTCATACGTTTCTGAACCTGGCGACGGCGCTGAAAGCGGATCCGCAGGCGGTGTTGTCGGGGAAGCTTTCGTCGCCTGGCGCTGCGCTGTTCACCAACTCAACGCGCCGGGTTGCGGCGGTGGATCCGGAACAACTGCTGCGCGAGCGGGCGCCGTATGCGCTGTCGCGTTTGCGGCCCATTCTCGCGGCGACGGGAATCGAGCTGGCGCCGCTGGAAGAGCTGCGATCGGCCGAGTTGTATGCGGCGAAGCTGGAAGGCGTGGAACACGAGTTCTTCCCGCTGAAGGACGGGCGGCCGCACGTGGAAGGCGGCGAGGTGCCGATCAATGCGGCGCGGTTTTACCTTTACGAGACGGCGAAGCTGGTGAGCAAGGTGCTGCGGAAGCGGAAGTCGGCGGAGCGCATAGCGACGCTGGAGGAGATGTCGCGCACGGCGGGTGTGACGCGGCTGGCGTTCGTGGTGCTGGACGATGATCTGTCGTATCTGATTCAGTGGTCGCCGGTGCTGGACAACATGTGCCGCCCGCTCCGGCCGGATGTTTGGTGATGCTGAAGCGGATATCCATCCCGGCGCTGCTGGTGACCGGAACGGATACGGGCGTGGGGAAGACGATCATCACGTGTGCGATCGCGGCGGCGCTTCGACGCGCCGGGCTCCGGGTTGGGGTGCTGAAACCGGTGGCGACCGGATGCATCAAGGCGCGGGAGGGGCTGGTTTCGGAAGATGCGGAGCTGCTGGCGCATCATGCGGATTCGCCGCACCCGCTGGACATTATCTGCCCGCAGCGCTACCTCGAGCCGCTGGCGCCCGCGGTGGCGGCGGAGCGCGCCCAGCAGCCGGTGGACTGGGCGGCGGTGCAGCGCTCAATTGACATTATCTCGCCGACCAGCGACGTGCTGCTGGTCGAGGGGGTGGGTGGGATCATGGTGCCGCTGGACAATCGGCACACGGTGCTGGACTTGGCGCAGTGGATGAGCGCGCCCGCCGTGATTGTCGCGCGGCCGAACCTGGGGACGATCAACCACACGCTGCTGACGGCGCGGGCGCTGCGGAGTGTGGAGGTTTCGGTTGCGGGGGTGGTGATTAACCGCTACCCGCCGGATTCGACCCCGGTTGCGGAGGAGACGAATCCGCGGGCGATCGAGCGATGGGGGAAGGTACCCGTGCTGGGGATCGTTCCGGAGACGACGGAACGAATGGATCGAGCGCTGCCGACGGATGTGCTTTCGCCGATCGAGCGGGTGGATTGGCTGGGGATCGCGACTGCGAGAACGTAGCTGCACGTTACATCGCCCGTTCGATGGCGATCACGTGCGAGCGCGATCAATGTCTTTCGCACAATTACAACACCGGCAGATGCCCGCGCTACTGGCCGGCCGGCTTCTTCTTTTTCTTCTGCGGTGTAGCCGGCTGCTCGGCCGGTTTGTTGCCATCCTTGTTACCGCCCTTGAGCTGGTCGAGCAAACCACCTAAGGGATTGTCGCTCTTGCCGCCGCCCTTTGTGTCGGTGGCTTTGTTGTCCTTCCCGCCGCCGAGCACTTTCTGAAGCTGCGTCTTGGCTTGCGCCTCGGCGATTTTCGCGAGGATGTTTCCGGTATCGACCTTGGGCGCTTTCGTTGTGCCGCGCATGATGATGGGAATGCCGGCGGGGAAGGCGTCGCTGAATGCCTTCTTGGCGTCGCGATCGGGGATGAACTTGGCGACCAGCTCCGGCGGAATCCGCACGTCCAGGTGCTGGGCAAGATCCGCCATCGTGATCTTCCCCTTGAAGCTCATGGGCATCTCCACCGCCTGCGCGCGCTTACCGGCGGCATCGCGCGGCGTGTTCGGATCGACGAGCTGCATCGTGATGTCCTGCGTCGTCACGCCCGCATCCAGCGTCACCACCGCATCCTTGATGTAGCCCTCGAAGGTCTCCGCCTGGCCGGATGCGCCGCCGCCACCAAACGCCTGCGCGGCGCCGTTGATGATCGGGCCGAGCATCAACGCCCCAACCGGATTGGCGATGTCCATGTCGCTCAGTGAGAAGGTGATGGTGGCGCGGCCGGACTGCGGCGACTTCATCGCATCGCCCAGCGCGATATTCTGACACTCGTTCACCGTCACATTGAGCAGGCCCTTGGCTCGCTTCGAGTTGGCGAAGACGGGATTAATGTATTTCCCGAGGTTGTCGCTGAGCAGCTCGTTGATGCTGGCGTTGCGCACCAGCGGCTGGTTCTTACCAATCGATACACGCATCGTGTCCTGCGTCAGGTCGACGAGGATGCTGGAGAGATCCAGCGTTCCCTCGTTGAACTTCGCAGGCTTCGCCGCCCGCTCTCCCTTGGGCTTGTTGGCGTAGAGGGTCGTAAGCTTGCCGCCTTGGAGCGAGACGGGCAGCTCCAGGTCGCTGATCGCGATGCCTTGCGTGTCGAGCATGCCGATCGCCAGACCGCCATCCAGGGCCACGCTTTGGATCGCATGGTTGAACGGCACATTGGCTGGATAGTTCCCGCCCACGTTGAACGTGCGCTGGAACTGCCCCGCGATCTTCAGATCTTTGTACTGCTCCTGCTGCTCGGGCGAGAGCATCGGCTTGATGATCGGCCACAGCTGGGCCAGATCGTAGGAAAGATTCATCGCCAGGTTCTGGAACTGGCGCTTCGTCTCCCAATCCTGGACTGCGCCCTTCAGATTCACCGCGAGCGCCTTGGTGTCCGGCATCGCGACAGTGAGGTCATTGATCGTTGCATTCTTGTGCTGCGTGTCGGCGAGCAGGTCGTTGTTCACCGAGAAATTCTGCGGCTTGCTCTGCGGGTCGGTCTGAAGATTCGGTACTGCAATCTGGCCCTTAAGTTGAATGTTGTTGTTGGATGATGTGATCGCCTGCGTCAGCGTGTAGTCCCCGCTGTAGGTCTTGGGCGGCTGGCCCTGCATGACCGCGAGCAGCGGCGTGACCTGCTGAAGCGCACCGGTCAGCCGGATGGTGCCGTTCGCGTTTGGGTTGGAACTCAGGCCCGTGATGGTCACGGGCTGCGGCATCTCGAGCTTTGCCACGGCAAGGTCGCCGCCAAGCTGCGTGATCTGCACCTGCTTGATCTGCTCTGTGATCGGCTTGGTGGTCGCGGGGTTTGTGTCAGGATTTGTCGTCACCGCGGCCGCGAAGTTCAAATTGATGGCGCGGTTTGGGTCAAAGTTGAACTTTTGTGCACCCCGCGCCAGCCCGAGCTTCGTCACCGCAAACGCCGGCGCGGTGATGGTCGTCGTCTGCGTCTTCGGATCGCGCGCGACAACCAGGTTGATGTGCGCGCCCCCGCTGGTGACCTGAAGCGGCGCGAGCGGCTGCGTGGTGGCGCTCCTGGTGTCGGCAGCGGTCTGCGCAGACGCGTGCTTGCGCTTCTTGGCATCTCCGGCCGCCGCAGGTTGCGCAGCATCGGCCGTGGGCTGCGCTTCCGGCGGCGAGAACGCCTGAAGCACCGCATAGAGCCGCGACAGATCGGGCGCGGCGATGTCGATGTTCGCCTTCGACAGCTTGTCGAAGACGTTCGTCGCATTCAGCTTCAGCTCCGTGTCGTTGATGGTGGTGTTCGCGAACGAGCTGTTGATCGTACTCTTGTTCACCGTGACCGCCGAGAGGTCGTCGGGACTCACCGCGCTGAGGTTAATCGCCACCTTCTCGTTCTGGATCGGCTGCGTGTTCGTTGTTACCGAGAGGTTGTCGATCGTGCCGGCGAGGGTGATGTTCGTCGCCTTCTGGTTCTCGGGATGATCCAGCGTCAGTGTGGTGTTGAGTGAGCCGCTGGTGAGATCTCCTGCCCCACGACCCGCCGCTGAAACCGGCCGCGCCGAGAAGGATTGAGAGAGGTCGTTGAGGCGCTTCAGGTCGCTGGTGATCTGGAGCACGCCGTTTCCGCGAATCGCGCCGCTGGGCGCGAGGGCGACGTTGATATTCTTGTCTCCCGCTTTCTTGATGTTGATCAAGTTGCTTGAACTCGTGACGGAGAGGTCGGAGAGATCCGCCGTGATCGGTTGATCCTTCGGCATAGACGCCTTCCCCGCCAGCCCGACGCCGAGCGTTTCGTTGTTCAGCACCACGCGCGGCTGGCCGTTTTCCACCTTCGCCAGCGTCAGGTTCTGGAGCGCCACCGCCACGGGCTTGGTGAACGTGACTGTGGTGCCGTCATAGTTCGCCGCGAGATTGGTGGATAGAGATCCTTTCTGAAACTGAAAATCCTTCAGCGCCGGCACGAATCCTCCGAACTGCTGCTGCGCCCGCGCCAGATCGGGAATAGAGAGCTTGGCCAATTGGGCGCCCTGCGCGTTCAGGGGACTGAGCCCCAGACTCTGTACCGTCGCCGCCAGTTCCAGCACCGGCGATTGCTCCTCGCCCGCCTGCGACGTGACCGTTACGTTCTGCACGCGCTCAACAAAATCCCCGCCCTCTTTCCCGCGCACCAGCGTCGCGCCAGCATTGGCAACAAATCGCGGCTCATTCAGGTCCTGCCGATTCTGCAAACCCTTCACGATCAGGTTCCGCAGATCCAGTGCGAACGTCGCGTGAGAAGTTCCGCCGGCCTTGGTTAGATCACCTTTGCTTGCTAGGCCGAACGTGCCGGTGCCCGACAGTTGCAGGTTCCCCAGGTCCGCGAATTGCCCCACCTGCTGCTGCGCCTTGGCCAGGTCCAGGCCCGTCCCCTTGATATCGAGATCCGCGATGGAAGCGCCGCCACCCGCGATGGTGCCGAACGTCGTCGCCAGGTTGATCGCGATATCGCGCAGCTCCGGAATTGCCTGCCCGTTGGGAATGGCAGTTACGTTGAACTTCGAAAACTTGATGGGATCCAGCGTCACCGGCTTACCGTTGTTCGTCCCGGAAGCCTGGATCACCGTGTTCGGATCCTGCGCGATCGTCACGCGATCCTTCGCGATGGCCACATCGGTCTTGCTGTAGATCTTCCCGCCGGTGATGTCGACGCCCTGCTGAAGGCTCAGCGTGTTGCGCAGCTGCTTTGCCAGCGCGGGAACGTTGGTCACATCCAGCACCAGCGACAGATTTCCATCGCTTCCCGGCGCTTTCTGTGCGGCGAGATTTTGCAGCGCCTGCTGCGTCGTCTTCCCGGTCAGGCTGATGTTGGCCTGATCCGTCTGCACGCCAAGCTGTGTGATGTTCAGCAGCGTGGTGCTCGGGTCGACCGCCGACGCCGTCACGTTCACCGGCAGATTGAGCTTCGAGCTGGTGTACCGATCGCCCTTCAGCGGGCCACCGCCGAAGAGCAGGTTTGTCACCAGGATCGCGCCATTGGCCGATGCGCTGCTCTTGCCGTCCGCTTTCAGAACGATCTCGCCATTGGCGATGCCTCCCATTTCGGTTGGCTGCGTTGTCGCCTGCCCCTTCTTCGGATTGACGAACGGCCCCGCCGCCGCCAGATCAACGTTCGCCAATTGCAGCCGCTGATCCGCGACCATCTTGGTCGGATCTTGCAGCACCAGATTGTTCTCGATCGCGTCAATCGTCCCGGCCAGAGACACCGTCGCCGGCGCATTGTTTCCCAGCCGATATACCAGCCTGATGTCGTCGGTGATCGGCTGGTTGATGTCGCTGATCTTCACGATCGCGGTGCTGGGATCGAGATGGATCACCTCCGGCACGCCCGGCCCATCGATCGTCCCGCGATACTTCACCGTGACGTTACCGCTTACATTGGGCAGCTTGCTCGGCTCTCCCGGCTTCGCCGGCTCACTCGGCTGCGGCGGCTTCTGGTCCGGCTTTGCGTCCTGCGGCTGCGTCTCGCTCTTCTTCGCCAGCTTCTGGTAATTCGTGCTGCCATCCTCAAAGACGGTGCACTTGGTCAGGTTCGCGTCGACGAGGGTGTCGCCGAGGTTGTAGTTCCCTCGAATGGCGTTCATCAGCGACATCTGCGTCTTGAACTGATCCAGCTCCAGAATCAGCACGCCCTTCTCGTCATACACCTTCACCCCACCCAGGCGCGTGCCACTGAACCAGCCGAGGGACATGTCGCCGATTTGAACGGAGCCGTTGATGTAATTGCTTGCCTTGCTCGCAATCATTCCGCGCACCGGTCCGGAGCTGATCAGCGTTGGCGCCAGCAGCACCAGAATCAGCAGCAGCACCACCAGGCCCACGAGGATCCACGGCCATTTCCGCCGCTTCTTCCGCTTGGTTGGTGCCTTGGCGGCAGCGGCGCCGGTGCTGTTGGGATCACGGTTCAGGCTCGGGTCGGGATGGTTCGGCGATGTCATGTTCTTCTCAATTCATTCCGCGTGCGCAACAAAAGCACGGTTCTTTAAACAATCAGACACTGGTAGGACGCCGAAAGTCGGCTGTCAATCAACCATTATCGGCCGCAAGCGCCCGAATCGCCCACACCGGAAACTTGTGCCAATTGCAAAACCACCCCGCGCCTCCCATTAACTTTCCCTCAACGCTGACCGATAATGAGAGGCGTCTGGTTGTTATTTGGGAGCGCCTTCATGGCTAATTCACGCAAAAAAGCACTCATCACCGGTATCACCGGGCAGGATGGTTCGTACCTCGCCGAGTTCCTGCTCGGGAAAGGCTACGAAGTTCACGGCCTGGTTCGCCGAAGCAGTTCGTTCAACACGGATCGCATTGAGCACCTCTATCGCGATCCGCACGATCCTGAGGCTCGCCTGTTCCTCCATTACGGCGATCTCGTCGACGGTACGGGTATCCGCGAGGTGCTCACCCGCGTCCGTCCTGATGAAATCTACAACCTGGGCGCCCAATCCCACGTTCGCGTCAGCTTCGACCAGCCGGTGTATACGGTTCAGGCCGACGCCTTGGGCACTATCAATTGCCTTGAAGCGATCCGCGACATCGGACTGCCGATCCGCTTCTACCAGGCATCCAGCTCTGAAATGTACGGGAAGGTCGTCGAGACCCCGCAGAAGGAAACTACGCCCTTCCATCCCCGCAGCCCTTACGCGTGCGCGAAGGTTTATTCGTATTGGCAGACAGTCAACTACCGCGAGAGCTACAACATGTTCGCGTGCAACGGCATCCTCTTTAACCACGAGAGCCCCCGCCGCGGCGAAACGTTCGTCACCCGCAAGATCACCCGCGCCGCCACGCGCATCAAGGAAGGCCTTCAGAAAAAGCTCTACCTTGGCAACCTCGACGCCAAGCGCGACTGGGGCTTCGCCGGCGATTATGTCGAAGCGATGTGGCTGATGCTTCAGCAAGAAAGACCAGACGATTTCGTCATCGCTACCGGGGAAACCCACTCCGTGCGAGAGTTCCTTGATGAAGTGTTCGGCCATCTCAACATGGACTGGAACGAGTTCGTGGCCGTCGACCCTCGTTACTACCGGCCCGCGGAGGTCGATCTGCTCCTCGGCGATTCGAGCAAGGCCCGCCGCGCCCTGAAGTGGGAGCCTAAAGTCACCTTCAAGGCGCTGGCGCGCATGATGACCGAGTGCGATTGGAAAATCGCAAAGCGTGAGAAAATGCTCGCGGACGCAAAAGCTTAAGTTGTAGCATGGGCGTCGCGCCCATGCATTTTCAGACGCCTGGGCGAGACGCCCGTGCTACTCAAAGACATGATCCAAAAATCTGATCGCATCCTCGTCACCGGCGGCGCCGGTTTCCTCGGCTCGTTCGTCGTGGAAAAGCTCAAAGCCCGCGGCTACACCGACATCGTCGTCCCCCGCCGCCGGGAGTACGACTTCACCCACGAAGAACCCGCGAAAAAACTGTTTGCCGACTTCAAGCCTGACGTGATCCTCCACCTCGCCGCCGAAGTCGGTGGCATTGGCGCCAACCGCGACAACCCCGGCCGATTCTTCTTCGCGAACATGGCGATGGGCATGCACCTCATCGAGCAGGCGCGCGTTAACCACACCAAGAAGTTCGTGCAGGTCGGGACCATCTGCGCGTATCCGAAGTTCACGCCCGTCCCGTTCAAAGAGGATGATCTCTGGAGCGGGTACCCTGAGGAGACGAACGCCCCCTACGGCGTCGCCAAGAAAGCGCTGCTGGTGATGTGCCAGAGCTACCGCCAGCAATACGGCACCAACGCCGTATACGTCCTGCCGGTGAACCTCTTCGGCCCGCGCGACAACTTTGACCTGCACACCAGCCACGTCATCCCCGCCCTGATCCGCAAGTGCATCGAAGCCAAGCGCCGCGGCGACAAAGAAATCGTCGCCTGGGGCACGGGCTCTGCCAGCCGCGAGTTCCTCTACGTCGAAGATTGTGCCGACGGGCTGATCGCGGCGATGGAAAAATACGAATCGTCCGAGCCGATCAACCTCGGCTCCGGCCGCGAGATCACCATCAAAGCGCTGACAGAGCTCGTCGCAGAACTCGCGGGCTTCCAAGGCCAAATCACCTGGGACACCTCCAAACCCGACGGCCAACCGCGGCGCTGCCTGGACATCACCCGCGCGCAGCAACAACTCGGCTTCACCGCCCAAACCTCACTCGAAGAAGGCTTGAAAAAGACGATCGCCTGGTACGAACAAACACATCCCTAGGTCGATGGCTCGCCTTGTGGTGGGGCAGAGATTCTTATCTGCCGTTGGACGCAGTACGTTCGATCACCCCATTCGCATCTCCAACGTCTGCGTCACCGGCGTCAAACAACTGTTCTCGTCGCATGCTTGGTACGTCAACCGAAGCCTCAGCGGCGCGCCTGGTTGAACCGCTTCCTTAAACCGCACCACGATCACCACCTTCCCGCTGTACACCCGCAGCTTCTCATCGGCAAAGGCGAACGCCTGCTCCTCGCCCGGCGGATACTCCACCTTCTCAATTTCGGCCGTCCCCTCCGCCGCCGTGATCGTCGTTCCCACCAGCCCCTCGATCGTCTCGTGTGCATTGATGTGGAACGGCTCCAGCACATTCACTTCAACATGCAGTTCCTTCGGCGTGGCAAACCCCGCGCGCACCTGCACCACCTCCGCAGCCACTTCTTCTGGCGTCGGCATCCGTGTCGCCCCCTCCTGCGCTTCCACGCGCAGCGCGCCCTGCTGCCGAACATAAACCAGCGCCGCCTGCACGAGAGAGCTCATTCCTTCCGCCTGATCGCGCAACTGTCGTGCGAACACGCGCAGCGTATCCCGCGCGATGTCCGTCTTCCCCAGCTCCATCATCGCCAGCGCCGCCGAGGCATTTCCGCTGGGCAGCGGGCTGTCCGATGCTGTCTTCTGCCGAACGATCAAATCCGTCGCCGTCGCGTCATTGAAGAAGAACCCGCCACGCTCCGCGTCGAGAAACTTCTCCTGCATCACCGCCGCCAGCCCCGCCGCCTGATCCTTCCATTTCTCCTCACCCGTTGCATCGCGGAGTGAGAGCAGCGCCTGCACGAGAAACGCATAATCGTCGAGAAACCCGGCGTACTTCGCCTTCCCGTCCCGGCTCGTGCGGAACAAACCACCATCCGCCATCCGATGCGCCCGCAGCAGAAAATCCGCCGCCTTCCCCGCCGCATCGAGATATCGCGGCTCCTGCAGAATGTTCCCCGCGTGCGCCAGCCCGCGGATCATCAGCGCGTTCCAGCTCGTGATGATCTTGGTATCCAGCATCGGCTGCTTACGCTGCTTTCGCGCCGCATACAGCTTCTGCCGAAGCTCGGCGATGTAATCTTCATCCTGTCCGTCAATCGCTTTGGCCATAAACAGCACATTCTGATCCGGCACGCCGCTGCCATGATGCGGATCGGCAAAGTTCGGCCCCTGATCGAGCCCGTAGATGGCATTGAAGATCTTGGCATCCTCCTTCCCCAGCACCTCCTCCACCTGCTCCGCTGTCCACAGGTATGAGCCGCCCTCCATCGCATCCACTTCCGCATCCAGCGCCGTGTAGAACGCGCCCGCGGGGGACGTCATCTCGCGCAGAATAAAATCGCAGATCCCTCGCGCCACCTTCGCGTGCCGCAGCTCTTCTGTCTGTCGATACGCCTCCGCGTACGACCACGCCAGCATCGCGTTATCGTACAACATGATCTCAAAGTGAGGCACCAGCCATTCCGCATCGGTCGAGTAGCGATGGAACCCACCGCCAAGCTGATCCCGAATCCCCCCCGCCGCCATCGCATCCAGGGTATGCACCACCCGCTTAAGGATCTCCGATTTGAGATTTGAAGTCTGAGATTTGGGATTTGAAATTTCAGATTTGAAATCTGAAATGCCAGATCCCCCCTCGCCGCAATACGTCAGCAACAGCTCCAGCAACGTCTCCCGCGGAAACTTTGGCGCACTGCCGAACCCACCCAGCCGCGGGTCATAGTCATCCGCCGACCGCTCGATCAGCCGATCGATCCACCGCTGGTTCATCTCGATCAGTTGATCCGCCCCCGCCGGCTCGGAGATCTGCCGGAGAATTCGCGCCAGATCGTCGGCCGACCGATCCACATCCTCCTTGCGCTTGTGATACGCCTCCGAAATGGCCTTCACCACCGTCACAAACCCCGGCCGCCCTCCCCGGTCGGCTGCCGGAAAATACGTGCCGCCATAGAACGGCCGAAGGTCCGGCGTCAGAAAAACGCTCATCGGCCAGCCCCCATGCCGCGTCAGCACCTGCACCGCCAGCATGTAAAGCTGATCCACATCCGGCCGCTCCTCACGATCCACCTTGATGTTGATGCAATGCTCGTTCATCACGCGCGCCACATCCGCGTTCTCAAACGACTCCCGCTCCATCACGTGGCACCAGTAACACGTGCTGTACCCCACCGAGACAAAGATCGGCTTGTTCTGCGTCCGCGCGGCTTCAAACGCCTCCGGCCCCCACGCGTACCAATCCACCGGATTGTGCGCATGCTGAAGCAAATAAGGCGAAGTCTCGTAAATCAGCCGATTTGTATGTTCGTGTTCCACCAAGGCGCTCCGGATGTTAAAGGTTCATCATAGCGCCCAATCCCAGACCGGTAACCGCACAAACTCATGGCATCACCAGCTTCTCTACGCTGACCGCGTCCGTCACCTCCAGCATGAACCATGTCACCGCGCTTCGCTCCCGTCGGACCAGGGAGATTTCAGTTGCCCTCGCCGCAGCTGAGAACTTACATTCTCCCCCACATTAAAACTCATGGCCCAATGGGATTTCGATGGTGACGAACTGCTCTTCTTGCTTGCCGCCGGGCTCGTGTCCGCGTGCGGCGCTCTGGAATTCTGCGTCACCGTCCTCCGCCCGCGCTCCCCGACGGCGGCTCCCGCCCGAGGGCTTCTCCTCCTGACGCCCCCGCTCACGCTCGTCGGCCTCTACTGGGTCCTCCAGCACTGGGCTGACCCGAAATACGTCGTCTCGCATCCCGATTACGTCATCCTTTTCATGCTCGGCGGTGGCGCGTGGCTCACGATCCTCCGCCTCGCCATCAATTACGTCGGCGTGAGCATTCGTGATGACGTAATCGAACGAAACAATACCGCCGCAACCGCCGTCACCCTCGGCGCCATCATCGGCAACATGGCCATCTACACGGGTGGGAATGTCGGCGCGGGACCCACCATCTGGACCACCATCCTCCCCGCTACCGTTGCATCCCTCATCTGGCTCTTTCTTTGGCTCATCATTGCAGCCCTCTCTCCTCTTCCAGACGCGGTCGCGCTCGATCGCGACCTCGCCACCGGTATCCGGCACGGCGGCATTCTCATCGCCACGAGCCTCGTCCTCGCCCGCGCCATCGCCGGGGACTGGACCAGTTGGACCGCTACCTTCAGCGACATGATCATCCTCCTCTGGCCAGTCCTCCCGCTGACAGTCCTCGCCGTCATCCTCCACCGCGCTCTTGCGCCGTCGCCCGCGCGCCCGCAGCTGCCCGTTCTCACCACCGGTGTCATTCCCGCGCTGTTCGCCGTACTTCTCGCCCTCGCTTACCTCCGCTACCTCGGTCCGGCGGAGATCGGCAAAACCGTCATCACCTACGAACAGTACATGAATTCAAAATGACGCTGCGTCCTGGATCCACCGCCCACCTCACACCTGAGGCCCCTCAATGGCAACTCGCATGCGGGCCTCCGCTCAACCTCCCGGCCTTCCACGACATTCGCCGGCGCATGGTCCTCGAGTTCTGCAAATGGGATCCGCAGGTGCAGGACGTATCGACCCTCGCCCCATTCCCCCTGCTTCTCCCCGAACCTCAGTGGCGACAGCTCGCGCGTGACGCGGAATCGCTCGCTGCTGAAACGCTGCTGATCGAGCGCCGCCTCATGGAGCGGCCAGACCTCCACGTCCACATCGGCCTGCCCCGGCGCCTGCGCCAACTCTTTCGGGGCGCCCAGCCTCCGCAGTACACACCTGCCATCGCCCGCGTCATGCGCTTTGACTTTCACCCCACGCCCGATGGCTGGCGCATCTCGGAAGTCAACAGCGACGTCCCCGGCGGATTCACTGAATCCTCCGCCTTCACCCGGCTCATCGCGCAGCACTTCCCAGGCGCTTACGTCCCGGGCGACCCCGCCCACTCCTGGGCCACCGCAATCCACTCGCACCACGAGCCGGGACTGCCCGTCGCTTTGCTCTCCGCCCCAGGCTTCATGGAAGACCATCAGGTCATCGCCTTTCTCGCCCGCACACTTGCCGCCGCTGGTCACCGCGCCCTCGTCTGCACCGCTCATCACCTTCGATTCACCCATGGCCGCGCGCACCTCGACGCCGCATGGTACAAAGGTCCTCTCGCCGCCGTCGTGAGATTCCACCAAGCTGAGTGGCTCTCGCGACTACCACGCTCTGTCCAGTGGCAGCCGCTCTTCACCCACGGAATAACCCGTGTCTGTAATCCAGGCGCCGCCACCCTCACCGAATCCAAGCGTCTCCCGCTCCTCTGGGATCAACTCGACGTTTTCGTTCCCGCCTGGCGCAGATTACTTCCTGAAACCCGCCATCCCAGAGACACTCCCTGGCGAACAAGCGACGAGTGGCTGATTAAGCAGTCGTACTGCAACACCGGCGACTCCGTAGCCCACGCCGGCCTCTCGACCCCGCGGAAGTGGCTTGCCGCCCGGCTGGACGTCATGCTCCACCCGCGCCAGTGGATCGCGCAGCGCCGCTTCCAGATCACACCCCTCCAGACGCCCCTGGGGCCGATGTTCCCCTGCATTGGCGTGTACACCGTCGACGGACGCGCCGCCGGCATCTACGCGCGAATCTCCTCGCGCCAGATTATCGCCTACGACGCCATCGACGCGGCCGTTCTCATCCAGCCCCAGCGCGCGCCGCACGACCTCACATCGAAGGAAACCCCATGACGCCAGCCTATGTCTTCGACGTCTGGGCACCGCCTCACGCCCCCTGGTCCCTCTGGGCAAAGCCGGTCCTGTTCGCGCACGTGGAACGCTTCTCCCCCGAACTTCACGATGCCCAAGCTTTTGCGCCCGTCGATCTGCCCACGATCCCTCCCGCAGATGGCACAACCGCACTCGTGCTGGATCTGCCTGGCCGCACCGGCGTCGCCTGCGCCATCGCCGCAGCCCAGAAAGGCTACCGCCCTGTTCCGCTCTACAATGCCGTGCCGGCTCCAGCGGGATTTGATCCCTCCGCCGTGCCTCTCGGCGCCGCCGTCATCTGTGATCTCACTCCCATCGTTGCGGGCCTCAGCGTCGCCACGAGCACGCTGGACCGCCTCAACCTCCCCCACCAGGCGCCGCCCGCGTTTCTTCTCGACGCCGATCGGCGCGTCGGCACCCGCGCCACCCAATTGCCCGGCGATTTTGATAACCGCTCCGTCAGCCTCCCCACGGACTTCCCGTCTGCAAACCTCCTGCTCTCTCGCGGCGTTCAGCGGGTCATCCTCGTTCAGTCGTTATCGCTCGAACCGCAACCGGATCTCGCCCACACCCTCCTCCGCTGGCAACAGGCCTCGATCCAAATCCTCGCGCTCTCGCTCTTTGCTTTCGCGAGCCCTCCCATCCCCATCGTCGTCAAACGACCACCGCGCTTTCGCCTACTCTGGCAACGCCTTGCCGCCACCGCTGGCCTCCGCCGAAACCCCCTGGGTGGATTCGGCGGGACCGTCCCCATCCCCTCATCCTCCGGGGGGTGATCGACCTTAATCCTCCGGCTTCTCCCCGCCCTCTGCCATCCGCACGATCTTCGGGTCGAACCGCGCCACCACCTCCACCAGATCCTCCTGCTGCTTCATCACCACATGAATGTCTTTGTAGGCGTAAGGATTCTCGTCAATCCCCGCGCTCAGCAGCTCCACCCCCGCCTCCTCGAGGATGGGCTTCACGTGGTTCCACCGGTACGTGTTCCGAGCCTGCGTGCGCGACATCTTCCGGCCCGCGCCATGCGATGCCGACTGAAGCGACTTCTCCACGCCCTTGCCGCGCACGACGAAACCGGGCGATGCCATCGACCCCGGTATCACCCCATACACCCCCGTCCCCGCGGGCGTTGCGCCTTTGCGGTGCACCACCATCTCCCGCCCGTTGTGCGTCTCCTTCCATGCGAAGTTGTGATGGTTCTCCACCCCCGCGATCACCTGCGCGCCCAGCACCCGAGCGATCTTCCGGTGAATGATCGCATGGTTCGCCGACGCGTACTTCCCCATCAGGTTCATCGCGTGCCAATACTCCAGCCCCTCCTGCGAGTTCAGATCCAACCACGCGAGCCGGCGCAGTTCGGCAGGCAACTCCGGATGCTTATCCATCGCCAGCCGAGAGTAATAATCCGCCACCGTCGCCCCCGCCCCGCGCGAACCCGAGTGCGACAACAGCGCCAGATACTCCCCCTCCGGAATCTCCCCAAACGCGCCCGATCCCTCCTTCCCCTCCCCTTGAACCCTGAACCCCGGACCCTGAACCCCCACCACCCCAAACTCCACAAAATGATTCCCGCTCCCGCTGCTCCCAAGCTGCGCACGCGCCTTGTCAAACACCCGCTTGGTCACGTCCGTGACCGACCAATCCTCGTCTAAAACTTCATGACCTTCCGGTTTCTTGAATCCCGCGCCGGTGCCGAACACCGTCTCCCGTCGCAGCGCGTTCACCAATTGCGCGCGCAGCCGCTTGATGTCCGTGGCCGGAATATCAAACACGGTCAGCTTCATCCGGCAGGCGATGTCCACACCCACCGCATACGGAATCACCGCATTCTCCGTCCCCAGCACGCCGCCGATCGGCAGGCCGTAGCCCTGGTGCGCATCCGGCATCAGCGCCCCCGCCACCGCAACCGGCAACCGCGCCGCATTCTTCATCTGATCCAGCGCCCCCGCCTCCAGCGACTCATCACCCCACACTGCGTATGGCGCGGGCTCGGCGCGTTCCACGAACTCCTTCTTCCGCTCCGTCTCCTCGATCAGCGCCTCGGCCAGCAACTGCCAATGCACATTGTCCTTGTAGGCGTTCGGCTCCCTGGCGATCGCCGCCAGGTCACTTTCCAGCACCTTCTTCCCCAGCTTTTTGCGATTCTGCTCGATGAGCGAAATCGCCACGCCAATCGCCTTCCCCGGCTTAAAACCCAGCTTGATCAGGTCCCGGCCTTTCATGATTTCATCTTATCCCGCCCGCTAGGGGATTTGAGACGCCCCAAATTCATGCCCGCCGCGCACCATGCCCGATAACTCATCTATCCGAAGAGCCTCCCCTCGCCGCGCATCACCTGCGCTGCGCGTGCACCGTTGTTGTCTGCTGACGAAAGGACTTTCCCCATGGCTTCTCTTCTTGAACTCGTCGACCGCGTCAATAAGGGCGAAACCATCGACGCATCCGCCCTTGAGATCTACCAGGAGTCCGCCAACTCCGCCGAAAAATTCCTCGCGCACCACGCCCACGCCATGCTCGATCTCCGACGCGCCCAGCAGCACATTCTCCAGTCGCTGGAAGCCATCGACTACGCCGATCAGAAGGTCCTCAGCGAATTCATCTCCATCGCAGGCTTCCTCAACCTCACCGATCAGCGGGCGCAGCCCATCGTGAAGTTTGGCGCCAGCGCCATCAATCGCCGCGAGTACGCCCTTGGAATCGAAGCCATCGCCAGCGCCGTCGCGTATGACCTGGCCAACAACGGCGCCTTCACCGCCGACAAAGAGAATTCCCAGTGGATCGCCAACCAGTACCAGCGCGCGGCCCAGTGCATCGGCTGGACCAGCGGCCAGGACCTGAACTGGAGCAACAAGCAAACCCGCATCGCGCTCATCGTCAGCTCTATCGCCGACGATGAAGCGACGGGTCGCATGATCCGTGGCCTCGCAAAGTTCATCGATCCCCAGCGCTACAAGCTGTTCGTCTACTCCACCGAGGCATTTGTCCGCCGGGAGAAGCAGCAGTTCCAGTTGACCAGCTACCTCCAGCCCAGCAGCAAGCGAGGCGGCAAAACCCTCGACGCCCTCGAACGCCACAAGGTCACCGCCTGGATTGCGCCGGTTGAAGGCGACGCCGTCACCGCCGCGCAGGAACTGGCCGATCAGATGATCAAGGACAAGATCGACGTCGCCCTCTTCGATGCGACCCAGTCTGATCCCATCGCAGCGCTCGTGACGACGTGGGAAACCGCGCCGGCCAAGGTGAACCTCGTCCGCCGCACACCCATGTTCACCAGCAGCGTGAACTGCGTCATGTATCTCGACCAGGCGCGCTACGAAGCCGACGCGGAGCTGTGGCGCCGCAAGAGCATCGAGAGCACCTACCTGCTCGAAGGAATCGACCTCGCAGAGTGCGCCTGCGCCGCCCCTTCCCGCAGCGCCTACGGGATCCCGGAGCAGTCCCTCGTCCTCGCGTCGGTCAGCCCCGAGCTCGACAAGACCATCAGCGAAGAGTTCACCGAGATGGTGATCAACGTCCTACGCGCCAATCCCAACGCAATTTACCTCGCGATTGGCGACGGCGAGCTCGCGCTCCAGAAGCGCAAGTTTGAATCCGCCGGCGTCGGGAAGCGCATCGGTTACGCCGGCAAGCGCCGTGACCTGCCCGGCTTCCTCCGCATCGCCGACATCTACCTTGCCGAATTCCCCTCGAGCAACGCCGCCGGCGTACTGCAAGCCATGGCGGTCGAGCGCCCCGTCGTCGCCATGAAGTGGGGCAACGACGCTGCCCAATCCCAGAGCGCCATCCTCGCCGGTGGCGAAGCCGCCATCAGCTCCCGCGACATCAAAGCCTATACCGACAAGGTGAACGCGCTCGTTCGCGATCCCGCCCAACGCCGCAGCGCCGGCCGCGCGATGAAGGCGCGCGTCGAGCAGCTCTTTGGCATGTCGCAAACGGCTCGCCACCTCGAGCAGCTTTGCGACCAGCTCATCCAGCGCAAGCTCGCTACCGCCGAAGCGGAGACCATCATCAAGGAAGACCAGCCGATGACCGCCGTCGCATAAACGCTGTGTGCATCGCCACCCAGTGAAGAAGGAGGACGGACCCCAGCTCTTGCAGCGGGGTCCGTTTCTTTTGCCGGCCGCCATCTCCAAGGGAAATCGTCCACGGTGCGGAGTTTGCTTGGAACTGAGTGACTTGCGGATGCTAGGATATTGATATGCGGCGCGCACTGATATTCATCACCCCCCTGCTCGTCCCCGCCGTTGCGCTTGCGGTCGATCCCGACAACAAGCCGCCCGAACAGCAGCAGGCGGAGCTGCGCCAGGAAGCTGAGAACGAAGCTCAGCAGCTCAAGCCGATCAAGGCCAACACCATCGACGACGTCTTAACCTTCTCCATCAAGGGCAACGACCTCGCCCTCAAGAGCGCGTTGCCCACCACCGAAGGCTTTGCGCACCTTAAAGTGCCAGGCCTTGGGGGCTATGCCAAAGTCCAGATCAACGCCGGCGGCACCAGCTCGTTCCAGCTCATTCACCAGGACTACCCGAGTGATGGCATCGTGCTGACGATGATCTTCGCGATGCCGAATCACCTTCAGATCTCCCGCGACGAGGAGCGCGGCGACTACCGGCGCAACATCCAGCTCATTCAGAGCGAGCAGTTTGTCAGCGACGGCGAAGGCAAGATCAAGCTCTACATCAACATCGCGCGCAAACAGACCGGCGAAGTTACGCAGGACCTCAAGATCTCCGCCGCCAACATTCACGAGCTGCGCCGCAAGCACCCTGTCGAGATGGCGAAGTACATCGAGCCGATCTTCCGCGAGCTCCACCAGGAGTACGTCCTCGGCCAGGTTGATCCGAAGCTCGCCTGGCAAGTGTTCGCGCCGCTGTTCACGCCCGATGAGAAGACCGAAGCGACCGTGAAGACGCTGGCCAAGCAGTTGGACGCCGAGACATTCCCCGAGCGCGAGAAGGCGAGCAAAGCGCTGGCGGAACTCGGCGCTCCCGCAGCCCTGGTGCTGATGCGCCAAAATCGTTCACAGATGAGCGAAGAGCAGCAGACGCGTGTCGATGCGCTGGTCGCGCCGTATAAACCCCTGTCAGATGATGAAGCGACGAAGCTGCGCACGGACAAGTTCTTCCTGCTCGATTGCCTCTACTCCGATGAGCTGGAGATTCGAAGCTGGGCGCTGGGGGAGCTGAAGAAGCAGTCGGGCGCGAACATGGAGTTCGACCTGAAAGCGCCCAGGCAAGCGCGCAACGAGGCCGTCTCCAAGCTGCGCACGGGGATCCTGAACCCTGCCACCCGGCCGGCCGCGGCTACGCCGATGCCCAAGTAATCCCCGCACCCTCCGGCAGACGCGGCGCAATCACTCCCGCTTTCAATTCGGGCAATCCTGTGGCGAGCGGCAGCCTGGAAGCGAACCAGCGGATTGGGCCTTCCGTTAATACTCCAGTTCCTTGCTTGATCTGGCAGTGCGATGCCCTCGACGGATTTCAAGCATTTCCGAGCTATTGGACCTAAACCGGCCGCGGCGTGTGCCGATGAAGAATGCGGAGTCGCTGCGCGCGAACGCTGGCGGCTTTGGGAGGTCTCATGCTTCGGTTGCTTGTGCTGGCGGTGGTTGTGGGATGCGTGCTCACGTGGGTCGGCGCGGGCGAGGTCTGGCTCGCGCTCTGGAACGGCACCCAGGTCGAGATGACGATGGCCGACTACATCCGCACCCATCCATCCGGCCGCTGGGTGAAGCTGACCGGCTGCCGGGTGGCGTATCCGCGGGCGGTTTCGATTCAGAAAACGTACAAGGGGACGCGCAGGTTTGAGGATGTATCGGTGCCCGTCTATGCCGACAGCGACACCACCCGCCCCGTGCAGGTCGTCCTCGGCGTAAAGAACCGAGGCATGATGGTCGCAACCGGTGCGCAGCTCATGGGCACCCGCACGGAAACCATCGAAGGCGTCATCCGCGGGGGGCTGTTCTACAAGGGGATGAACCCGAAGCTGAAAGAGATGGCCAATTGGAAGTTGGCGGATGATTACGTGATCGTCGACGAAGGGAAGCGGCCGGATCTGGCGAAGGGTTTGGGGATGCTGATGGTGGGAATGCTGGCGCTGGGGTTCTTGGCGGTAATGGTGATTCGGAAGGTGCGGGGGGTTTGATACTATCGGGGGATGCGTGACTATCCCCCTGCCGCGATGCGAGCACCTGGCTAGGTACTAGCCAGGAGGATGATGGCGCGATCAAGGCGGCGCAGGCCGATCTTTGGGATTACGACCAGCGAAACTGAGAAGCAGGACAAGCGGCTGGCGAATCGGCGGCTGAGGAGGAAGGTGCGCGTGGCGGTGGAGACAGGGGACGAGGTCTTACCGGTGCTGCGAGAGGTTTCGGATGTGTGGGGGTTTGATAAGGATGGGAAGAGGTGGTGTTGGGGGATCGGCGAGAGGGAGATGAGGAAGTAAGCCAAGGTGAGTTCAGCGGGTTCGCTCCGGCAAAAAACCTCTCCCCAGCAATTCGTTTTGCCGTCTCCTGCTTGCGCGACGCACACGTTAGAATGCCGGCGTGGCCGCGGTTGAATCCAATCCTTTCGCCATTCTCACCTTCATTGCTGCCCCAGCCATCTTAACCAATGCGGCGTCCGTGCTGGCGCTGGGCACGTCAACCCGCTTCGGGCGCAACGTGGATCGCATGCGCGCCCTCATCAAGCTGCTGGAAGGCGAGTCGGCCGGATCCGAGTCGGCCGAGTTCTATCGAACGCTGATGGCCCTGATGGAACGGAGATCCGAGCTGCTCGTGCGCGCGATGTCGCTGTTCTACTTCTCCGTCGGCTGCTTTGCCGCCGGCAGCCTCACCTCGCTCGTAGGCGGCATCTTGGCGACCACCATGGAACATCCCTACGCCCTACGCGCCGTTCTATTCGTCGCCATGCTCGCAGGCGCCGGCGGCCTGGGCGGCCTAATCCTCGGCGGCTCGCTGCTGGTGCGCGAAACGCGGCTGGCGCTGGGGACGATCCGGGACGAGGCAGAGTTTTATCGGGCGCGATTGGGTGGGTGAGTCGGGGGAGTGCTTGGAAGCCGCGGAGCTAGTGAGATGCCGGATTGAAGCTGGACGAAACATATCTGAGTGTCGATGAGGGAACACGCCGGATTTGGAAGAGGAGTTGGCGGTGTTCACCGTGGGGGTGGGGCGCTGAAGCTTGTGGCGTGGCTGGTGGTGAGGGCGTGGAGGATGCCTTCGCGACAGGTGCCGCGGCCTGCCGCCGCGAGGGGTATCAGAGGGAGTGACAGGGAGTGATTGGCAGAAATTTACGTGCAAATGTCAGGCACCTCTGCTTACCTCTTGACAGCTTGTACCGCTTAGCGCAATTATTGTTAAACGCTCTTGTCACTTCTTTGGGAGGTAGCAGTGATACAAAGGTTTTTGACAGCACTCGTTATACTTCTCTCTGGGTTCGCATCTGCACGCGCAGAGGTTCACCTTTTCAAGCTCCGTCAGCCTGATGCTATAAAAGCCGATGATTACAGTCGGCCCCAAAGGCAATCTCAATGGTGTTGGGCTGCATGTGGAGAGATGGCGCTCCGCTCCCAAGGTGTAAACGATATTGACCAAGCACGCTTGGTGGCATCGATTCGGGGAGTTCCGGCGAACACGCCAGCATACGCACGTGAACTGGCCCGGGCGCTAACAGGCATGACACGTGATCGCCTGGCAGGTGTTGTCGTCTCTCAAGCGTTAGTCTATGAGCGAAAAGGAGATGGACGTTTTGTTGCCGGAAACTCTTGGATGAATGCCCCAGCTATGGCGTTTTTGTTGGCGCATGGGATGCCGGTGATTGTGTTATACAAAACAGGGGGCTCTGTCGGCCACTTCGTTTTGATAAACGGCGTTTCCCTTGATTCAGAACATCCTCTTCAAGCGGTGCATTATCAAGTGGAAGATCCGTGGCCGCTGGATAAGGAGGGTCAGCCGCTTGCGGTTACCTCAGGGGTTAGGAAACAATTGGAAGCCCGGAGTCTGGAGGCCAATGCTATCGCCTTTGTGGTGCCAATTATAGTGGCAGACACGAACGTTAATCAGATGAAGTCCTACTTGGACAATGTTAAACGATTGGAACAGAATCCGAAGGCATTTCGGTTTGATGATCTAGTTCATATAGCAGAGCAATCGAACGTGGAGGTTGAAAAATTCGATTCTCCGGAGGTACTTAAGGAAAACGTGAGGCCGAAACAGGATGAATCGTCGGATGGTCCGGAGTGAGCCTATGTATTTGAGCCCGGAGAGGCTTAGAGCGGAACGCCAGCAAGGGAACGCCAGAGAGCTCGGCGGAGCCACGTGGTGAGCATTCTGAGCAAGTGCCTCGATGGCAACGCTGCCGCCGCGACACCACTTGCCACTTCTTTTGGGCCTCTATTCAGTGTATCATTCGGCGTCTTGAGGTGGAACCGGAGTCAGCGCGACGACGGGCGAAGGATCAGGAAGATCGGGCACCATTCTCCCCACAACATCAACGCATAAGTTGAACAGATCTTGCGCAGCGTCCGGGCTGTAAATCATTTCGGGGTGCTGTGTGGGGTTTCGAAAGCTAGCGCGGATGTGATCTAAATGATTCAGCAGATCCTGTCGGCCGAACCCGCGTCGTCGCCTCAGATGGTTGATGATTGGGCCCCACATCATTGGATCTACTCGTTCTCTTTTCACATGCACCTGATAGTACTCCCGTAGTACACCCTCAGTCCCTCGAAGCAGGTGAAATGCCGCAGCAGTATGCCGGTCAAACGCAATACATTTTCCCGCTTCATTGAAATCATACTGAGCCAGGTTCGGCAGCCGCACGAAGCATCTACGTGGCATCAATGACGCAACATCGCCGATCAACTTCTGCAAATGAATACGCCGCTCGACCGGCATATAAGCGCGCTTGATTGAAGCCTCAGCATTTAGCGTGTGCTCAAGTGTCGTCATGATCTGCATCAATTTGGCAGCGTCATCGTCAGTAATGGTCGCATCCGCTTGGCGCTTTTCCAGTTCCTCCGTGAACTCCAAGAGAATCCAGGCGGCGGACGAAGTAACTGGAAAGCTTTCGCTCTCTAAATAGTCGAGAAATCTTTTCGAATTACCAAGAATCGCTGATTCGCCGTGGATTGCCCATCCAACTTGCGCATGCATGAGGAAGCGCGTGATGCCGCCCAAATCTATCAATCTTGCTATGTTTTTTGATCGCATAAAAGAACCCGGGCACTGACAAGTACCCGGGTCTATGATAATCAACGAAGTGTACTAGTACATCCCGCCGCCGGGGGCTCCTGCGGGTTCGGGTTTTTCTTCTTTGATTTCAGAGACTACCGCGTCGGTCGTGAGCAGGAGGCTCGCGATGCTGGCGGCGTTTTGGAGGGCGCTGCGTTCGACCTTTGTGGGAACGATGACGCCCATTTTCAGGAGGTCGCCGTATTCGTGGGTTAGGGCGTTGTAGCCGAAGTTGGGTTCTTTGGACTCTTTCACCTTTTGGGCCACGACGGCGCCGTCGGCTCCGGCGTTTTCGACGATTTGCTTGATGGGGGCTTCCACCGCCCGGCGGACGATCTCGATACCCAGGCGTTGGTCGTCGTTGAGGAGCTTGTCGCCGAACTTGTTGGAGAGGCTCTTGGCTGCCGCGCGGATGATGGCGACGCCGCCGCCGGGGAGGATGCCTTCTTCGACTGCGGCTCGGCAGGCGTGCAGGGCGTCCTCGACGCGGGCCTTCTTTTCCTTCATGGCGACTTCCGTCGCCGCTCCGACGTGGATCTGGGCGACGCCGCCGGCGAGCTTGGCGAGGCGCTCCTGGAGCTTCTCGCGGTCGTAGTCGCTGGTGGTGTTGTCGATCTCGTTCTTGAGCTGCTGGATGCGGCCTTGGATAGCCTTGGTTTCGCCGGCGCCTTCGATGATGGTCGTGTTGTCTTTGTCGACGCGGATGCTCTTGGCGCGGCCGAGCTGATTGAGCTCGACGTTTTCGAGCTTGAGGCCGAGCTCTTCGAAGATGGCCTGGCCACCGGTGAGGATGGCGATGTCTTCGAGCATGGCCTTGCGGCGATCGCCGAAGCCGGGGGCTTTGACGGCGGTGACGCGCAGCGTGCCGCGAAGCTTGTTGACGACGAGGGTGGCGAGCGCTTCACCGTCGATGTCCTCGGCGATGATGAGCATCGGCTTGCCCTGCTCGGCAACCTTGGACAGGACGGGGACCATGTCCCGCGCGGACGAGATCTTCTTCTCGTGGATGAGGATGTAAGCGTCTTCAAGGACGGCTTCCATCGTGGCCGGGTCGGTGACGAAGTGCGGGGAGAGGTAGCCCTTGTCGAACTGCATGCCTTCGACGAGCTCGACGTGGGTGTCGAGGCTCTTGCCTTCCTCGACGGTGATGACGCCGTCTTTGCCGACCTTGTCCATGGCGTCGGCGATCATCTGGCCGATCTGCTGGTCCTGGTTGGCCGACGAAGCGCCGACCTGGGCGATTTCCTTCGAGTTTTCCACCTTCTTGGACATCTTGTGAAGCTCATCGACGATGGCTTCGACGGCGAGGTTGATGCCGCGCTGGATCTGGGTGGGGTTGGCGCCGCTGGCGACGTTGCGGAGGCCTTCACCGAAGATGGCTTCGGCGTAGACGGTTGCGGTGGTGGTGCCGTCGCCAGCGACCTTGGAGGTCTTGTCGGCGACTTCCTTCACCATCTGCGCGCCCATGTTTTCGTAGGAATCTTCGAGCTCAATTTCCTTGGCGACGGTGACGCCGTCCTTGGTGACGGTGGGTGAGCCGAAGGATTTTTCGAGAACGACGTTCCGACCCGATGGGCCGAGGGTGACTTTGACCGCGCGAGCGAGCTTCTGCACGCCGCGGTAAATTGCTTGTCGTGCCTCCTGATCGAAGGCGATGCGTTTTGCTGCCATTTTCAATGCTCCTTTAGTTCTGAGTTGTTTATTCACCACGGAGGACACGGAGGAACACGGAGAAACAAAAGCAGGGATTGTTGAGAGAGAGAGTTGCTCGCGGTCCTGCGCCGCTGTTCACGGGCTGGAAGCCCGTGCTACGTTAGAGCGTTTTGCGCCTTGTTTTTTGTCTCCGTGTTTCTCGGTGACCTCCGTGGTGAGTTTGTGCGTTAGTCGACCACGGCGAGGATGTCTTCTTCGCTCATGATCATGAGCTCTTCGCCGTCGAGTTTGATTTCGGTGCCGGCGTAGCTGGTGAAGATGACTTCGTCGCCCTTCTTGACGGAGAAGGGGGCGCGTTCGCCGTTGTCGAGGCGCTTGCCGTCACCAACGGCCAGGATCTTGCCACGCTTGGGCTTTTCCTTGGCGCTGTCGGGAAGGACGATGCCGGATTTAGTCTTCGATTCGGCTTCGACTCGCTTGACGAGAATCTTGTCGCCGAGAGGACGGAGTTTGGCCATGATGATGCTCTCCTTAAGAGTTGATAGTTGCCAGTTGCCAGTTGCCAGTGAAACAAGTTCGATTGCCGCGATGCTGGCAACTGGCAACCAGCAACGGGCAACTCTGTCTGATTCAGCCCTCGCTGGGCCAACGTGATTCGTGGTACCTGCGCAGGACGCGAGCGAGCGCGTCGAGGAGCAGGTTGAAGTCGACAGGTTTACTGAGCACGGTGAAGACGTGCATCCCGAGGGCTTCGTGGAGCAGGTTGTTGGTTAGTTGGTTCGTGAGCAGGATCGATGGGGGCGCCGTGGGGACATCGCGCAGGAGCTTGATGACTTGCAGTCCCCCCATCTGGGGCATTTGCTGATCGAGTACCGCAACGTGAATGGGGCGAGAGCTGATGAGGTCCAGCGCTTCGCGTCCTGTGCGGACCGAGAGTGTTTGCACGCCCTGCGGCTCGAGCAGGCCGCGGACGGTCTGGTGCCATCCTTCCTGGTTGTCGGCCAGGAGGACGGTCAGGCGGGAAGATGGATTCGACATCACCATTGGCGCACATCAAGCTTGGGAGCTTGTTCGGGAGCGCCATTGGCAAGGGGCGTGCCTGAGGGAGAGGGAAATGTGCGTGCGTTAAGTGGCGGCGTTATAGGGTTTTACAGATGGGGCGGCAAATCGGGACTTGGTGATGGAGCGGGTGGTTACTGCCAAAGGTGGCGAGGGGGGATTGGGGGCTGCCGATGTGGCAGAACGTGTTTCTGGTTTAGGCGCTATCATCTAAAAACGAAAGCCCCGGGACAGGTACCCCGGGGCTTGGTATGCAGAAGGGTTCTTAATTTTTCACATCAGGCGACGGCGGTTAGCGCCTGCTTGGGTGCCTGGTGGATCCAGCGGCGGATGTTTCCGGTTTGCGATTCCCAAGCACTCGACGCGCGAACTTTCAGAAAGGTTTCGAACAGGGCGTCCATTGATTGGCAGAGGTCGCGGAGGAGGGTGATCCGCTCTTCGAAGAGCACACGCGGGGTTTCGGCTTCTTCGACATCGGGGAGCTTGGTGCTGTTGAGGGTGAAGCTCTCGGGATTGAAGGTGAAGGCGTATTGCTGATTGTGCACGTCGAGGAGCATTCCCGCTTTTCGGGGGAGCTTGCCGGTGCGGAGGGCGTCGCGGGCTTCGGGGAATTTGGAGGGGGCGGTTCCTTTGAGCGAGTCTTTTCCCGATTGGCCATAGGCGCAGTCGAGGTCGAGGGAGCGGTCGATCATCAACGTGATCTCCCCTACCGCTTCGGTCTGGATGGCACCCGCGTGCTTGCCTTCGGATTCGGACCAGAGCCAGAGGAGGAATTCGTTTCCGAGGAAGTCCTTGGGCTCGGGGCCTTTCAGAACCCAGGGGTACTCGGGGTACTCGGCTTCGCTTTGCTGGCTGGGGACGAAGCGGGTGGGCTTGACGTCTTCGTAGTCTCGACGTTTGCCTTTGGGCTCGAGGATGCGCAGCGCGAGTGAGCCGGAGCTGAGGGGTTGGAGGGTGAGGTCGAAGGTGCGCTCAAAAAGTTCAGCGAGATATTCAAAGCTCTTGCCGGTGGCGGGTGAGAGGACGGTGGAGGTGCTGGAGTCCCAGAGGAGGGAAACGAGCTTGCTGCGGCGGAAATGGCCGGCGCGGAGCTCGTCTTCGATCTTGCGGCTGACGACGTCCTTCGCATCACGTTTCTGCATCTTGGAGATGAAGCCGGACGGGTTTTTGCGCGCGGCGGCGTCTTCTTCCATGAGCTGGTAGGCTTTTCTCAGCTCGCCGGGGAATTTGTTGGTGTCGATGCGCAGGGCGAAGTGGAGACAATCCGCGAAGACGTTGTTGTCGAAGGAGAAGTCGGCGTCGAGGATGTGCCGGCCGGCGGACCAGCCGTACTCGACTTCTTCGGGAGTGGTCTGAATGTCCTTCTCCTTGATCGCGAAGTTGGCGAGCAGGTCGATGTGGTCCTGGTCGAACGTCTTGGGCTGCTTGTTACCGATGACGGCGAAGCGACGGAAGGTGATGGAGCCGGAGTCGAAGGGCATGGTTGTCCTGAGTGATGAGTCCTGAGCGATGGGTGAGGAGAACGACCCTCACCCCCGCCCTCTCCCGATTACGCGAGAGGGAGGAGATGCACCGTAGTGGAGAGGTAAACGGTCGCCAACGTCGGGTTGCGGTGGTGACAGGTTTCCGGCATGTTATCCACAATGGGAACGCGAGGCTGTGGAAATCATTGTTTAGAAAGAGGTTGAAGCGAATGATTTACCGGACGAGCGTGTTGGTTTGTGGTGTGCTGTGCGCGGTTTTGATGGGGGCTGGGAGGGCGACGGACGGGGATGGGAAGAGCGAGGCGGAGAAGGCGATTCCCGCGACCAGGGCGACGACGAAACCTACGGCAACGCAGGCGGCGGTGGAGGGTGCGGTCCCGCTGTTTCCGGATGCAACGCCTCAGGTGGTGACGGAGGTGACGCGGAAGATTTTCCCGGCGGTGGTGCGGTTGGACGTGGCGCAGGAAGCGTATCAGGAAGGGAAGCGCACGCTGCGGCGGGGCATCGGATCGGGCGTGATCATCGATGATGAAGGGCGCGTGCTGACGAATTTCCACGTGGCGGGAAAGAGCGCCGAGATTTTCGTGACGCTGGCGAATAAGGAGCGCGTTCACGGGAAGCTCATTGGCGACGATCACTGGACGGATCTGGCGATCGTGCAGATGGACATGGAGGAGATGAAGCGGAAGAAGGCGACGTTCGCCCACGCGGAGTTGGGGGAGAGCACGCACTTGCAGCCTTGCGAGAACGTGATGGCGGTGGGGACGCCGTTCGGCCTGGCGAGGACGGTGACGCTGGGGATCGTGAGCAACACTGAACGGACGTTTTATCCGGATGACATGAAGATCGACGAGTACGAGACGGGCGAATTCTCGAACTGGATCCAGATGGACACACCGATCAATCCCGGAAACTCGGGCGGGCCGCTGGTGGACATGCGCGGGCGCGTGGTCGGCATCAACACGCGCGGGGGCGGACAGAATCTGAATTTCGCGGTGCCCGTCGATACGGCGAAGGAAGTGGTGGCAAAGATTCTCAAGAGCGCGACGGCGGAGAAGAAAGGTCGCGTCGATCGGAGCGATCTTGGAATCGACCTGAAGCCGCTCCAGGACCTGGAGAATTTCTACGAGATCGACATCAACAAGGGCGTCTTGATCAACAGTGTGGATCGAGGCAGCCCGGCGATGAAGGCGGGTGTGAAGACGCAGGACATTCTGCTGGCGATTGACGGCAAGCCGACCAACGTGCGCTTTCCGGAAGAGGTGGCGCCGGCGCGGAAGATGATCGCGGACATGCCCATCGGCAAAGAGGTGCAGCTCACGATCCGGCGGGGGCGGGGGAAGGACCCCATGACGATCACGGTGAAAACGCAGAAGCTGGAAGGCGCGGTGGGCGAGGAGAAAGAGGCGAAGGTGTGGGGGCTTTCGGTGCGGGATGTGACGACGCGGTACGCGAACGAGCAGCAGCTTGATGATGCGAACGGCGTGGTGGTGACGACGCTGAGCCCGGGGTATCCGGCGGCGAAGGCGGAGTTGCAGCCTTCAGATGTGATTCGATCGGTGAATGGGGAGAAGATCGAGGATCTGGATGCGTTTATGAAGACGTACGAGAAGCTGACGAAGGAGAAGAGCGGCCGGGTGCTGATGGAGGTGCAGCGCGGGCGGGGTATTCGCCGGGCGGTGTTGAAGGTGGAAGGCTCAAATGAAAGTTGATCGGATCAACGCACGGGCAGCGAGAACCCCGCGCTTTAACGCTTGGCTTTCTTGATCTTTAGTCGCGCGTAGTCGGGGAGTTCTCCTACCAAGGGCGCGGCGTAGTCGTAGAAGGCTTTGGTGACGAACATTCCAGAGCTGTCTATGAACTTGTCATCCATGGGTCGGGCATTGATCGCGACTTTCGACAGCGGAATCGTTCCGTAGGTGGCTTGGTACTTGGTGCCTTTGGCGCGTCCGATGGTGACCATGACACCCCCCTGCCCGCTGGTGGCGAGGCGGACGGCTTCTTTGCCGCAGTTGTACGCTTCGTCGTAATCGAGTTTGACGGCGCGGTCGGACGCCGACATCTGAAGGGATTCGGTGACCTGGAATTCGCCTCGCCAGTTGAAGGTGCTCGTGACCATGCGGTGGAGCATCATCGCGGCGCTGGTGCCGCCCATGGCGCCGAATTCGACGTTGTTGAACTTGTCGGTGGTGCGGGAGGCGCTGACGGGGGTGCCGTCGGCGTAGGTGATCCCTTCCCCGCAGACGACGGAGCAGAAGCCGAAATTTGTGTAGGCGGCCTCGCAGGCGCTGAGGAACTTCTGCTCGTCGAATGGGCGCTCCGGGAAGAGGATGATGTGGGGCGCGTCTTCGGGCTTCTTCCTGGCGAGTGCTGCGGCGGCGGGCAACCAGCCGGCGCTTCGGCCGACGGTTTGGAAGACGGTGAAGGGATCAACGCGCTGCATATCGCGCGCGAGCGTTCCAGCTTGAAGCACCGAGAGCGCGACGTATCGAGCGGCAGACGGATAGCCCGGCGTGTGGTCGACGCCGAAGAGGTCATTGTCGACAGTCTTGGGCACCCCTACGCCGATCATGTCATAGCCGACGGAGCGTGCGTACTCGGTGATGCGGTGGACAGTGTCCATCGTGTCGTTGCCGCCGATCATGAACAGGTAGCGGATGTCGTACTTTTTCAGCGTCTTGAGGATCGGCTCAAAGTCGGGCTCCTTTAACTTGTGCCGAGATGAGCCCAGGGCGCTGGAGGGGGTGGTGCGGAGGGACTTGAGTGTGGCGCTGGATTCGGCGGAAAGGTCGAGCAGGAAATCGGCAAGAACACCTTCGATGCCGAACCGCATGCCAAAGACCCGGCGAATCGGCTTCGCTTTGATAGCGGCCTGAGCAATTCCCACCAGCGACGCGTTAATGACGGAGGTGGGGCCACCGGATTGGCCGATGAGGGCGTTGCCTTGAAGCATGTTCTCTTCCGCAAAGGGTTTAGGCGAGTCGGCGATACCTGAGTGTTTTGAGCCGCAGTGATATAAATTCGCAGAATTGCCCGATCAAGCTTGTATTTTAGTGGTGCGGGCGTGTACAGTGGGAACTAATAACCATTGTGTTTTTATTTCGCAAGGGCATCGGGTAGGCAGTCATGACGAACAAACCGGTCCTGTATTTCGGGGACACGTCGCTGGCGACGGCGGCGGGTTACCTGGCTGGCTTGCTGAGCCTGTACGATCTCGGCTTTGATTACGTGCCGAGCGACCAGAATCTCAACGGTCAGACGCTCGCGGGGCGGAACCTTTTTATCGTCAGTGACTATCCGGCCGCTCGCATGGCCGAGCGCAAGCAACTTGAGATTGTGCGCCAGGTGGAAGCCGGCGCGGGGCTGCTGATGGTCGGCGGGTGGGAATCGTTCAGCGGCCAGGATGGGAAGTGGGCCGGGACGCCGCTGGGGAGCATTTTGCCAGTTCACATTGCGAAGCATGACGATCGGATCAACTGCGACCAGCCGGCGCTGGTGCGGTGCGTCTCCAATCATGCTATTTGTGCTGGACTGCCGTGGGACAGCCGGCCGCCGGCGATTGGAGGGTTCAATCGCATCTCGGCGAAAGATGACGCCACGGTGGTGCTCGAAGTGCAGCGCTTCACGGCGTGCCAGCAGAACAATGGCTTCGTCTTCGAGCCGCTGGATCAACATCCGCTGCTCGTCGTCGGATCGCACGGCAAGGGACGCACCGCGGCGCTCGCGACGGACCTCGCGCCCCATTGGGTGGGCGGATTGGTTGACTGGGGCATCGACAAGCGCGTCGTGGCTTCGGCGCCGGAGAGCTGGTCGATCGAGGTTGGCGAGCACTATGCACAGTTCGTGCATAACCTGGTGAGCTGGGTGGGGAATTTTCAGCGCGTGAATGCGCGGGCGGGGAATACGGCGGCTTCGGCACGCTAAATAGGTTCGGTTGCTGGTTTCACTGCGGGGATGTCTGCGCGGATTCTGTGACGTTAGACCCTCACCCCCGCCCTCTTGCGCGTACGGGAGAGGGAGACGGTTTTTGGCTAACGAAGCGCGCGCGGTAGACAACACACCGTTCGCGCAGATGATCCTGCGGTTATGAGCACGACGGGTTTTGGGTTCACGCGGTTGGCGGAGAGGAAAAAGGTTCGGGTGGAGGATTTGCGCGCCGCAATGGGGATGGAGGGGGAGCGTGAGGCTTGGTTGTTTGTTAGCCCGCATGATGACGACGTCCCTTTGGGCGGCGGGCTGCTGATGCAGGCGGCGGCACGGGCTGGGGTGGATGTGCACGTGCTGGTGGTGACGGATGGGTCAATGGGGTATTGCACGCTGGAGCAGCGGGATTCAATTTCTGAGATTCGAAAGAAGGAGACTTACGAGTCGTATGAAATCCTGGGCGTGTCCCCGGAGCGGGTGCAGTATGTCGGTTATCCGGATGGGGCGCTGTACACGTGGTGCGGGCGGCGGAAGGCGATGCCCGGCGAGCCGGCGATTGAGGGGTATGTGGGATTGAGCAACGCGTTCACGTATCACCTTCGGCGGATCAAGCCGCAACGGGTGTTTGTGCCGACCATTGCGGATCTGCATCCGGATCATCAGATCACGAACAATGAACTGATGATCTGCTTATTCCATGCGGCGGGAACGATCTGGCCAGAACTGGGTGCGCCGCTGACGGATGTGCCGAAGGTTTATGAGTTGGCAGTCTACTGTGATTTTCCACAGCCGCCGCAGCTTGAGATCCGCGCGGGGGGAGAGGCGTTTGAGAAGAAGCTGGAGAGCATTGGCGCGTATCGGTCGCAGACGCAGATTGCGAAGCTGGTGGAGATCATCCGCAAGGCCGGCGCGTTTGAATATTTGAGGGAGTTGAACTTTCGGTTCTACTCGCCCTCGAATTACCGGGGGATGTTTGAGTAGCGAGCGAGCGATGCCTTTGATCGCGGCTTAAGGTAGGAGCGCTACTCGTCGCGATATTCGGTGTTCTCTTCGTCACCGCGTTTTTCTTCAACGGGGATTTGGTAGCGACCGGTGAGCCAGCGGTTGAGGTCGACCAGCTTGCAGCGATCGGAGCAGAAGGGAAAACCTGGGGGAAGGGGCTCGTTTTCCTGAGGGACTGGGATCGTCTTTTTGCAGATGGGGCACTGCATCACTTCTTGGAGGGTTTTTCCGCTTTGGGTTTCGGTTCAGCTTTCGGTTTGGCTTCGGCTTTCGTCTCCGTTGTCTTCGTGTCGGCAGCTTTGGTTTCGCTCTTCGTGGCTTCGCCGTTGCTCTTGGCGTCGCCGCCCGTAGCGCCGGACTCGCTCTTGGCTTTGTCGGAGTAGCTGGAGTCGCGGTAGTCGGTGATGTAAAAGCCGGAGCCTTTAAAGATCAGGCCTGCGCCGGTGCTGATGAGGCGCTTCACTTTGTTCTTGGCGCACTTGGGGCACTTCTTGATGGGGGCGGCGGTGATGGACTGAAACTGCTCGAACTCATGGCCGCAGGCTTCGCATCGGTATTCATACGTCGGCATAGCTCTCCCTTACTGCGAGTTGCTCACGATCACTTGCGCCGGGCGCAGGACGCGGTCCTGCATGCCGTAACCTTTTTGAAGAAGCTGGAGCACTGTGGGCTCGTGGTACTTGTCGCTGGGCTGCTGCATGAGGGCTTCGTGCATCTTCGGATCGAAAGGCGTACCGGCTTCGGGGGCGATGACTTCGACGTTTTGCGAGACGAGCGTCTTCACGAGTTGGTCGTGGACGATCTGCATGCCCTTGAGGAGCGTGGCGACATCCGTCTTGGCGGGATCAACTTCGAGAGCGCGCTCGAAATTGTCGAGGATGGGCAGGAGACTCTTGATGAGGCCTGTGTTAGCGAACTGGATGGCCTGCTGTTTGTCGAGCTCGAGGCGGCGCTGGGCGTTCTTGAAGTCGGCAGAAACGCGGGCGAGCTGCTGGAAGAGGCGATCGCGCTCTTCCTGCAATTTTCGCAGGTCGACGTCGAGGTCACCTGCCGCTTCGGCATTCGATCCGGAGTCGCGGTCGGTGGCGTCGTTCTCGTCCAAGTCATTGTCGGTCCAGATGTTGTCGTCTGTCATGAGGATCCTTTGGCGTTTCTGGATGTACCGCTTGTGCGGGGTTCGTGAGGGGGTAATGGCAAATGGCGTGCCCCCGCTTCTCGTACTCTCGCGGACGCGCGCCGCGTAGCGGTGCGGCTAAGGACTCGACTCCCACAACGCGCTTTTACTCTTGTCCGGAGATGATGGTCTTGAGCTTGTCCAGGAAGCTCTTGCGCTGGGGGAGAGAGTTGCCGTCTTCGGTGCCGGCGAATTCTTTCAAAAGCTGTTTTTGTTTTTCGGTGAGCTTCTTGGGGACTTCGATCAGCACCTGGACGAGTTCGTCGCCCTGGCGGTGGGTGCGGACGTCGGGGAGGCCGCGACCTTTCAGCTTGAACACCTCGCCGTGCTGGGTGCCGCCGGGGATCTCGAGCTTCTCGCTGCCCTTTAGCGTGGGGACTTCGACGTGCGCCCCGAGGGCGGCCTGCGTGAAGCTGATGGGGAACTGACAGACCAGATCGTTGTTGTGGCGGCTGAAGATCGGGTGCGGCTTAACGGCGATGTAGCAGTGAAGATCTCCCGCGGGAGCGCCATGTTCTCCGGGTTCGCCCTCACCGGCGATGCGCACGGCTTGACCATCATGAACACCGGCGGGGATTCGGACGGTGACGACGCGCTTGCGAAGCTGGCGACCGGTGCCGCCGCAGCTTGAGCAGTGTTCGCGGACGACCGAGCCGCGACCCCGGCAATTGGGGCAGGTGGTGACCATTCGGAACATGCCACCAAAACCCTGCTGCGCGACGCGCCCCTGACCGCCGCACTGGACGCAGACAATGGGCTGTGAGCCGGGTTTGGCGCCGGTGCCTTTGCACTGCTCGCAGTGGTCCTGCTTTTCAAACTCGATTGTTTTCTCGGTACCGGTTGCGACTTCCGCTAAGGAGAGTTCGACTTGTGTTTCGAGATCAAAGCCGCGTGCTACACGGGCGCGTCCGCGTCCACCGGCGGCTCCACCAAAACCGCCACCGATGCCGCCGAAGATGTCGTCGAACATCGAGAAGATGTCAGAGACGTCCATGTGGGAGAAGTCGTGCTGCCCGGTCACACCCTGGTGGCCGTACTGATCGTAGCGGCGTCGCTTCTGCTCGTCGGATAGGATCTCGTAGGCTTCAGCGCACTCTTTGAACTTGGCCTCGGCTTCGGCTTTGTTGTCGCCGTTGCGGTCGGGGTGGTACTTCATCGCCAGGCGGCGGTAGGCGCGCTTGATGTCCTCGCCGGTGGCGGTTCGTTCGACACCAAGAATCTCGTAATAGTCGCGTTTGGTGACAGCCATTCTGGTTCTACGTGTATCGGTTGGTTGAGGGCCAGTTGGTGATTTCGAATCGCAGAAACTGCCCGACATCATACGTATGGAGGGGGTGCTTGTCTTGGGGGCTGGATCGGGTGATGCGGGGCGGGGTGAAGCGAAGCGTAAGGCGTTGCGCTTACTGAAATTGCTGATTTGGCGGCGGAGCGGTTGACACTGCGGTCGGGTGCTTTAGCTTCACGGGGCTAAGGAGTCGATATGGATGTTGAGTCGCTGGGCGAGTTGGATTCGTCGACGGGGCCGGTCTTGCGCGTGGTGGGCGAAGACGATCGGCCTAAGACGGTGACGCTGGATCGGTCCGTGGTTGTGGTGGGCCGGCAGGCGCCGGCGCATTTGCCCCTGCCCGCCAAGCAGGTGAGCAAGCTGCATGCGCTGATCCTGAGAGAGCAGGGACGGGTTTATCTGCGCGACCTGGCGAGCACGAACGGCGTGCAGATTAATGGGTCGACCGTGCGCGAGGTGGGACTTGCCGACGCCGATCAGGTGCGGATCGGGGCGTACACGCTTCAGTGTGAATCTGGTTTTGGGCGGGGCACAGCGAAGAAGAACGGGAAGGGGTTGGATGCAACGGATCCGAGTGGGTTGCCGGCGGCGGAGCTTGTGGGGGAGACGACGCGGTTTGAGTTGCCTCGAGATCGCAAGACGTTTCTGATCGGGCGGCGCGGCGGGTGCGAGCTGAAGCTGGATGACTCATCGGTTGCGCCGGTGCATGCGGCGGTGTATGAGATGGACGGTCGGCGGTTTGTGCACGACCTGAACTCCCCTGCCGGCGTCACGATCAACGGTGAGAAGACGCGCCGAGGCGAGCTGCATCCGGGGGATGAGCTGCGCGTGGGGGATGTCGCGCTGCGCTATCGGGCGGTGGAAACCGCCGATGAAGTGCCGGCAACTGACGTTGCGGAAGCGCCTCCTCCTGCGCCAGTGGCGGACGCTGATGCGCTGGACGTGCTGGTGGAAGAAGAGCTTTCGCCGGAGTACGCGGGAGAGTTGATCGACTCGGCTCATCCGGATGCGCCGCAGCCGGTTCCGCTGGCGGAAGCGGATGGCGTCGAGGTGCTGGGCGTGGCGCCGGTTGAGGATGTTGCGACGCCGGTGGAGGTGGCGGTGGAAGAGGTGGAGGAGGTCGAGCCGGTCGCGCTGATCGAGGAAGAAGATGTCGAGGTCAAGGTGTTTGCAGACTCGCCGGAGGAGTCGCTGGCGCTGGATGCGAAGACAGAGTCTGAGGGTTCCGGTGAGACGGAAGGGGAAGCCCCGGCGGAGATCTTCACGATGACGGATGAGTTGGCGGAAGCGCCGGCCAGCACGGAACCCGTGAGCGAGGTTCCGCCGCTGGAGTTCAAACGCGAGGCGGAGCTGGGCGGAGCACTGACGTACGAAGATTTTGGCGAAGCGGAAGCCGACACCCTGGATTGGGAGGCGGCGGGGATGATGACGATCGAGGAGGGGCTGGTGCCGGTGAGCCTCGCCGCGGAGGCCGCGCCCGAGCCGGTGATGTTGCAGGTGCACGATGAGCCCGCGGCGGCGGTGGCGGATGCAGCGGAGGAGGAGGGGATCGACGATCAGGCGCGCCTGCTGCGGGCGGCGGTGAATGCGGAGAAAACCACAGGCGCGGACGACGAGGAAGAGACGGACGCGTCGGAAGTGCCGAGCAAAGAAGAGATCTCGCTGATGCTGGCGGACGTGATGCAGCGGGTGGCGCGCTTGAACGAGTCTTGGGAGAAGTTTCGGGCGCATCAAGATCGCCAGAAATCTGCGGAGCAAATCTGACACTTACTTTCGGTGATTGTTGATGTTCAGAGCGATTCACACGAACATGCGCCTGAAAAATTCGTCACACTAATCTCATGAAACAGACGCGCATCAAGTTGCCTAAGGGTTCTTCCGGAAACGTCGTCAAGGTCGGGCTGACGCAGATGAGCTGCGCGCCTGAGTTCAAGGCAAATCTCGCGAAACAGGTGAAGCTCGTCGAGCAGGCGGCCAAGCAAGGAGCGCAGATCATCTGCACGCAGGAGCTGTTTGGGTCACAGTATTTCTGCCAGGTGGAGGATCATCGGTTCTTCAAGCTCGCCGAGACTATTCCGGGACCGTCGACCGACGCGTTTGCCAAGATCGCCAGAAAGTACGGCGTGGTGATCGTGGCGTCGCTGTTCGAGAAGCGCACGAGCGGGCTTTATCACAACACCGCTGTGGTCATCGATGCGAACGGCTCTCTGCTGGGCGTGTACCGGAAGATGCACATCCCGGACGATCCGCTCTACTACGAAAAGTTTTACTTCACCCCAGGCGATACCGGCTTCCGCACCTGGGAGACGAAGCACGCAAAGATCGGCGTGCTGATTTGCTGGGACCAGTGGTTCCCCGAAGGAGCTCGACTGACGGCGCTCCAGGGCGCGCAGATTCTTTTCTACCCCACCGCCATCGGCTGGCATCCGTCGGAGAAGGAAGAGTATGGCGTAGCACAGCATGAGTCGTGGGAGCTGATCCAGCGCTCGCACGCGGTGGCGAACGGGTGTTATGTGTGCGCGCCCAACCGAATTGGCATCGAGAAGATCCTGGGGCCGGATGGGAAGCCGGTAAGCGAAGACGGAATTCAGTTCTGGGGGCAGTCGTTCGTGAGCGCGCCCAACGGTCAGGTGATCCGGCGGGCGTCGGTGGAGAAGGAAGAGATTTTGGTGGTGCCCTGCGATCTGGAGAAGGTGGAGTTCAGCCGAACACACTGGCCATTTTTGCGGGATCGGCGGATCGATGCGTATGGGAATCTGACGAAGCGGTTTGTGGATTCGGTGTGAGAGCAGCTGGCGGGAGGTCACGTGACCAATGAAGACGTGAGGTCGGAGCTCGATCGGGACCCTTTCATTCCGATCCGTCTTCACCTCGTTAGCGGCAAGACCGTCGACATCCCTCGTGCGGGCGTGGGTTTCATGCTGCAAAACGCTGTGATTGTCCTGCATGAGCCTCAATCAAGCGGCGGGGAAACACCGAGCGGAAGTTATAATGTGGTGGCGCTGCGGAACATTGAGATGATCGAGCAGCTCGTGATCAGTGCGAAAACAGGAGCCTGACATGGTTGTCGCGGATGTTGTGGCTGAGCTGAGAAAAGAGCCTTTTCTGCCGCTTCGCGTCCATCTGAACGACGGCAGGCACTTGGAAGTTCCTTTCAGAAACTCCGCAGTGGCGGCGCATTATGGTTTGATCGTTTTCAAAGGTATTCAGCGGGAGGGGAGCCATGTGGCCAAGAGTTACGAGCAGGTCCCGTACGATCGGATCGCCCGAATCGAGCAGCGTCCTGGGCGGGGCCGTGCGCCGAGACGCCGAAAGGCTTCTTAGCTCACGAGGGGCTTGATCGTCTGCATCGCGAGGTCGCGCCACTGCGGCGCTACGTGGATTCGTCGGAACATCAATTGCTGATTCAGCGCGCGGCTGAGGGGCGAGATCTGGGTGAAGGGGATGGCTTTGTTGTCCGGGTCACAGACGAGGATTTCACTGGCGCCTTCGGCATCTGTGGGGTCGAAAACTTCGTAGGGGGTGTCTGCGATTTGATCGTAGAAGATTTCGTAGCCGACGTCGGCGCCCGCCTGAGCGAGGGCGCGCTCAGCGGCAGTTAACGCGCTGCGCGCCATGAGCGGGTCGGGGAAGCGGGAGAGATCGATCGTCTTGTAAACGCGGCGGAAGAGCAGCCCTTTGCAAAGCTGCCCGAGGATCGGGTCGGCGGAGTGCGACCAGATCTTGAAGCAGTGCAGGATCGAGACGTCGTCGAGAGTAATGAACTGGGCGATCGAGAGCTGCTGGCCGAGGAGTGCTTTGGCGGCGGCGTCTTCGGTGGTTGGCCATTCCAGCCGTCGCTGCACCGCGAGCCTGCGGGCGCGCTGGAGGGCGAGCTTCACCATCCCCTCGGCGCTGCGGACGACCTTGTGGAAGTAGACGTTGCGGTACATGTTGAAGCGCGCCTGCAAATACGCTTCGACGGCGCTGACGCCCTTCCAACTGACGGCAAGCCGATCACTGCCCTGGTCGATGGTGAGGGCGTGGATGAGCCACTCGAGATCGAATGAGCCATACCGGCTGCCGGTCATCAGGTTGTCGCGGAGGAGGTAATCGAAGCGGTCGGCATCAAGCTGACTGGAGATGATGTCGCAGTAGAAGGTACGCTTCGGGTCGCAGCGAAGGAACGCGATGATCCGCTGCGGAAGCGTGGGCTCGTGGGCGGCGAGAACCTGGTGCACTTCACTTTCCGGGTCGAGGATGACGCGCTGGGTGAGATGTTCGTGATGCACGCCGGTGACGCGCTCGAAGACGTGGCTGAAGGGGCCGTGACCGAGATCGTGCAGCAAGGCCGAGGCGACGCAGATGGTCAGGTGCTCTTCGTCGATGGGGAAGGACTGGCGAAGCTGGGCGAGCATCTTGCGCGCGGTTTCCATTACGCCGAGGCTGTGGGAATAGCGCGAATGGTCGGCCCCGGGATAGGCGAGGGAAGCCATCCCGAGCTGTCGGATGCGACGCAGGCGCTGGAACTCAGGCGCGTTGATCAGGTTGAACAGCAGACGGTCGAGCGGGCGGTCGGTGCGGAAGGCGATCACGTCATGCACCGGGTCGCGGATGATCTTCTCGGACATGGCAATCGCTACTATCGTTACAGCCCGGCGAGGGACGATGAGGATGGTACGGCAATTGCCGAATGATCACCAGTTATGGCAACGGAACCGGGTCGAGGGTGTCTAGCATATTGAGCCGTATGTTCTACGCACGACGCATCTTCACAAGCTTTGTTATCGCGACAGTTGCTTTCGCGCTTTTGGGTGCGAAGGCGAAAAAAGGCGACGCTGATAAGAAAGACGAAGCGCCGGCCGTGAGCATCAAGGGGAGCAAGCTTTCACCCGCGACGATTACGATCAAGCCGGGCGAGACGGTGACCTGGACGAACAATGACGACCGGCAGCACAAGATTGTCGCGGATGATGGTTCGTTCAAGAGCGACGATCTGAACCACGGCGACGCCTTTGAGCACAAGTTTGTCAAGGCGGGGAAGTTTAAGTACGCGTGCTCGTATCATCCGCGGGAAAAGGGGACGGTGGTGGTCGGGGATGAGGGGAAAAAGTAGCTGGATCTGGGGTGAGTCTCGAACTCATGCGGCTTCTCAGTCCTCGAAGAAGAGCCCTCACCCTGCCCTCACCCGGAGTACCACCGGAAGAGGGTGAATGCGGGGCGTCGCTTCCGCGTGGCCACCCTCTGCTGCCGATAATCACGCTTGTTGGCGGCTCGTGCCGATGAAACTCATGGCCCGCTGGTGACTGGGGTGCGGGCCTGGGTTGTCCAATTGGAGCGCGAATGTCGGCCATCACACGTTCGTTGGAATCGTCTGCTTTTCTCCGCCGCTTACCTTTGCTTCGGTCTCTGCCGGTCGGTACACTGCCGGGACAAATGCAATCTGTACTGAACGAGCGGCGAATGGAGTCGCGCTCGGCCAGCCGGTTCACCGGCTTGCGGGTGCATTTCATCGGTATCGGGGGATCAGGGATGAGCGGCCTGGCAAGGATGCTGGCCGATCTGGGCGCGCACGTCTCGGGGTCGGAACCCAACTTCAATCCTGTTGCCGGCGAGCTTGTAAAGCGCGGCGTGAAGATTTCCCGCACGCAACTCGGCGAGCTGCTCGACGCGGATGTTGATCTGGTCGTGCGCACGGCGGCGGTGAAGGACAACAATCCGGAGCTGCTGGCGGCGCAGCGTTACGGCCTTGCGACGATCAAGTACGCGCAGCTTCTTGGGCAGGTGATGGCCGAGCGGTTGGGCGTGGCCGTCGCG
>DASVUC010000288.1:0-9217 GCA_036387255.1 Tepidisphaeraceae bacterium | reverse complement strand
CAACTGATTCAGCAATTGATCAATGGCCTTTCGGTTGGAGCGACGTATGCGCTGATCGCGCTTGGGTACACGATGGTGTATGGGGTGCTTCGGCTGATCAACTTTGCGCATGGGGATGTTTACATGGTGGGGGCGGTGGGGGGGTATTTCATTGCGAGGTTTGCGGCGCAGCATCAGCTTTCGCCGGCGGTGGGGTTGCCGCTGGTGTTTGTGGGGGCGATTGTGCTGTGCGCGGTGTTGGGGTTTGTGATTGAGTTTTTTGCATATCGGCCGCTGCGGGCGAGGCCTCGGCTGGTGCTGCTGATCACGGCGATTGGGGTTTCGCTGCTGCTGGAGAATCTGGCGCAGCTCAACGTCTTCTTTGGCGCGACGCCAAAGACGTTTCCGAAGCTGCTTGAGGTGCGGCCGGTGATTACGTTTGCGGGGGATATCGTGCTGACGAACTTTGATCTGCTCAGTCTGGGGTTGTCGGTGGCGCTGATGGCGGTGCTGACGTACGTGGTGCTTTTCACCAAGACGGGGCTGGCGCTGCGGGCGGTATCGTATCGGTTTGATACGGCGATGCTGATGGGGATCAACACGAACCGGATCATCTCATTCACGTTCATGTTCGGCAGCGCGCTGGCGGCGGTGGCGGGGGTGCTGGATGCGATCCGATACGACGTTCGGCCGCTGATGGGGGTGTTGCCGGGGTTGAAGGCGTTTGTGGCGGCGGTGCTGGGAGGGATTGGGAGCATTCCGGGGGCGCTGGTGGGGGGGCTCTTTATTGGGCTGATTGAGACGCTCTTGAAGGGTGTGATTTTGCCGAGCGCGTATACGGGGTACGCGGACGCGTTTGTGTTCGTGGTGCTGATCTTGATTTTGCTGGTGAAGCCGAGCGGATTGTTTGGGCGCGTGTCGACGGAGAAGGTTTGATGGCGATCGGCGCGGACATTGACACGACCGCGACGGCTGCGGCGTCACGTGTGCCGGCCTGGGTGAGCAATCTGGCGATCGTGCTGGTGATTGCGGCGCTTTGGCCGATCAACGCGCTGCTGGCGGATCGGCTGAATCCGTATTTTTTCCAGGTGCTGATCGTCATCGGGATCAACATCACGCTGGCGGTGAGCCTGAACTTGATCAACGGGATAACGGGGCAGTTTTCGCTGGGGCATGCGGGGTTCATGGCGCTGGGGGCGTATACGTCGGCGATTTTAATGCGGCACTTTTCGCCCAGCGGTGCGGCGGCGGAAGCGCTGTTCCTGGGGGCGCTCCTGCTGGCGGGGTTGATGGCGGCGGTGGCGGGGATTGTGGTCGGTGTGCCGGCGCTGCGGCTGCGGGGGGATTACCTGGCGATTGCGACGCTGGGGTTTGGCGAGATCATCAACGTGCTGATCGTGAACACGGAGACGATCGGGCGGTTCGAAGTGGGCGGCGCTTCGGGGCTGCATGGGATTCCCATTGTCACCAACTTCTTCTGGACGTACGCGGTGGCGCTGGTTTGCATCGTGTGCATCTGGCGGCTGGCGCACTCGAGCAAGGGGAAGGCGTTTTTGGCGGTGCGCGAGGATGAGATCGCGGCGGCGGCGATGGGGGTGGATACGACGTATCACAAGGTGGCGGCGTTCGTGATCGGGGCATTCTTCGCGGGCGTGGCGGGGGGAATCAGCGCGATGTGGTTCGGCGATCTGGATCCGGAGAGCTTTAGGTTCATGCGGTCGATCGAGATCGTGGCGATGGTGGTGCTGGGAGGAAGCGGATCGGTGACGGGAGCGGTGCTGGCGGCGGTGGTGCTGACGGTGCTTCCCGAGGCGCTGCGGGATGTGCGGCAGTACACGGGCGGGCAGGACCTGCGGCTGATCATTTACTCGCTGCTGCTGATTGTGATGATGCTGGTGCGGCCGGAGGGATTGCTGGGCCGGCGCGAGCTGTGGTGGACGCGGCGGCGCACGCCGGCGGCGGTGAAGGCGGCGCGGGCGCTGGATGTCCCTGATGCGAATCCACCGGTGGCGTGATCATGGCACTTCTGGAAGTTGAGCAAGTCTCGGTGCAGTTTGGCGGGCTGAAGGCCTTGTCGAACTTCAGCTTTGCGCTGGATGTGGGAGAGCTGGTGGGATTGATTGGGCCGAACGGTGCGGGGAAGACGACGGCGTTTAATGTGGTGACGGGGGTGTATCCGCCGACGGCGGGGACGATACGCTTCGATAGCAGGAGCATCGGCGGGGAGAAGCCGTTTCGGATCAACCGGCTGGGGATCGCGCGGACGTTTCAGAACATCCGGCTGTTTGCGGGATTATCCGTGCTGGACAATGTGCTGGTGAGCTTTAACCAGTCGATCGGGCATGGTTTTCTCGGGACGGTCATTCGCTCGAAGAAGCATCTTCGGGAAGATGCGCAGCACGAGCGGGAGGCGTTTGAGTTGCTCGACGTTTTTGGATTGGCGGATCGGGCGAATCTGCTGGCGAGCAACCTGCCTTACGGCGATCAGCGGCGGCTGGAGATCGCGCGGGCGCTGGCGACAAAGCCGAAGGTGCTGCTGCTGGATGAGCCGGCGGCGGGCATGAACCCGCAGGAGAAGATCGATTTGACGAACCTGATCCGACAAGTCCGTCGGCAGTTTCAGGTCGGGATCTGGTTGATCGAGCATGACATGAAGCTGGTGATGAACCTGGTGGATCGGCTGACGGTGCTGGATCATGGGGAGACGATCGCGGTGGGGACACCGGGAGAAGTGCAGGCGAATCCGAAGGTGATTGAGGCTTATCTGGGGGAGCCGGTTTAAGGAGATGCATGGGCGAGACGCCCATGCCACGCGAGAAGATTGATGGCTTTGCTGACGGTTTCAAATCTCGAGGTGTGCTATGGCGTGATTTCGGCGCTTCAGGATGTGAGCGTGGAGATCAGCGCGGGGGAGATTGTCACCCTGATCGGGGCGAACGGGGCGGGGAAGACGACGCTCTTGCGGTCGATCAGCGGACTTATTCGGCCGAAGCGCGGGAAGGTGATGTTGGAGGGGCGCGGGGAGATCGGGCGGATGGCGCCGCACGAGATTGTGCGGGCGGGGATTTCACATGTGCCTGAGGGGCGACAGGTGTTTGCGAATCTGTCGGTGCGCGAGAACCTGATGCTGGGCGCGTACCAGGAATGGGACCAGGGGAAAATCCGCGGCGGGATCGACCATGCGTATTCGCTGTTTCCGGTTCTGGCGGAGCGGCGCGAGCAGAAGGCGGGGACGCTTTCAGGCGGGGAGCAGCAGATGCTGGCGATCGCGCGGGCGCTGATGGCTCGGCCGAAGGTGTTGCTGCTGGATGAGCCTTCGCTGGGGCTTGCGCCGCTGATCGTGCGGAAGATTTTTCAGATCATCAAGGAGATCAACGCGGAGGGGACGACGATCTTCCTGGTTGAGCAGAACGCGCACATGGCGCTGACGATCGCGCACCGGGCGTACGTGCTTCAGACGGGGCGGGTGATCAAGACGGATACGGCGGCAAAGCTGCTTGAAGATCCGGATGTGAAAAAAGCGTATCTCGGGGGATAATCGTCCGGCGCATCCACGTCGGCCATTCACGTCTTGCAGGAGAAGGTCATGTCGAAGCTGAATGAACGCACGAGCAGGCACATTGCGCCGGGAACCGCGGCGCTGACGGAGCAGCAGATCGGGGAGCTTTTGCAGGAGGCGCCGCACTGGACGGTGGAGGGGAAGACGCTGACGCGGAGCTTTAAGTTTGACAATTACTACGAGACGATGTCGTTCGTGGTGGCGGTGGCGATGCTGGCGCATCGGGAGGATCATCACCCGGAGATGCACGTGGGCTACAACAAACTGACGATCAGCTATTCGACGCATTCGGTGGGGGGATTGTCGGAGAACGATTTTATCTGCGCCGCGAAGATCAATGGGTTGATGGCCTGGGAAGGGTGAAGCGGGTGCTGTGGCGGGGGCGAGGCGGGCGTCGCCCCTACAGATCCAAGTGGATTAAGCGCGGGTGCGGGATGGCGGTAGTATCGGGTACCGATGCGATCTCTGCCGAAATACCTTGTTGCGTTGATGGTTGTGGGTGTGTGTTGCGTGGCGAACGCGGCGCCGCCGGAGACTTATTGCAATCCGCTGGACGTGTTCCTGGCGGATCCGTTTGTCTACCGTGAGAACAACACGTACTACCTGTACGGGACCAGCGCGGATGACGGGCTGCTGGTCTGGACGAGCACGGACCTGGTGAACTGGCAACTGAAGGGGCATGCGTTTCGGCGAAGTTCCAGTTCATGGTCGCGGCGGTCGTTCTGGGCGCCTGAAGTTTTCAAGCACAAGAACAAGTATTACCTGCATTACACGGCGGTCGGGGGGCCGAAGCGGCTTCGGCGGATTGTGCTGGCGGAGGGGGATTCGCCGCTGGGGCCATTCAAGGAGATCAAGGCGCCGTGGTTTGACGCGGAGATTCCGACGATCGACAGCCACGTGTTTCGAGATGTGGATGGGGCGTTGTATTTGTACTCGGTCTATCTGGATCAGCCGCCGAAGCGGAAGCTGTTTGAGATTCACGTGCGGAAGCTGGATGAGAATTTGAACCCGTCGCCGGAGTCGACGTTCTGCATTAAGCCGAGCGAGGATTGGGAGGGGATCGTGAACGAGGGGCCGTTCGTAATGAAGCACAACGGCCTGTATTACCTGACGTATTCGACGGTGGGGTATTTGAGCCCGGAGTATGGCGTTGCGGTGGCGACGAGCAAATCGCCGATGGGGCCCTGGACGAAATCGCAGGGGAACCCGGTGCTGCGGCGGACGGCGGATGTATCGGGGCCGGGGCATCATTGCTTCACCGATTCGCCGGATGGGAAAGAGCTGTTCATCGTTTATCACTCGCATCAGCACCTGGATCACCCGGGCGGGCCGAGGCAGCTTGCGATCGATCGGGCGACATTTGTGGAGGGGCCGAGCCCGACGATGCGGATTGAAGGGCCGACGATTTCACCGCAGCCGCTGCCGGCCGGGGCACAAGCGGTGGCGCGGGGACAGGATGACCAGTTTGACGGGCCGACGTTTGATCGAAACCGGTGGTTCGTGCTGAGCGAGGATCCGTCGCATTGGGCCGTGAAGGATGGGAAGCTGGTGATCCTGACGCAGGACGGCGACGTTTATCAGGAGCGGTACGACATCAACAATGTGTTCCTTCAGTACGCGCCGGCGGGGGATTTTGAGGCAGTCACGAAGGTGGCGATTAAGCCGGAGAAGGATTACGAGCTGGCGTTTCTGACGCTTTGGCAGAATCACAATCAGTACGTGAAGCTGGCGGTGGTGCACTCGCACGGGGGGATCAAGATGGAGGTGGGGGATGAATCGTCGGGGCGATATGCATCGCGTCTGCATGATGCGCCGAAGTCGGACACTTACTGGCTGAAGATCGGAAAGCAGAAGGAGCGGTACGATTTTTCGGTGAGCACGGATGGGAAGGCGTGGACGCTGCTGGATCGGCAGCATGCGAATCTGACGAACATCAAGGCGGGGATCGGGGCGTGCTCGCCGGAGAGCGGGCGGTCGATTCCGGCGGCGTTTGATTTTGTGAAGTTCGAAGCGATCAAGCCCCAGGCGCCGACGACGCGGCCGGTTTCGCCGGCTGGATGATCGCAGGCATCCACGCGGTGAATGTCTCGAATGCGATAAGATCGTATCGCGAGAATTGCTCATCCGCAGTGGGACGCGAGAGCGGGAGTTGAATCGTGAGGGGTAGAGCAACGCGCCCACGCGTGCAGCTTCAAAAACAAGAGAGATGTCATGCTGAGGTACTCCGAAGCATCTGGCACCGGACGTCTGCTACGCCAGATCCTTCGCGGAGTTCCGCTCAGGATGACACGCTGGGCGATCGGGGCTCGACACGCGGGGCCTGCGGCGGGCAGAAGGTGTTGCTCCCGAGGCAGGCGGGGGAGGGGAAGCAGGGGGAGCGACTTGCGGTTTAGAGCGGCGCACCCTGGTGGGTACCGTCAAAAACAAGAGAGATGTCATGCTGAGGTACTCCGAAGCATCTGGCATCGGACGTCTACTACGCCAGATCCTTCGTGGAGTACCGCTCAGGATGACACGCTGCCGATCACCATGGTGGACTACATGCGAGCGTGCGTCGCTCCAGTTGATTTATGCGTGTGTCAGGCGCGAGGGTGGTAGAATGCTGCGATGCGGCTGCTGATCTTTGTTCCACTGCTGGGGATTTTGTGGGGATGCACGGCGACGCCTAAGGTGGTGGACGCGCCGACGATTGCTCTTTCGGTTCCGCAGGCTCGCCAAGAGCTGAGGAAGATCGCGGAGCATCCTAAGCCGCTCGAGCGGCCGCTGGTGATTTTGAATGGGTACCTGGATCCGGGGCTGGGCGGGCTGGCGGTGGGATCGTTCATTCGCGAGCACGTCAGCGGAGGGCGGATCATAACGGTAAGCTTCATGTGGTGCAGCTCGTTCGAGGCTTGCCGACAGCGCGTGATCGAGGCGGTGGATGCGGCGCTGCCGAATGATGATCCGGAGCAGACGGCGGAAGTGGACGTGATCGGGCTGTCGATGGGTGGATTGGTGGGGCGTTATGCGGCTGCGGGGGTTCCGAATGCGCGGCGGCTCAACGTGCGGAATCTGTTCACGGTTTCATCGCCGCATCAGGGGGCGACGCGCGCCGAGGCACTGCCGCCGATCACGCAGATGCAGGTGGATATGCGTCCGCAGTCGAAGTTTTTGCGTCGGCTCAGTGAGTGGGATCGGGGCGTGCAGTACCACCTCTTTCCCTATTCGCGGCTGAACGACAGGGTGGTGGGGGCGCAGTATGCGGCGCCGCCGGGGCGGCGGGCGGTGGTTGTTCCGAATGAGCCTTTTCAGCCAGCGCATGTGGGGGCGGCGACGGACCCGCGGATCCTGGCGGATGTGCTGCGGCATCTTCGGAGGGAGCGGCCGCTGGTGAGCGGACACAGTTGAAGATCATCGCAGATTGGTTGACACTACCCAGAAGAGGCGCGGTACTGCACGCATACGTGCCAAGGCCAAGCTGCGTCATGCTGAGGTACCCCGAAGCATCTGGCGCCGAACGCCAACCTGCGTAGAACCTTCGCGAGTACGCCCTGGATGGCACCGGCTGCTGGTCGACTCCTGTTTGCTCCACAATATTGTTAACCTTAACCCATCGATCATCATCATGAACATCAAGGCTCAAGGCAGTTGCAAATACGACCTGGTTTCTCTTGGCGAATGCATGATTCGGCTGTCGCCGCCGCAGCATGGGCGGATTGAGTTTGCGCCGCTGCTGGAAGTGTGGGTGGGCGGGGGCGAGTACAACGTGGCCTATGCGCTGTCGCGGCTGGGGCTCAAGACGGGATGGGTGGGCGGGCTGAACTCTTCGCCGATGGGCGCGGTCGTTCGCAATCATGCTCGCGCGGTGGGGATGGACACGAGCTACGTTGTCGAGCGAAAGTATGACGGCGTGGGGAAGAAGGATCGGATCGGGTTAAACTTTACTGAAGTGGGCGTGGCGAAGCGCGGAAGCGTGACGCTGTACGATCGCGGCCACACTGCCACCGCCGGGATGAAGCCGGGGGATGTGAATTGGAACAAGCTGTTCAAGGAAGACGGCGTGCGGTGGTTGCACACGGGCGGGATTTTTTCGGCGCTTTCAGAATCAACGCGGCAGGTGGCGGCTGAGGCCGTGAAGGCGGCGCACGAGGCGGGGACGATCGTGTCGTACGATCTGAACTTCCGCTCGAAGCTGTGGAGCAGCAAGGAGGCGATTGAGACGACCAAGCCGCTGGTGCCTTACATCGACTGCCTGATCGGGAACGAAGAAGATTTTGAGCAGGTGCTGGGTTACCAGGCGGAGGGCGTGGACGTGCACAAGGCGGGGGCGCTGGATGTGGGGCCGTTTAAGAAAATGGTCGAGCGGGTGGTGAAGGATTACAAGAACATCAAGGTGGTAGGCACGACGTTGCGCGGCGTGAAGACGGCGACGATCAACGATTGGTCAGCGATCATGTGGGCGGATGGGACGTTCTACGACGGGCCGCATTATGAGAACCTGGAGATCGAAGACCGTGTGGGCGGCGGAGATGGATTTGCCAGCGGGTTTACGTATGGGTTTCTCAGCGGAAAGACGCCGCAGGAGTGTGTGAATCTTGGCGTGGCGCATGGTGCGCTGCTGATGAGCACCATGGGCGACTCGAGCCAGATCACGCTGGATGAGCTTCTTCATACCGCGGGTGGCGGAAGCGCGAGGATCAAGCGATAGGTGCTGCGATGATGCGAACGATTGGCATGCTGATGCTCCCCCTGTGCGCGGTCGGAGGAATTATCCTGCTGATTGCAGGAGTCGCGGGAGACCGCGCGGCGTTGATCGCGGGCGCGATCTTGACAGGTTGTGCGCTGATCGCCGGATCGAAAGACCCGCGCGTTGACCGGTAGCAGCATCAGCAGCAGCGGAGCGAAAACATCGTGCGGGTTACCGGGTCAGTGTTCACATGGATGAGCAGTGCTGCTGAATCAACTTTAAGTAAAGGCAACGATCATGCCCCACAAAATTCTCCTCACCACCACCAGTTACCAGGACACTCCCGGCCAGCATCACGAGGTGCTCGCGGCTTCGGGCTTTGAAGTGGTTCGCGCTCGCGGGCCGCTGCCGGAGCAGGCGATGCTGGACCTGGTGCAGAGCAATGGCGGGTTTGATGGCTTTCTCAATGGCGACGACATCATCACGGCGAAGGTGATCGATGCGGCGATGAATGCGCCGACGAAGCTGAAGGTGATCGCGAAGTACGGGATAGGGCTGGATTCGATCGATGTGAAGCACGCGACGGCGCAGAAGATTCCGGTACTGTTTACGCCGGGGGTGAATCATACGACGGTGGCGGAGCACACGTTTGGGCTGATGATCGCGCTGTCGAAGCATTTCTGGCCGCACCTGCGGTCGACCAAGGCGGGGCAGTGGAAGCGGATCACGGGGACGGAACTGTTTGGCAAGACGATCGCGGTGTTTGGCATGGGGCGGATCGGGAAAGAAGTGGCCAAGCGCGCCCGCGCCTTTGACATGAACGTCAAGGGGTACGATGTGTTCTGGGACGAGGGGTTCGCTAAGGTCTGCAACGTCGAGCGGTGTACGACGCTGGAGGATGCGCTGCACAATGCGGACGTGGTGTCGCTGCACATGAACCTGGACGAGAAGAACCGCGGGTTCATCAACAAGACGCGCCTGGCGGCGATGCGCAAGGGGGCGATCATTATCAA
>DASVUC010000287.1:0-24650 GCA_036387255.1 Tepidisphaeraceae bacterium | reverse complement strand
CGCTTCCTGAAGGACATCGACTCGAAGCGCATCGAGTTGGGGATTCAGGACGCGGATTTAGTCCGCTGCGCCTGAAGCTGCTCCCACTTCTCTTCGGCTTCGGGGCGGCGGATGTAGATGGGCGTGAGTCGATCGGGATCGGCGAACGCGCCGCTACGTGCCAAGGGATAACCTACTTTTGCGACGGCAGCAGCCCGCGGCCGCCAGAGCGATTCGTCCGTCACGATTACGTCTGCCGATTGCGGAATGAATTGCCGGTGGAAAGGAATTCCCTCGCCCAGCAGATGCACGGGCCTGTGTGATCGGGAGAGGATTTCCATCAAGCGCTCCACGTGCGCCGGCTCACGCTCTTGCCACTCTTCACCCGTACGTTCGAATCGGGCGGTGAAGATTTGCTCGCGCTTGGCATCCAGTACGAGGATCAGATGCTTCGCTTCATCCGGCGCATTCTCCGCCAGCACGCGCACCGTCGGCACCGCCACAATCTTCACGCCCGTGGCCAGCGCCATGGTCTTCGCCAGCGTGATGCCAATCCGCAAGCCGGTGAAGGATCCTGGTCCGGCAGAAACGTAGAGCTCTTGGATATCCGCTGGACCCCACCGCTGCGCGCCCGTCAATCGATCGATGATCGCGACGATCTGCGCCGCGTGCTGAAGGCCGTGGGGGAATTGCTCCTCCACCAGCACTTGCCCATCTTGGAGGGTTGCAATGGATCCCACCCGGCCCGAGGTTTCGATGGCAAGTGCGCGCGGCATGGTTACTGCTCGAGCTCCGCGCGAAGTACCGGGAGCTCATCGTTAATGATCTGCCACCTGACGTTGTCCTGCATCAAGCAATAGCCGTGACCTGCTCGACCATGCTCTCATTATACCAGGTCAATCCTGCCCGTGGCTCAGCACCAGCCCCGCCGCGATCATGAGCAGCGCCCCACCCATCAGGTAGAGCTGCGCCCGCGGCTGTCTGCACAGCCCCGCGAGCATCCCTCCCATTGGCTGGTACGCCGGCAGCGGCTCCGGCGGTGGCAGCGTCACCAGCATGAACGGCGAGGCGCTCGCGCGGCACTGCTGGTTCTTCAGTTCCAGCACGCTCGTGCCTTCGCGAACCATTTTCATCTGCCGCTGCGCCAAGCGCTCCGCCAGCGTCGGGTCGCTGGAGACGCGGTGCAGAAACTGGTCGTTGATGTTGGCCTGCTTTTCGAGCTGCTCAAGATCTGCCCGCAGCGACAGGCTTTCATACGCCAGCCGCCGATTTTCGTCCGCCGCGGGGATCAGCAGACAAGCTGCGATCAACCCGATGCCCACGCAGATCAGCGGGATCATGAACAACCCGCCACTGCGGGATTCCTTCGCCGGCTCCATCGCATACCCGCACACAACCGGCTGGCTGGAAACGTCATCCCAGGGCGTCGGCGCGTGCTGATCGATGCTTTGAGTTGGCGCGTCCATGGCTAAGGCACTTATCGGACGGCCATGGGGGCGGGCTCGAATTTTCCGCGATTCTGCGTCTTAGCCTTCTGCCCAGAACCTTCCGCCGTAGATCGCCTGATCGCCAAGCTGCTCTTCGATCCGGAGAAGCTGGTTGTACTTCGCCACGCGATCCGAACGCGCCGGCGCTCCCGTCTTGATCTGGCCGCAGTTGGTCGCAACGGCGATGTCCGCGATCGTCGTGTCTTCCGTCTCACCGGATCGGTGCGAGAGGACAGCGCTGTAGCCGTTGCGCATCGCCAGGGCCACCGCCGCCAGCGTTTCCGACAGCGAGCCAATCTGGTTCACCTTCACCAGGATCGAGTTGGCCGTCTTGGTCTTGATCCCCTTCTCGAGGAACTTCACGTTGGTGACGAACAGATCGTCACCCACGAGCTGCACTTTGCTCCCCACGCGGTCGGTCAGCATCTTCCAGCCATCCCAGTCATTCTCGGCACAACCGTCTTCGATCGAGCGAATAGGATACTTCTCGCACCACTTGGCCCAGTAGTCGACCATCTCTTCGCTCTTGAGCACGCGGTCGGGGTTGGACTTGAAAAACTTGTAGCCCTTCTTTTCCTTGTCCCATAGTTCGCTGGTGGCCGGGTCGAGCGCGATGAAGATCTGCTGGCCCAACTTGTAACCCGCCGCGTCGACGGCTTCGGAGATCACCTTCAGCGCATCTTCGTTGTCCTTCAGATCCGGCGCAAAACCGCCTTCATCCCCCACAGCGGTCGACATCTTGTTCTTGTGCAGAACCTTTTTCAGGGCGTGATAAATTTCCGTACCCGCGCGCAGCGCATCGGAAAACTTGTCGAAGCCCCACGGCTGAATCATGAACTCCTGGAAGTCGACGTTGTTATCCGCGTGCTTGCCTCCGTTGAGGATGTTCAACATCGGGACGGGCAGCACCTTCGCGCCGGGCCCGCCCAGGTAGCGATACAGCGGCAAACCCGAAGCCTTCGCCGCTGCCTTGGCAACCGCCAGCGAAACGCCCAGCACCGCGTTAGCGCCCAGCTTGGCCTTGTTCGGCGTTCCATCCAGTTCGATCATCAGCGCGTCGATGGCTTCCTGATCCCGCGGGTCCAGCCCGATCAGCTCAGGGGCGATCTTCGCGTTGACGTTGTCGACGGCCTTGGTGACGGCCTTGCCGAGATAGACCTTCTTATCCTCATCGCGCAGCTCGACGGCCTCGTGCTCGCCGGTGGAAGCGCCCGAGGGGACGGCGGCGCGCCCGCGGGTGCCGTCTTCGAGGATGACGTCCACTTCAACGGTGGGGTTGCCGCGGGAGTCGAGAACTTGCCGTCCCTGGATGAATTCAATCGCGAGAGCCATGGTCATAATCCTTATGTGTCGTCTAACGAACGAAGCTAAAACATTGAATGAACCGGGCAGTTTATGCGCGCGGGGGGGCGTGTCAAAGAGCCGCGCCGCAGCAGTGGGGAAGCAATTGCAGCTATCGCCGGCAGCGAGACCTTCGACGCCCTCGCGGTACGCGCGACCTCGACCAGGTGGGATTGTCGCCCGCCGTGCGCCGGGATCAGTAGTACACAAGAAGATTCGAAACGACTCCCCAGCCTTGGACGCTTTCAGCTTTGCTGTCCATCAGAAAGACAAAAGCGGGTGCCCACTCGCGGCTGTGTGACCAACAAAGCTGCGACTAGGTACCAGGCTCGACTATTTCCAGAAACTTGGACGTCATCGGTGCCATGTCCATTCATGAGCGGGTCGCCGGAGTGGCATCCCGTCGCCAGAGATTGTCGCCTCTGTTACAACCTTCGCAGAGACGGGTGGTGCACTAACGGGTTCCGTAATGGCAGTTGTTGAGTTTCAGTACACGCTCGAGCGGGATGGCCCAGCGCTCCATTTGCAGTTCCGGCTCGACGACGATCAGCTCAGCCAGCGAATGATGCTGGAGGATCTCCGCGAGGTGGGACGGTACGAGCCGCCGACGACGGACGTATTGAACCTGCTCCTGAAGCCGGGCGACCGTTTCATCGATATTGGCGCACACGTGGGCTATTTTTCCATGCTGGCCGCCGCGCTCGTGGGCGAGACGGGGCAGGTGTACAGCTTTGAGCCGAATCCGAAGAACTACCAGGACCTGATCACGCATGGTGCGATGAATCAATTCGCGAACGTGATGCCCTTCAACTGGGCCGTGGGCGGCAAGACGGGTGCGGTCACCTTCTTCGACAACGCAGACAACGATGGCGGTCACGCCCTCTGGAACGTGGGCGTGCACCCTTATAACGAAAAGAGCCGCGATCAAGTCAGCCGGCGCAATGTCTACATGACGACGCTGGACACCCTGTTTGGCTCCGCGACCGCCGACTTCGCCAAGGTCATGAAGATTGATACCGAGGGCGCCGAGGTGGCTGTGCTGCGCGGCGCACAATCGTTCATCACGCGGAGCCAGATTCCTGCGATCATCGCGGAGGTCAATGAATTCGGGTTGGCGCAGCTCGGATCGAGCGAGGACGAGCTGCGCGCAATCATGAAAGGGCACGGTTACACGACTTATTTGCTGGCGAACAGCACGCCGTTCCGCCTGGGTGACAACATGCACTACAAGCATCTGAACGTCTACAACCTCCTGTTCGCCAGCCCCAGGCTTCAGGCGGAGTTGGTAAACCTATGGCCGCAGGATCCGCCGAAGGAAATCCTTGAGACAAGGCCTGAGAAAAGGCCGTGAGCAGTCCAAAGATCTGACGAAGCGCAGCCGCAGCCTGTGCGGGGCAAGGCCCGTAACGCCAATAGAAAAGCCCACGGATGTTAATCCGTGGGCTTTAAGTTTTGGAATGAAAGGACTAGAGACGCATCAGCTCCCGGCCTGCGGGGCCGGTTCGGCTGCCGGCGTCGGCAGCTCGCGCGGCACGCGAGCGATCGGCTCGGGATCCGCCACCGGAATCGGTTCAGCCAGGTGCTTGATCCGCAGGTTCAGGTGCGGATTGAATGCCGTGCCCGCCGGGATCAGGTGACCGAGGATCACGTTCTCCTTCAGGCCCAGCAGGTTGTCCACCGCGCCCGCCAGAGCGGCTTCGGTGAGCACCTTCGTCGTCTCCTGGAACGAAGCCGCGGAGATGAACGATTCGCTCTGGAGCGAAGCCTTCGTGATACCCAGCAGCAGCGTCTTACCACGAGCGGGACGCGGCTTCTTCGTCTTGGCCGGTTCCTTGCCCGCGGCTTCAGCGGCTTCGTTGGCATCCTTCAGCTCGGCCTTGGTGACGACGTCCGCTTCCTTGTAGCTGGTGCCACCAGCGTCGGCGACCTTCACGCTCTGCGCGATCATGTCATTGCCTTCGCGGAAGCGGAACTTGTCGAGCACTTCGCCCGGCAGGAACTTCGTGTCACCCGGATCTTCGACCTTCACCTTGCGGAGCATCTGGTTGAGGATGATCTCAATGTGCTTGTCGTTGATCTTCACACCCTGCGAACGGTAGACGTTCTGGACTTCCGTCAGAAGGTACTGGTGAAGGGCTTCTTCACCGCGGATGCGAAGGATGTCGTGCGGGATGATGGGGCCGCGGATCAGCGGATCACCTGCTTCGACATAATCGCCGGCATGCACCTGGAGCTCCTTGTCCTGCGGGACGTGGTGCTCCTTCTCCATGCCCGTTTCGTTGCGGATGATGATGGTCATCTTGCCGCGACGACGATCCGAGCGGAGCTCGACGGTGCCGGAAATTTCCGCCAGCACCGCGGGATCCTTCGGCTTGCGAGCCTCAAAGATTTCCGTGACGCGGGGCAGACCGCCGGTGATGTCCATCGTACCGGCCGCTTCGCGCGGCTGGCGGGCGAGCATGTGACCGGCTTCAATCTTCTGCCCGTCCTGCACTTCGATACGAGCGCGGGCCGGGAGGTAGTGGAAGTCGAGGATCTTGCCGTCGGAGCCTTCGATGGTGATGCGCGGATGACGCTCACCCTTGTGCTCGATAACGACCAGGCGTGACTCACCGCCGCCGCCCTTACGCTCTTCCTCGAAGCGGGCGGTTTCGCCTTCTTCGATGACTTCGTAACGGACGGTACCCGCCTTCTCCGCCAGAATCGGCGTGATGTGGGGATCCCACACCACCAGCTGCTGGCGCGGCTTCACCTTCTCGCCATGGTTGGCCATCAAGGTCGCACCGTAAGGGACCTTGTACTTCTCGAGCTCGCGGCCCTTCGCGTCCACGATCGCAAGTTCGCCGTTGCGCTTCAGGGCGACGAGGCGCTCATGGCCTTCAGCGTCCTTCACCTTGACCGCGTTGATGTCGCGATGCTCGACGGTTCCGCCAGCGACAGCCTTGATGTCGTTCTCGATGAGCGAGCCCGTCGCCACACCACCGGTGTGGAACGTACGCATCGTGAGCTGCGTGCCTGGTTCACCGATCGACTGAGCCGCGATGATGCCGACGGCGAGCCCTTCTTCGACCTGGCGGTTGGTGCTCATGTCAATGCCGTAGCAGCGTGCACACACGCCGCGCGGGCTTTCGCACGTGAGCGGGCTGCGCACGCGGATCGACTCGAGCTTCAGTTCCTTGATCGCGTCGGCGATCTCGTTGGTGATGATCTGGTTCTCGGTGACGATGGTTTCATCGGTGATCGGATTGCGGATCGTGTCGCGAGCGGTTCGGCCGACGATCATGTCCTTCAGTTCGACTTCGACCTGCTCGCCCTTATAGATCGTGCTCTTGGTGACACCGTTGGCGGTGCCGCACTCGATCTCGTTGATAATGACGTTTTGCGCCACGTCGGCGAGCTTACGCGTGAGGTAGCCGGAGTCGGCGGTCTTCAGCGCCGTGTCAGCCAGACCCTTGCGGGCGCCGTGCGTTGAGCTGAAGTATTCCAGCACCGAGAGACCTTCACGGAAGTTGGCCTTGATCGGCGTCTCGATGATTTCACCCGACGGCTTGGCCATCAGACCACGCATACCGCCGAGCTGACGAATCTGGTCGACGTTACCGCGGGCGCCGGAGATGGCCATCATCGCGATCGGGTTCAGGTACTTAAGCATCTTGTGCTTGGCCGCATCTTCCTTCGAAGCGGGACGGCCGTCAGCATCGCGATAGTCGGCAGAAAGGCCGGCCATCAAATCTTCGGTGACCTGCTTACGGGCATGGCCCCACACGTCGATGAGCTGAGCGTAACGCTCCTGCTCCGTGATGGCGCCCATCTTGTAGTTCTTCTCGATTCGGTCAGCTTTCTTCTGGCCTTCCTCGAGAATCGCCGCTTTGGTGTCCGGCGAGCGGATGTCGGTGATGCCGAAGGACAGACCCGCCAGCGTGCTGCGGCGGAAGCCGAGCGCCTTCATGTTGTCGAGCAGATCGATCGTCGCGGGACGACCCAGCTCGGCGTACGTATCGGCGATCACGCGGCTGGAGCCCTTCGCGGTCAACGCGTAGTTGTAGAACGGCATCTTCTTCGGAAGGATGTCGTTGAAGATGCAGCGGCCAACCGTCGTGAGAATCACCTTGCTGTTGAACTTCTCGGGGCGCGGCTTGGACTGGTAGTTCGCGTCCTTGCGCTTGCGCTGCTCTTCCAGGTGCTTCCAGGCGACGTCCGCGATCGGCACAAAGCCGCTCTTGTCGTCGGGTACCACTTCGGTGCGATCGGTCAGGCGAACGAAGATGCGCGAGTGCATCGCGATCTTCCCAAGGTCATACGCCATCATCGCTTCGGCGACGTTCTCGAAGAGCATGAACTCGCCCTTGTCGCCTTCGCGCTCGCTGGTGATGTAGAACGTCCCCAGCACGATGTCCTGCGACGGCGTGATGATCGGTGACCCGTTTGCCGGCGAGAAGATGTTGTTCGGGGCGAGCATCAGCACGTGCGTTTCCGTCTGCGCCTCAACCGAGAGCGGAAGGTGCACAGCCATCTGGTCGCCGTCGAAGTCGGCGTTGAAGCCCTTACAGACGAGCGGGTGGATCTTGATGGCGTTGCCTTCCACCAGCACCGGCTCAAACGCCTGGATGCCCATGCGGTGAAGCGTGGGAGCGCGGTTGAGCATGACCGGGTGCTGGTAGATGCATTCTTCGAGAATGTCCCACACTTCCGGATCGCGCCGCTCGAGCATCTTCTTGGCGGACTTGATCGTGTCGGCCAAGCCGTGCTCCTTGAGGCGGCGGATGATAAACGGCTGGTACAGCTCCAGCGCGATCTTCTTGGGCAAGCCGCACTGGTGCAGCTTCAGTTCCGGACCCACGACGATGACCGAACGCGCAGAGTAGTCCACGCGCTTGCCCAGCAGGTTCTCGCGGAAGCGGCCCTGCTTGCCCTTGATCATGTCGGTCAAAGACTTGAGCGGACGATTAGAGCTTCCGAGGACCGGACGGCGGCAGCGGCCGTTATCGAACAGCGCATCAACCGCCTGCTGAAGCATGCGCTTCTCGTTGCGGATGATGACTTCCGGCGCGTTCAGGTCCACCAGCTTCTTGAGCCGGTTGTTGCGGTTGATGATCCGGCGATACAGGTCGTTGAGGTCCGACGTGGCGAAGTTGCCGCTCTCCAGCAGCACCAGCGGACGCAGGTCCGGCGGGATCACCGGGATCACGTCCATGACCATCCATTCCGACTTGTTCTCGGAATTGCGGATAGCCTCGACCATCTTCAGGCGCTTGGTCAGGTCCTTGATCTTTTGCTTGCTGTTGGTCTTCTCGATGTCAGCACGGATCTTCGCCTGCTCGGTATCGAGGTTCAGCATGCCCAGCAGCTTCTTGATCGCCTCAGCGCCCATCTCGGCTTCGAATTCGGCGCCGTACTTCTCGTACGCGGCGCGGTATTCGTCTTCCGTCAGGAGCTGCTTCTTCTTCAGCGGCGTCTTCCCAGGATCGGTGACGACGTAGTCCTGGAAGTAAACGATCTTTTCGATGTCGCTGGTCTTCATGTCCAGCATCGCACCGAGGCGCGACGGCAGGGCCTTGAAGAACCAGATGTGCACGATCGGCGCAGCCAGGTTGATGTGGCCCATGCGCTTGCGGCGCACGCGCGAGTGCGTGACCTTCACCTGGCAGCGGTCGCAGATGATGCCTTTGTATTTCGTCCCCTTGTACTTGCCGCAGGAACATTCCCAGTCACGTTCCGGCCCGAAGATGCGCTCGCAGAACAAGCCATCCTTCTCAGCGCGGTACGTGCGGTAGTTGATCGTCTCCGGCTTCTTCACCTCGCCGAACGACCACGAACGAATATCGTTCGGGCTCGCGAGCTGGATGCGCACGGAACCGTAGTCATTGATACGGTCATAGACGGTTTCAGCCATTGGTCTTCTCTTTCTAAATCACCGGCACTCCGCCGGTGGTTGGTTTCAGCGTTACGTTCTAAGCGGCCGGCCTCTCGTTCAACTCTTCCACGGCCGTAATCTGGCTCAGTCGCATATGGATGCCCAAACCTGAGCGGGGATAGTAGTGCAACTGCGTGCTGGCAAGCGCGAGGGCATCCGGATCGTCGATCAGATACCGGTCGCCGCTGGACATCACGATCGAAAACGGAACGAAGGGCTCTTTCCGTTTCAGATCGCGAATGGTGTCAAGCGTTGACTCCTCTTCGCTCTTGGCCATCAGTTCCTCACATCAAATCCGCATCCTCATCCACCGCACCCGCACCCTTCTTCTTCTCAAGCTGGATGTTCAATCCCAGCCCGCGAATTTCGTTACACAGCACGTCGAACGAAACCGGCGTGCCTGCTTCGAGGGTATTGGTGCCTTTGACCATTGATTCGTAGATCTTGGTGCGGCCTTCAACGTCGTCGCTCTTGACCGTGAGCAGTTCCTGCAGCACGTAAGCAGCGCCGTACGCTTCCAGACCCCAGACCTCCATCTCACCAAAGCGCTGACCGCCGGTCCGTGCCTTACCACCCAGCGGCTGCTGCGTGATCAGCGAGTACGGCCCAGTGGCGCGGGCGTGGATCTTGTCGTCGACGAGGTGGTGCAGCTTCATCATGTAGATGTAGCCCACCGTCGTCCGCTGCTCGAACGGCTCGCCGGTGCGGCCGTCGTGGAGCTGGATCTTCCCACCCCACGGCATCTCGACGTCAAGCTCGCGGCTGTCGATCGTCTTGTGCGACGTCTTGCGTTCCTTGCGGCGCTCGCGCACCGCCTTGTTCGCTTCATCTACAGCCTTGTGGATCTCGTCTTCGGTGCCGCCGTCGAACACGGGAGTGACGGCTTGGAACCCAAGAACCGCAGCGGCCCAACCCAAGTGCGTCTCGAGGATCTGCCCGACGTTCATTCGCGAAGGCACGCCCAGCGGATTCAGCATGATGTCCACCGGCGTTCCGTCCGCGAGGAACGGCATGTCTTCTTCCGGAACGATGCGGGCGATAACGCCCTTGTTCCCGTGACGGCCCGCCATCTTGTCACCGACCGAAAGCTGGCGCTTCGTCGCGACGTAAACCTTCACCATCTCGAGCACGCCGCTCGGCAGCTCGTCACCGCGCTTCATGTGCTCCATGCGGCGATTCTTTTCCTTCAGCACACCCTGAACGCGCGGCCAGAAGCGGGAGTAGGTGTTCAGCGCCTGCTCCTTGCTCTCCTTGCTGCCCTTGATCCAGTCTTCGCCAAAGGTTTCGATCTGCTCCATCACGACGTCAGCGTTTTCCGACTGCGCGACCTTCTGACGAGTGTTCGGGTCGACGAGCTGCGTGCCCGTCACTTCGTTCACCTCGTTGATCATCTGCTTGAAGATGTCGATCGCGCGAAGGTTCATGTCCTTCTCAAAACGATCGATGTCTTTCTTCAGCGCCTTCTTTTGCTCGTCGCTCATGTGCATGCGACGGCTGAAACGCTGAGCGCCGATGACGACGCCTTCTTCACCGGCCGGCATTTCCAGCGAGTCGTTCTTTACGTCTTCGCCAGCGCGACCGAAGATCGCATGCAGCAGTTTTTCTTCCGGCGTCAGCTCGCTCTTGCTCTTCGGTGCAATCTTGCCGACGAGGATGTCGCCCGGACCGACGCGGGTGCCGATGCGCACCACGCCGTTCTCGTCCAGGTTCGCCAGTGCACGCTCAGAGACGTTAGGAATGTCACGCGTGAATTCCTCGCGACCCAGCTTCGTCTCGCGAATCTCGACGTCGTACTCCTCAATGTGAATCGAGGTGAAGATATCTTCCTTCACGAGCCGCTGGCTGATCACGATCGCGTCTTCGAAGTTGTAGCCGTCGTAGGTCATGAACGCGACGAGCACGTTGCGACCAAGGGCTAGTTCGCCCTGGTGCGTCGCCGCGCCGTCGGCCAGGATCTGGCCCTTCTTGACGCGCTGACCCTTCTTGATGATCGGCTTCTGGTTCAGGCACGTGCGCTCGTTCAGGCCATGGAACTTGCGGAGGATGTATTCGTCCGCGTTGTCGATCAGGATTCGCATCGAGTCGACATACGTCACCACGCCAGCGCGTTCAGCGCGAACCACCATGCCGCTGTTCGCCGCCACGGGCTTCTCCATACCGGTCGAAACAACCGGCGGATCCGTCCGCAGCAGAGGCACCGCCTGGCGCTGCATGTTCGATCCCATCAGCGCGCGGTTGGCGTCGTCGTGTTCCAGGAACGGGATCAGCGCCGCAGACACGGAAACCGTCTGCCGCGGGCTGATGTCGATGTACTGCACTTCCTTCGAAGCGGCGGTGGCGAGGTCGCCGGTCACGCGGGCGAGAACCGAACCCTTGCGCAGGTGTCCGTCCTTCTCCACCACATCCGGCGGCGCGAGGATCGCCTTCATTTCCTCGTCAGCGCGAAGGTACTTGTGGTCGCCGTTGACCTTTCCGTCTTTCACCACGCGGTAAGGCGTGATCAGGAAGCCGTATTCGTCAAGGTCCGCGTAGATCGACAGCGATGCGATCAGGCCGATGTTCGTGCCTTCAGGCGTTTCAATCGGACAGATTCGGCCGTAGTGCGAAATGTGCACGTCGCGCACTTCGAAGCCCGCGCGCTTGCGATTCAAACCGCCGGGGCCCAGTGCCGACAGACGCCGCTCGTGCGTTAGCTGCGAGAGTGGGTTGGTCTGGTCGACGACCTGCGAAAGCTCGCCGCGGCCGAAGAAGAAGTCGATCGAGCTGCTGATGCTCTTGGAGTTCACCAGCTCGGCGATCTTGCCGATTTCGTTCGGGTCCTTCAGGCTCATGCGCTCCTGCACGGTGCGCTTCAGCTTCAGGAAGCCCTTGCGGAGTTCTTCAGCGGCCAGCTCGTCGATCGTGCGCAGACGACGATTTCCCAGGTGGTCGATGTCGTCAACGTAACCTTCGCCCGAGCGCAGCTTGAACATGTACTTCAGCGAGTTGACCATGTCCTCGCTGCGGAGCGTCATCACGCTCTCAGGCACGTTCTGGTCGAACTTCCGATTAATGCGGAAGCGACCGACCCGGCCCAGCCGATAACGATTCTCATCGAAGAACTTCTCTTCAAACAGCGTCTCCGCCTTATCAAGCTGCGGCGGATTCCCCGGACGCAGCCGCGCATAAATCTTCAAGAGCGCCGCTTCATGGCTCTCGCTCGTGTCTTCCGCCAGCGTGTTGAGGATCAGCGGGTCGTTGACCTTCGTGATTACTTCTACGCTCTTCAGATTCGAAGCCTGGATCTTGTTCAGGTTCTCTGCGATCTGGGCGCCAGCCTTCACAAGCTCTTCACCCGATTCGCTGTCGATGATCGCGTTGACCGCGTAGTAGACCGCCTGGAGGTCTTTCACCTTGACCGTTTCAACCTGATAGAACTCGCGGATGATCTGCTCAGTGGTGCTGTACTTCTTGTCCAGCGCCCGAAGGAAGGTGGTCGCCGGGATCTTGCTCGACTGGTCGATGCGAACCGCCAGCGCGTCTTTCTTGGTGACGGAGCACTCGATCCAGCTTCCGCGTTCCGGGATGACGCGGCAACCGTGCAGCGGGCGGTCGCCCTCCTGCACTTCGACCAGGAAGTCCACGCCCGGCGAACGGTGCAACTGGTTCACGATCACGCGCTCGGCGCCGTTGATGATGAACTCACCGCCGCCGATCATGATCGGGATCTCGCCAAGGTAGATGGAGTCTTCCATCACCTCGTCCTTGTCCTTCCGCTTGAGCGACACGGTAATGCGGAAAGGCATCCCGAACGTCAGGCGCAGCGCGCGGCACTCGTCGGTGGTGTAGCGCGGCTCCGACAAGTCGTAGCTGATGTATTCCAGGCGAAGGTTCCCGTCGTAGCTCTCGATCGGGAAAACTTCCCGAAGCAGCGACTCCAGACCTTCATTCTTTCGTTTCGCGGGATCGACATCCTTCTGAAGAAACCGCTGATAAGAGGTTTGCTGAACGTGAATCAGATTCGGGATCGGCAGCGCGTCGCCGCGCTTGCTAAAGTCGCGCACCTCGTGCGTTCGCATCAGAATTCCTTTTTTGCTAGAGGCGGGAGAGATCAAACAGGCCGGCGATAGGCCCCACCATTCCATTTTCCTTAGCCACCGAGACCATCGCCGACACCAACACCGTCACCACTTCCATCGAGCCAATTGTTGCTGTAAGTCGAAAAAAGCAGCCGCTTTACAATAAGTGAAGCGGCCTACAAGCCGATGCGTCCGTACCTTGAGCACCCGGAAAATCGCGTAAGATGCGGTACAATATTCAGCTACCACCAGCCAGTCAAGCGCAAAAACAACGCCAGCGCTCCCCTCGCCTCTTAAAGCGAGACGGGGAACACTGGACCACCGCACTATTCTTGTGTCTGCTCGTCAATCAATGACAAGCACAGCTTAGTTAGCACGCGCCGAATTTGTCAATAAGAACTTGCGACGCCTTTCCTCCTTCTCCCGACACTCCTGAAAAAGGACAGCTCACGGTGCTTCTGCAAATCCCAAAAAACGAAGCACCGGATCGACGATCCGGTGCTTCGTGCTGCAATACGCGTTGCAAAAAGAACTTACTTGAGCTCGACGGTTGCGCCCTGCTCTTCGAGTTCCTTCTTGAGCTTTTCCGCTTCGGCCTTGTCGATGTTCTCCTTGACGGTCTTCGGAGCGCCTTCGACGAGATCCTTGGCTTCCTTCAGGCCCAGGCCGGTCGCAGCGCGAACCACCTTGATGACCTGGATCTTCTTGTCGCCGGAGCCCTTGAGCACGACGTCGAACGTCGTCTTCTCTTCCGCCGGAGCAGCCGCGGCGCCGCCGCCACCCGCTGCCGGACCCGCCATCATCACCGCGCCACCGGCGGCGGCTTCGATGCCGTGGTTGTCCTTGAGGTAGGCGGCGAGATCCACCGCCTGCTTGAGGGTCAGACCGGCAAGACGATCGCCGAGTTCCTTGAGTTCTGCTGTTGCTTCTGCCATGACTTCTTCTCCGGGCCGTATCGTGACCCAAACGTGTCGAACATTTATCCCGCCCGAGAGCTCACCTCACATTGAAGTGATTTAACCCCGTTAGGGGACAGTCGGACCGTCGGAATCTTTCCGTAGCATGGGCTTCTCGCCCATGGTTCTATTCGATATCTAGGGGCACAGGCGACTCGCCGTGCCACCTCAAGCAGCCGGCGGCGCATCCGCAGCGGGAGCTGCCGCTTCGGGAGCTGCTGCCGCCGGTGCAGCTTCTTCCGCCGCTGGAGCCGCATCACCGCGCTCCTTGGCCTTATCCTCGATGCTCTTGAGGATCCCGCCAAGCTTGCCGCCAGGACCCTTGAGGGCGCCCGCCAGCTTCTTGCCCGGTCCCATCAGCGCCGCCACGAGCAGCCCGATGGCTTCCTCGCGGGTCGGCAGCTTCGAAACCTGCTCCACGCCCTTCTCGCCGGCATAAACCTCGCCGTCGAAGAAGATGCCTCGGAGCTCGAGTGCGTCGATGTTCTTCTTCTCATCCAGCAGCACGCGAGCGATCTCCGCGATCGACGCCTTGCCGTAGATCACCGCGCTCGGCCCATCCAGCAGCGTGTCGAAGCCTTTCAGCTTCCCTTCACCCAACGTCTTCTTGGCCAGCGTGTTCTTCACCACCGTCATCTTCACGCCCTTGTCGTGAAGCTTCCGGCGGATGTTGTTGTTCTTAATCGCGTCAATCCCACGCGGATTGATTACCGCCACCGCATCGCTCTCGCCGAGCTTCGCGGTCAGCTCTTTCATGATCAGACTTTTGACTGTTTTGCTCATGACTGACTACCTCTGGCACAGTTGCCAGTTGTTAGTTGCGAGTTGTCAGTAAAAGATCCGCTGCCACGCCGCCTTCGCTGGCAACTGGCAACCGTCCACTGGCAACTCTTATTGAACGTTCAACTGCACCGCCGGGGTCATCGTGGCTTTGATGACGACCTTCTTGAAGTACTGACCCTTGCTGGTCTGCGGCTTCATCTTGCGAATCTGGTTGACCATCGTGTTGATGTTGTCGACCAGCTTCTGATCGTCAAAGCTCACCTTGCCGACGACGCAATGCACGTTTCCGCCGGCATCGTTGCGGAATTCGACCTTACCGGCGGCGTATTCGCGAACCGCGGTCGCCACGTCCGGCGTCACGGTGCCCGCCTTCGGCGAGGGCATCAGACCCTTGGGCCCGAGCACCTTACCGAGACGACCCACGAACCGCATCATGTCCGGCGTCGCCACGGCGACGTCGAAGTCAGTGAAGTTTTCCTTCTCGATGCGGCCAACAAGATCTTGTCCGCCGGCTTCCACCGCGCCCGCGTCCTTCGCGGTCTGCACCAGGTGATCCGGCACGAACGCCACCACGCGCTTCGTCTTCCCCACGCCGTGGGGAAGAGACAGCGAGCCGCGGATCATCTGATCCGCCTGCTTGGCATCAATGCCCAGGGAGAAGATCAGCTCGACCGACTGGTCAAACTTGGTCGGCGGAAAGGCCTTCACCGCGGTCACCGCCTGCTCGACGGGAACCGGATTGGCAACAGCCTTCTCCTGGGCCTTCTTAAATCGCTTTGAACGTCGCTCTACGACTTGCGGCATGCGCTTGTCGCTCCTTTTGTCCCTCGAATAAAGCCGGGGACCGAAGCTCCCACTGTTGCGGGCCGTGGTACGCCCTTATTGTTCTTTATTGACGCTTTTTACGGCCGTGACGACCGTTCTGTTTCCGCGGCGGCTGGATAACGTCCGTCACAAGAAACACGTCGATGTAATGATCTTCAAAATCCGCTTCTGTCTTGGCGCCTGCAAATTTGGGAGCCACGACATGCAGCGTCCGACCACCGGGTCGAAGCAGCACGAGATCTCGTGAGATCACGTTCACTTCTTCGCCATCACCCTTGACCACTGTGAATGGCTGGAACCGATCGCGATCCAGAAGAGTCTTGATCCGCTCCGGGCTCATCGCTATCCCTCAACCGTAATCCCCATCGACCGCGCCGTCCCCGCAATGATGCGAGCCGCGTGATCATCATCAAACGCGTTGAGGTCCTTACCCTTGGCCTTGGCGATCTCTTTGCACTGGGCCATGGTGACTTTGCCGATCTTGTTCTTGTTCGGCTCACCACTCCCCTTCTCAGCCTTCACCGCATCCTTCAGCAGGACCGACGCCGGCGGGGACTTCAGCTCAATGTCGAACGTGCGGTCCTTGTAAACCGTCACCAGCACGCCGATGACCTTGCCCTTCAGGTGCGCGCTCATCGCGTTGAAGCGCTGGATGAACTGCCCCGGGTTCACGCCGTGCTGACCAAGCGCGGGACCGATCGGAGGAGCCGGCGTCGCCGTCCCACCTGGAGCCTGAAGCTTGAACTGAACCGTAATTTCTTTCTTTGCCATGACTTACTTTCTTGCGAAGTCCAAACCGCGAACCAGTCGCGTCCTTCACTCGACAATTTTCACGTCAATGTGCCGACGGTTTGGGTTCGGCGGCACAAACTCCGGCTGCTGATTGTTTTCCGGGGAATCCGGCGAACTGACAAGCAGCGCCGACAGCACCCGATACGCCGGTACCGTCAGCAGTAAAAGGGCAAGGATACTAACAAGAACCGCCAGGATTGACAAGGCCAGCAGCAGCACACCGGGAATCGCCAGGATCCCAATCAGCAGCCGAGCCCACCCAGGAAGCTGAAGCACCCTGCCGCGAAAGCTCTGGAAGCGACCAATGTATTGCAGGTATTGAAGCATGATCCTTCATGATACGACACCACGCGGACCAGGATATTACGTATACTAGCCGTATGAATCGTGCCGAAGAGCCAGAATCTACGGTCGACTTCGAGGAGTTGCTGTCAAACTCGCGAAGAGAGATCTACACGCCCTACGGCCTGCAAGACGGCAACGGGATCGATTTGACGCTCGTCTACCACAATTTTCGTTTGTCTCCGGGGGAGAGACTTCGTCGGTCGGATGCTTTAGGACGCGCTACTCTCGCGCTGCGTGAGCATGTCAGAACAACTGCCTGAGTCTATTCTTGAGCAAATTGCCAAACACCTGATCCGTCACGGCGTTGAGTTTCTTGTCATCGGGGGCCAAGCGGAGTACCTCTTTGGTGGACATCGACCCACCTTCGACGTCGACTTGTGCTACCGCCGCACCGGTGACAACCTCCAGAAGCTTGCAGCGGCACTGATCGGGCTACAACCCAAACTTCGCAATGCGCCGCCAGATTTGCCGTTTCGCGTGGATGCTCGGACGCTTTCCATGGGAAACAACTTCACCTTCGAGACATCACTCGGGCCGCTTGACCTTTTGGGCTACGTGGAGCCGCTTGGCGAGTATGAGAACCTGTTGCAGAACGCGGAAAAATACCCGCTCTTGAGCGGGATTGAGGTAGCAACCATTGGGTTAGACGACCTGATTCGCGTAAAGCGACACATCGGACGTCAAAAAGATCAAGCTTCGCTATACCAGTTGCTGGCGATTAAGGCAGCGCGGGAGAAGTTCCACCGACAGTAGCGGATCGTCGTACCCAAACGGCACAGCCGCAGAAGTTCCCGCCTGCTATCAAACCTTCTCAATCTGCCAATATTCCAATTCCAGCGGCGTCGGTCGGCCGAAGATCGTGGTCACGATCCGCACCATCCCCTTGTCCGGCATGATCTCATCCACCTGGCCCTCGAAGTTGATGAACGCGCCGTTGGTCACCTTGATCTTGTCGCCCTTCTGGTATTCCGTCTTCAGGCCCGGCGCCTCTTCCGGACGCTCCGCTTCCTCGAGCATCTTCGCCTGGTCCTTCGGGCTCATCGGCGTCGGCTTGCCATTCGATCCGATGAAGTCGCCCACCCCGTCCGTTTCCTTGATCGTGAACCAGACCTTCTCAGGGATCATCCCGTTCTTGTCCAGCAGCAGTTCAATGAAGACGTAGCCGGGATAAAGCTTGCGGTCCGATTCCTTGCGGACGCCGCCCTTCATCGAGCGCACACGCTCGGTTGGCACGAGGATTCGCCCCACGTTCTCCTCAAGCGCCTCAATTTTCACTTTGCGCGCCAACGACTCGCGTACACGGTCTTCTTTGTTGCTCGCGACTCGAAGGACGAAGAATTGCATGGCTCAGATGATCCGTTCTAGTTCTCTCTAATGGCCCAGGCGCTCGTTACGGGTTCGAAGGAAGCTGGCGATGATCGCGGCGGCGCCGCCGCCCATGATCAGCCAGAAAATCACGCGCACCGAAAGCGGGATGCCTTCCATCGGGCGAAGCTTCAGCACGCCCATCATGTAAAACAGCTCGCCGAACATGAAGTCAAATGCGAATAGCAGGAACGCAATCAGGAACATGAAGATGATCACAACCTTGGTCGAGCCGATCAGCTCCTTGCGGCTCGTCCAGTTCACCTTCTTCATCTCGCTGTCGGTGGCGATAAGGAAGTCGGCATAGTCCGGCTTGTTCAGCAACCAGAAGACCAGCACGAACATGCCCACGAGGAACACCCCGCAGATTGCCAGCGTCACACCCTTCGCCATCGAAATGGCATGGGCGATCTGCACGCTGTCCGCGCCCTTTGGCGTAAACGCCGGCGTCAGCCAAACATTCAGGTGCGTGTACAGGAACTGAAGCGTAAGCAGCGTGATCAGCGTCGCCGCCGCCGCCGAACCCACGCGCGTCCAGTATCCCTGCCCGCTCTTGTAGACGTGGAAGAAGCCGCCCCCGCGCGAAGCGTCAACTGTCGGACGCTCGGGCGTTTGCCGGGAACGATCGCCACCCTCATCCGCACCGGTAGCCATTACGTCGGTGGCCATGCGCTTCTCTCTTTTGTCTTCCGTCGTAGCCGACACCATTCACCTGCAAGTACGACCTGCGAACATCAAGCACGCCAGGAGGGAATCGAACCCCCAACCTGCCGCTTTGGAGACGGCCGCTCTGCCAATTGAGCTACTGGCGTATGTAGCTCTCAGCCGTCAGCTTTCAGCTCCCAGCCAGAATGCACCAGAAGCACTTTGCTTCTCTGGCTGATAGCTGATAGCTGACGGCTGACAGCCTCTTACTTCCGCTTGAGTTTATGCTGCGTATGCCGGCGCTCGCGCGGGCAGTACTTCTTAAGTTCAATTTTCGGCGCCCCGCCGACCACCTTGATCTCGGTCCGGTAGTTCAACTCGCTGCACTCGATGCACTGCAGCCACGCCATCTCGCGGTTTTCTTTTGCCATGACAACTTCTCAAATTCTGACGCGTCCGCGGGCTTTCGCCCCCGGCTACCAAAAACAACCTGCGGCGCCGGATGGAGTGTAGGGGCGCACCTTGTCGTGCGCCCCTAACTCGTTGTCCGGGGTAAAAAGTTACTTCAGGATCTTCGTGATCACGCCCGAACCGACGGTCTTGCCGCCTTCGCGGACGGCGAAGCGAAGCTTCTCTTCCATCGCGATCGGGGCCTGGAGCGTGCCCTGCACGGTCACGTTGTCGCCAGGCATCACCATTTCCGCGCCGCCCATCAGCTTCACGCTGCCGGTGACGTCGGTCGTCCGGAAGTAGAACTGCGGACGATAGCCGGTGAAGAACGGCGTATGACGGCCGCCCTCTTCCTTCGTCAGCACGTAAACTTCCGCCTCAAACTCGGTGTGCGGCGTGATGCTCTTCGGAGCACACAACACCTGACCGCGCTGGAGGTCGTCCTTTTCAATACCACGCAGCAGCACGCCGACGTTCTCGCCGGCTTCGCCGTGGTCCATCGTCTTGTTGAACGCCTCAACGCCGGTGATGACCGAGTTGCGGGTGTCGGCGAGGCCGACGATTTCGATCGTGTCGCCGACCTTGCAGCGGCCACGCTCGATACGACCCGTGCCCACCGTGCCGCGACCCTTGATCGAGAACACGTCTTCGATCGGCATCAGGAACGGCTTGTCCACGTCGCGCTGCGGGATCGGAATGAACTCGTCCAGCGACGCGACCAGCTTGTCAATCGGCTCGCAGGCCTTGTCGTCCGCCGGGTTCTGGAGAGCCACGTTCGACTGGCCGCGGATGATCGGGGCGTTGTCGCCGTCGAACCCGTACTTGCTCAGCAGCTCGCGCACTTCCATCTCGACCAGGTCCAGCAGTTCCGGATCGTCCACCAGGTCGATCTTGTTGAGGAACACCACGATCTTCGGCACGCCGACCTGACGAGCGAGCAGGATGTGCTCGCGGGTCTGCGGCATCGGGCCGTCAGCAGCCGACACGACCAGGATCGCGCCGTCCATCTGCGCCGCGCCGGTGATCATGTTCTTGATGTAGTCCGCGTGGCCCGGGCAGTCCACGTGGGCATAGTGACGCTTCTCTGACTCGTACTCCACGTGCGCCGCGGAGATCGTCACCGTCTTGGTGGCATCGCGTTCGGTGCCGCCCTTGGCGATGTCCTTGTAATTCTTCGCAGTCACGCTGGGATACTTCGCGGCCGAGCGAGCGCTCAGCGCGGCGGTCAGCGTGGTCTTACCGTGGTCGATGTGGCCAATCGTGCCGACGTTCACGTGCGGCTTGGTCCGCTCGAATACACCCTTTGCCATGATTCAGCCTCCGAAAAGATGCTATTGGGTTTACAAGCTGGCACAGGGGATTGAACCCTGGACCTCCACCTTACCAAGGTGGCGCTCTACCACTGAGCTATGCCAGCGACCAAACTTAAGGTCACCGTTTAAACTTCACGCTTCGCGTCTAAACATCAACGACACCGGTGCTTTACAACACAGGCGACTTACGGTCGCTCAATAACAAACGGGAGTCTACGGCGCGCACCGGGAGCGTAGAAGGGCTAGGAGTATAAGTCCGCTCAAATGCAAGTCAATTCCCCGCCATGCCCATTTTCGCGCCAGCACAGCGGCTCCAAGCCCCACCACTAATAATACGTCAGCGGGTTCGCGCGCATTCTCTTCCCCCCTCTCCCGCTACGCCGGTCACTCCGCGACACGGCAGCGTGAGGGTTCTTCTCCAACAACCAGCCACCCCACTTCGCCCCCAGCAGGGTCCGCTTCCCCACCGGTTATTCCGCCACACCCAACACTTCCAGTTTCCTCCCCACCGGCGCCTGCTGCTGACTCACAATTCGCACCCCCGCTCCGACGATGATGATCATCGTGCACACCAGCATCGCCACCAGCAGAGAAGCCGTGATGGACGCATTCACCAGCACCGCATTCGATGCGCGAGTTGCGTTGTCCAGCTGCGCGCGAATCGTATCGATCTGAGCGAGCAGAATGTAAATTGCCGCCGTGCTCGTCGTCGTCATCACCACGACCATCGGCACCACCGTCACCCACAGGTACTTCCCGCGCCCCTCGTTCCACAAATACGCCGACACCGTCGCCAGCGCAATCACCGCCAGCATCTGGTTTGAAACGCCAAACATCTTCCAGATGGCATCAAAACTGTTCGAGTTAATAAAGTACGCCCACCCCAGCACCACCAGCGAGGTGCTGATGATCGCCCCCAGCCACCAGTCCGTCTTCCCCAACTGCGGATGCACCCGCCCCATCACTTCCTGAAGCAGGAATCTTCCGATGCGTGTCCCCGTGTCAATCGTCGTCAGGATGAACAGCGCCTCGAACATGATCGCAAAGTGATACCAGTACTTCCACATCGTCCGCAGCGATTCCTCGCCCGCTAAGCCCAGCTTGCGCGGAATACCGTCGAAGATGTGCGCAAACCCCACCGCCAGCGTCACCGCGCCCCCCGTGCGCCCGCGCAGCGATTCCTTCGTCAGATCCTCGTACACATTCAAATGATCCACATCCGCGCCGATCTTCACGAACTTGTCGTGAAACGCCGGCACCTTCCCCAGGTCTGTATTCATCGCGTAGTAGTCCCCCATCGGCAGCGTCGCCGCCGCAATCATCGCCACCACGCCCACCAAGCCCTCGATCAGCATCGCGCCATACCCGATTGTGCGCGCGTCCGTCTCCTTCTTCACCATCTTCGGCGTGGTCCCGCTGCTCACCAGCGCATGAAACCCGCTGATCGCGCCGCACATGATCGTGATGAACAGGAACGGAAAAATCTTCCCCGTCACCGTCGGCCCACCCGACAGGAAGATCCCATTCACCGCCGGCGTCTCCAGCTTCGGATTCGCCACCAGCGTCCCGATCACCAGCAGCAAAATCGTCCCGATCTTCAAGAAGCTCGACAAGTAATCCCGCGGACACAGCAGCACCCAAACCGGCAGCACCGACGCAATGAACCCATACGCCGCCATCGCGACGATGACGGTCGTGTCCTTCAGCGCAAACACATGCCCCCAGGACGACCCGGCAACCACACCCCCCAGCACCGTCGCCACCAGCGTCAGCACGGCCCCAATGATCGAAGCCTCCACCACCTTCCCCGGCCGGATCTTGTACATCCACAACCCCACCAGCAGCGCGATCGGGATCGTGCATGCGATCGTAAACGTCCCCCAGGAGCTCCCCGGAACCAATCGTGACGCTCCCGCCGGAAACGTCGCAACATTCCCCTCCCACTTCAGTGGCGTCTGGCTCTTGATCAAGAACTGTTCATTGAATGTCATCGGCTCCCGAGCGCCCTGCACCACCATCTTCGTTCCCGCAGGAATAAGATAAGTGTCTTTCGCTGGCGCGCCGTCCGCACTTCGAATTCCCGACATCGCGATGACACGACTCTCCTCAGGTCGTGTCAGCACACTCCCCGCCGGATACTTCACCTCTTCCCCACCCAGCGCCTTCACCACCACCTTCCCCAGCCCCGCCAGTGCAATAATGATGATGAACAAGATGGCAATCATCGCCGCGGTCCCCGCGACTCGTCCAATGTCATGAAACGCGATCTGCGCCAGCGACTTCCCATTCCTCCGCAGCGACGCCGCCAGCACCAGGAAATCCTGCACCGCCCCCGCCAGGCAAACCCCAATCACAATCCAAAGCAGGCCAGGCAGATAACCAAACTGCGCCGCCAGCACCGGCCCGATCAGAGGCCCCGCCCCGCTGATCGCCGCAAAGTGATGCCCGAAGAGCACCCACTTGTTCGTCGGATGATAATTCTGCCCGTCATTCAACCGCTCCGCCGGCGTCACCACCGCCCCATCCAGCGCCGCCACCTTCGCCGCCAGAAACGCCGAGTAATACCGGTACGCGATCGCCATCAAACACAAAACCACAATCATCACCGGCATCGCGTGCATGCAACTCTCCGCTGAACTCTCATCCAATCACGTACCACAACCACATGTCTCCCTTAGCCGCAGGACTACGTCCGGCGCGCCTCCCCCACCACCGAAAATCATACTTCTCCGCGCCAGCTAAAACGAGTATCCCAATGCCCATGCCCACTCCCCTTACCATCTGGTGCAACACCAGCCTCTCCCCCGCCGCCCAGGATCTCCTCAAACAGAAAACCGACGCCACCCTCCTCTTCAGCCAGGAACAAACCTACAACCTGGGCGTCTCCTCCGGCGATTCCCTTCTCGAGCAAGCCGATGTCGCCTTCGGCCAGCCCAACCCCGACCAGGTCATCACCCTCCCCCGCCTCAAGTGGGTCCACCTCACCACCGCCGGCTACACCCGTTACGAACGCGAAGATCTCCGCGCCGCCATGCGCTCGCGCAGCGCGATCATGACCAACTCTTCAACCGTCTATGCCGAACCCTGCGCCCAGCACGCGCTCGCCTTCATGATGGCCGCCGCGCGCCGCCTCCTCCCCGCATGGATCAACCAGACCACCAAATGTGAGTGGCCCGCTGAGCCCATCCGCGCCGACTCCTTCCTCCTCAACGGCCAAACAGCCCTCATCGTCGGCTTCGGCGCGATCGGCCAGCGTCTCGCCGAGCTCCTCGCCCCCTTCCGGATGAACCTCATCGCGATCCGCCGCAAACCCAGAGGCGACGAACCCATCCCTACCCGGCCCAATTCCGAGCTCAACGACCTCCTCCCCACCGCCGATCACGTCATCAACATCCTTCCCGCCTCCCAGGAAACCGAAATGTTCTTCAACGCCGACCGCTTCCGCCGCTTCAAGAAAGGCGCCTTCTTCTACAACATCGGCCGAGGCACCACCGTCGACTCCTACACCCTCTGGACCATGCTCGAAACCCGCAAGCTCTACGCCGCGTACTTAGACGTCACAAACCCCGAACCCCTCCCCAAAGAACACCCCCTCTGGACCAGCCCCCACTGCCTGATCACCCCCCACACCGCCGGTGGCCACAATCGCGAATTCGAGTCATTGGTGAGTCACTTCCTTAACAACCTCTCCCGCTTCCGTGCACACCAACCCCTCCTCGACCGAATCATCTGAAACCGTCGCAAATCTCACCGCATACCTCCCGATACATTAGCCGCAACGCTACGTGTTGCGCGTTTTTGAAGAACTGCGACGCGTAGCATCGCAGCTAACTTTCGTCGTCGTCATCCCACTTCTCTTACCTATCTCGCTTGTCTCCAACCGGTCCGCTCATACCACCCCACCCCGCTGTGATCCGGAAGGTACGTCGTCATCAAGTAGTCAAAGTGCTCTCGACTCTTCACCCACTTCCGACTTCCCCCGCGCGACAACACCGCCCGCCCCTCAACCTCCTTCAACTTCTTCGTCAAAGCCGTCTTCAAGCTTGATCGCACACTCATCCAATCCCGCCCGTGCTTCCAGCTCACCAGCACGTGCACATGCGACGACTCCGTCTGACAAGCATGCAGCCGACATTCGATCTTCCCGCATCCCTCCCGCACACACTCCACCATCTCCCGCTGAAGCGCCTCATCAAACGCAACCTCCTCTTCCTTCTGCCTCTCCCGATACTTCAGCGCCACCCCCACATCCGTTGGTTGATACCCCACCTTCCTCTTCGTATACCCCCGAGGATGATCGGGCATCCACGACCCATACGCATGAAACGTAAACAGGTACACAGACACCGCAACCTCCCACACCACCCCTGATCGCGAATAGGATAGCCGCAACGCTA
>DASVUC010000286.1:0-17675 GCA_036387255.1 Tepidisphaeraceae bacterium | reverse complement strand
GTGGGCGTCATCGTGTTGCTGGAAAGATCCTGCGCGCCGCTGATGGAGACGGTGTAGGTGGTCGAACCGTTGAGAGCCGATGCGGGCGTGAAGGTGACGGTGTTGGTGGCGCTGTCGTAGCTGGTTGAGCCGGCGATGATGTTCTGGCCAGCGTCCTTGACGATCAGGGTGATCGTGTTGGACTGCACCGCTTCAGAGAACGTCGCCACGATAGTCGAGCCTGTCGCCACGCCGGTTGCGCCCGAAGCCGGGGATGTCGTTGTCACCGCCGGCGCGGTCACGTCGGCCGCGGCGGTCGTGAAGGACCAGCTCGCGGGGGACATCACGTTGTTGGATGCGTCCTTCGCGCCTGTGACGGTGACGGTGTAACTGGCGGACGATGCCAGCGCCGATGCGGGGACAAACGTCACCGTCTGCGTAGAGGCGTTATAGCTGGTTGCGCCGGGGATGACGTTCTGCGCGGCATCCTTCACCGTGACCACGGCCGAGCCGGAGACGATCGCTTCGCTGAACGTGGCGGTGATGTTCGTGCCGATGGAGACGCTGGTCGCGCCGTTCGCGGGAGAATTCGCGGTTACCGTTGGCGGCGTGACGTCCACGGCCACCGTGGTGAACGACCAGGTCGCGGGGACCATCACATTGTCGGACAAGTCCGTTGCGCCGCTCAGCGTGACGGTGTATGTCGTTGAGCCGGAAAGAGGGGCGGAGGGGGTGAAGGTGGCGGTCTTGGTGGCGGCGTCGTAGGTGGTGACGCCGGCGATGACGTTTTGCGCCGAGTCCTTCACCAGGAAGGTGGCGCTGCCGGGCTGGATGTCTTCACTCAACGTCGCGGTGATCGCAGCGCTGATGGCGACGTTGGTGGCGCCGTTCGCGGGTGCGCGATTGGTGACCGTCGGCGCCGTGGTGTCCGCGGGGGCTGCCGTGCTGAAGACGATATCAACCCAGTAATTCGTTGCGCTGTACGAGCTGTTGGGGAAGGCGGTGGCGCTGGTGTAGCGATACAGGCCGTTGGACGATTCGCTGCTCGCCAGCGCGTGAATCGGGCCGCTGTCTCGACCTGTCGCGAAGTAGCTCGTATCCGCGGAGTAGCGCCCGGACGCGGCAAAGTAGCTGGCGACGTAGGTGGTTCCCGGCGTGATGCTGATCGGCGAGGAGAAGTTGACGGTTTGCCAGCCGGAGGCGCTTTCGCCGCTGAAGGTGGCGCGGGCGAGCAGCGAGCCGGTGCTGGACCAGAGGTTGCCGATGTGCGTGCCGGTGTCCTGCGATCCCTTGTAGAAGCGGATGCCGGTGACGGTGCCGCTGGCGCTGGAGTTGAACTTCATGCCCAGCTCGATGGGCGTGCCGTCGTAGTTGTTCGTGGTGGCGGGCGTGGTGGAGTTGGTCCAGAAGCTGTAGTTGGTCGTGGTGACGACGGCGGTGGTGAACGAGAAGCTGGCGGCCGACATTACATTATTGGATGCGTCCTTTGCGCCGCTGACCGTGACGGTGTAGCCGGTCGAGCCGAGCAGCGAAGAAGAGGGGGTGAACTTGGCCGTCTTGGTCGCGGCATCGTAAGTGGTCGTGCCGGCGACGGTGTTCTGCGACGAATCCTTCACCGTGATCACGATCGAGTTCGCCTGCACGTCTTCGGAGAACGTCGCGGTGATGGCGGAGTTGACAGGGACGTTGCTCGCGCCGCTGCTGGGTGAGGTTGCCGTGATGGTCGGCGCGGTCACGTCCACAGCCGCGGTCGTGAACGACCAGCTTGCGGGGGACATCGTGTTGTTGGATGCATCCTTTGCGCCGGTGACGGTGACGGTGTAGGTCGTCGAGCCGGCAAGCGCGGAAGACGGCGTGAAGGTGACGGTTTGGGCGCCCGCGTTGTAGCTCGTGGTGCCGGCGATGATGTTCTGGGCCGCGTCCTTGAAGGTGACGACGGCGGTGCCGGATTGAATCGCTTCGCTGAAGACAGCGCTGATGGCCGTCCCGGTCGAGACGTTGGTGGCGCTATTCGCCGGCGTCGTGGACGTGATGGCCGGCGGCGTGACATCCGGCGTGAGCGTGGTGAATGACCACGTCGTGGCCGTCATCGTGTTGCCGGTTGGGTCTTTGGCGCCGCTGACGGTGACGGTGTAGGTCGTCGAGCCGGCGAGCTGCGAAGCCGGCGTGAAGGTGAGGGTCTTGGTATTCGCGTCGTAGCTGCTGGCGCCGGCGACGATGTTCTGCGCGGCATCCTTCGCCACGATCACCGCGGTTCCTGCTTGCAGCGCTTCGCTGAAGACGGCCTGGATGGTGCTGTTGAGCGCGACGTTGGTTGCATTGGGCGCGGGAACCTTGGTTACGACCGTCGGCGCGGTGGTGTCGGCGACGCTGCCGGGGGAGAAGATAGCGTCCACCCAGTAATTGCTGGCCTGGTAGCTGCTGGTGGGGAAGACGCTGCCGGTGCCGTAGGAGTAGACGCCGTTGCCGCCGGAGGCGCTGCTCGCCAGCGCGTGGAGCGGGCCGCTGTCTACCTGTGACGCGAAGTAGTTGTTGTCGGCGGCGTAGCCGTTGTTCGCGTGGTAGCTGGCAACGTAGGTGGTGCCGGCGGTGATGGCGACGGGCGTGGCAAACTGCACCTGTTGCCAGCCCGAGGAGGTTTCGCCGCTGAAGGTGGCGATGGAGAGTCGCGAACCGGCGCTGGACCAGAGGCTGCCCGTGTGCGTGCCGCTGCTGCCGACGCCCTTGTAGAAGCGGATGCCGGTGATGAAGCCGTCAACGTCGGCCTTGAACTTCACCCCCAGCTCGACGGAACTGTCTGAAACGAAGCTGCTGTTCGGCGTGCTGCTCGGGCTGAAGATGGTGTACGTCGTCGCGCTGGCGGCGGATGTGACAAACGACCAGCTCGACGAGCCGGTCATCACGTTGTTCGAGAGATCTTTGGCTGCGCTGACGGTCGCGGTGTAGGTGGTGCTGGTGGCGAGGGCGGAAGTGGGCTTGAAGGTCGCGGTGCGCGTGGTGCTGTCGTAAGAGACCGTCCCAGGCACAACGTTGTTCGCCGCATCTTTGACGATGAAGCTGATGCTTGCCGGCTGCACATCTTCAGAGAAGGTGACCGTCGGCTGAACGAGCGTGGTGACGCTGCTGGCGCCGTCGCCGGGTGTATTGGCGGTGACGGTGGGAGCGGTCGTGTCAGCCGCGTAAGACGCGACGACGCTGCCGCTGCTGGCGGGGAAGAATGCGTACGCCACGCCCTTGATCGTCTGCTGCGTGAAGGCGACGTTGCCGCCGTTGATCTTGATCGACTGAAGCGTGCGGTTGGCGGCAGTCATCGGCACCATCGCCTGAAGACCGCTCGCGCCCACCGCCAGCGAAAGATCAAAACTTAGTGCCAGGGCGTTTGCATCCCAAGCCAGGTTCTGGAAGCTCGAGCCGTTGCGCCCATCGCTCCAGGTCATCATGGCATCGGCGGTGATGACGGGGATGTTGTGCGCCTTGGCGGAGGTAATGACGGCATCGGAGACGGTGCTGTTGGTGCCGTCGGTGTGAGCGTTGACGGTGAACGCGCCGTAGTAACCCTGTGCGCCGGTGGCGTTGTCGAGCAGCGTCGTGATGTGCTTGGGTTCCGTCTGGCCGGATTCATCGGTGATCTGCGTAGTGGCCTGGTAGACGTCGATCATCGAGCCGTCGAGCTTCGCAAAGCGCATCGGAATGCCAGAGCCGGTGAACATCCCAGGGCGATCGAGGACCCAGGTGTCGGGCCAGTAGTAGTAGTTCGTGTCCAGGCGGATGCGGTGGTTGAACTCCGCGCGGGGCTGGGAGTCGTAATCGCTCCAGACGATCGCGTGCGTGCGCACCGTCGTGGGCGTCGGGATGCTGGTGAAGGTGTTGTTGTAGGTGTTGAGCTGGCTGGTGTAGAGCGAATCGAGTGCAGAGTAGCTCGTCCAGTTCACGCCGATGTCACCGGAATTGCCGAAGACGGGGCCGGAGGTGATGTCGATGTGCAAGCCAGGCTCAAAGCCTTGCGCGACATAGGAGGCGGCGGAGCTGTCGCTGATGGAGCTGGGGAAGACGTACGAGCTGCCGCGGATGGCTTGGCCGCCGGATGTGCCGGCGCTCAGGTAGTTGTTCCACCTGCCGGCGGTGCCGCCGCCGTTGTGATCGTCGCCGGTCATGATGACCTGCGCCTTGGCTCCGTTGGGGAAGTACCAGAAGCGCGGCATCGGCAGCACCGGCGCAGTCATATCGGTGATCATGTTGGCGAGCAATCGCTGCTGCTCATCCGCCTGGGGGATCTGCACCTTCGTCAGGTCCACCCAGTCGGGCGCGGAGTTGCCGCCGAAGAAAAGGTCGTTGGAGCGCGTGGGGTTCAGACCGTCGCGCTCCTGCCCGGACCAGAGTGGATTGCCCTGGCGCGTCTGGATGATGCTCTTCGCCAGGTCAAAGACAAACGCCGCCGCCTGCCCACCATTGCTGCCGACGGTCTTGATGGTGACGGCCGGATTATTGATCGACGTCGTTGAGTTGGAAAACAGATCCGCCAGCTTCGTTGCGCCATTCAGCGTGTAGCGATCGGCGGTGGAGTGGTACTGCATGCTCGTCGCGGTGATGCCCGCGCCGACGGCCGTCGTGTTGTCGACATCCAGGTACGTATCGCTGATCGTGGCGCCGGTGTCGGTGAGACCGAGCAGCCCCGCGAGCTGCTTGTCCGGGCGCATTGCGACGAGCTTCCCGCCGCCCGTCACCCAGCTGGAAATCGTCGAAACCTGGGTGGCGGTGAGCGTCATTTCCGACAGCAGCACCAGCTTGTAGTTCGCCAGGTTCGCCGCCGAGACGGTGGAGATGTCCGCGGTCGCAAAGGCGTTCAAGCCTTCAGCGCGCAGGATCTCGGGGTAATACGTGCTGTAAGGATTGGAGCTCTTGGTGATGACGAGGATCGGCCCGCCGGGACCGGTCGTCGGATCGGCGGCGGTCTTGAAGGACCACGTGTAATCGCTGGCGAGTGTGCCCGCGGAAGAATCCTTCACGCCCGTCGAGCCGCCTTTGACGACAACGGAGTAGCTCTTGTTGTAAGCCAGCGGCGCTGCGGGATCGATGGTGGCGGTCTTGTTGTTGGGGTTGTAGCTGATGCGCGCGGAGACGGGGGTGGAGCCATCGAGCAACTGAAACGTCGAAGACGTGATTGAGCCGGCCGTCATGCTGCTGGCGAACGCGACCTGCACGTGCGTGTTCACGCCGGCACCGATGCCGAGGCTGCTGGGGTAGACGCTGGAGACGGCGGCCATGAGCGCGCGGCGCTCGAGGCGCTCGAACTGCCGGCCCTGCATGGCTGCGGCACTGTTGTTTGATTTCTTCACGCTCACTCGATTGTTCTTAGACACGGCTCGATCCTTTGCATCTTGCGATGCACAGCTCCCAAGGCGGCGAAGCCTGGGAGCGCCCTCACTTGTTGCTTTGGTTGTGTGGTAGTTCGCGAGTGACACCCTCACCCCCGCCCTCTCCCGGGTACGGGAGAGGGGGGAGACTCACCTGCGCTCTCACGCCAGCAGCGGATCCTTTTGATCACCGATCAGCGACATCGCCGAACCCACTTCGAGCGACGTCGCCGGAGCTGTTTGCATCACCACGTTCTGCGTCTGCGCGTTTCCACTGGCGGTGGTGGAGAACGTCACATCCACGTAGTAATTTGCCGAAGCGAAGCTCGCGCTGGGGAATCGCACCGAGCCGGCATAGCGATACACGCCGTTGCCGCCGGAGACGCCGTTCTTCAGCGCATGCAGCGTTCCGTTATCGACGCCCGCCGAAGCGAAGTAGTTGTCGTCCTCGGCGTAGTGCGCCTTGGGCGCGAAATAAGACGCGACGTAGACGGTGTTGGCGGTGATGGCGACGGGATTGGAAAACTTCATCGTCTGCCAGCCCGTGGCCGTTTCGTTGATGAACGTGATCTCGGCGAGCTTGGTGCCGCCGGAATTCCAAAGGTTGCCGATGTGCGTGCCGGTGTTGCCGGCGCCCTTGTAGAAGCGGATGCCGGTGATGTACCCGGCGATGTCGCTCTTGAACTTCACGCCGACGTTCACGGGCGAGCTGTCGTTTTCCGATGGATTCGCCGGCACCACGCTGTCGGCAAACAGCGTCAGCGCCGTTGGCTTCGCAACGGTGGTGAACGACCACGCCACGGGAGATGCCATCGAATTACCGGCGGTATCAGATGCCGTCACGCCCGCGTTGTAGGCCGTCGAGTACGCCAGCGCCGCGCTCGGTGTGAACGTCGCCGTGCGCGTGGCGGCGTTGTAGCTGGTCGATCCGCTCACGCCGCCCACGCTGAACACGATCGTCGCGGGGTTGACATCTTCACTGAACACCGCCGTCAGCGCCGTCGTTATCGAAACGTTCGTCGCGCCGCTGGCGGGCGTGACGCTCGTCACGGTCGGCGGCGTGAGATCCGGCTGCACCGTCGTGAACGACCACGCGGTGGCGCTCGCCATCGCGTTCCCCTTCGCATCCGACGCCTGGATCGACGCGGTGTACGTGACACCCTTCAGCAGCGCCGCCGCCGGGTTGAACGTCGCAACCCGCGTGCTGCTGTTGTAGCTCACGCTGCCGGCGACGGTGTTATTCAGCGAATCTTTCACGGCGAAGACCAGCGTGTTCTGGTTGATCGCTTCGGAGAACGTTGCGCTCACCACGCTTGACGTCGCGACACCCGTCGCCCCGCTCGCCGGCGTCAATCCGCTCACGGTCGGCGGGGTCGTGTCGTTCACCTGCGCGGGCGTAAAGAAGACGTCCACGTAGTAGTTCGCGCTCATCCAGGCCAGCGTCGGAAACAGCGGCGACGATCCATACCCATACACGCCGTTCGCGCCTGCCACGCCATCCGCCAGCGCCTTCACATGACCGGTGCCCGCGCCCTTGCCGTTGAAGTAGTTCGTGTCGCCCGCATAGCGGCCCACGGGCGCCAGGTAGCTGGCGACGTAAGTTGTGTTCGCGGTGATCGCGATGGGTGAAGCGAAGTTGGCAAACTGCCAGCCAGAAGCCGATTCCCCAGAAAACGTCACGCGTCCCATCAGCGACCCGTTCAGCGTCCACAGGCTCCCCACGTGCGTTCCCGTGTTGGCGGCAAACTTGTAGAACCGCAGGCCGTTGATCGAGCCATCGATGTCCGAGCGGAACTTCACGCCCAGCTCCGTCGACGATGCGTCGGGATCCTGCGTGGTCGGAACGCTGTTGCCGAAGATCGTCTCCCCGATCGGGCCCTGCACGTTGAACGTGAGCGTGGCGGGCGTGCCGATGTTCGCGCTGTCGTCGATGCCGCGGACCAGCACGGTCATCTGGCCGCCATTCACGGCGGAGAAGCTGAACGTCCACGGCGTGCGCGCCGCGGTCGGATGCCAGGTGGTGCCGCCGTCGATGGAATATTCCGTTCCCGCAACGACGCCACCACCGCTGTCGGCGGTCGTGCCGTTCACGGTGATCGTCGCGCCCAGACTGACGTTTGTTCCATTCGCGGGCGACGTGATGGTCACCGTCGGACCGCTCAAGTCCGCGCTCTTGCTCGCCGCCACTATTCCGCTCATCAGGCTCGACGCCTGCACGCCCATGTCCGCGAACAGGTTCACCGTCGCCTGCTGCATGCGCGAATCCGCAGCGTTGGATCCGCGATCGTGATTGGAATCCAACCCCCAAGGCCACTGCACCGTTCCCGCCCCAAAAACCAGCGCGCCGCTGGCCGCCTTATATAAGGTCAAGCTGTGCTTCGCCGTCCCGGAGCCAAAGGTGGAGCCGTAATCCGTCAGGATCGGCGCGTTGCTGATCGTCGTGTGCGACAGGTCGATCACGCCGGCTGGACGGAACCCGTTGTCCATGTCCGAATCCCACTCGTATCCGAGCGAGCTCGCCGCCAGCGTCGCGGTGCCGCTGGTCATGCTGGCGATTGATGTGTTCCTCCACAGGCGCAGCTTCGCATCGGTGAACGGAACCTGGATGGCGCTGGTCGCGCCGTCGTTCACCATGAAGATCTGCCCGATCAGCTCATTCTCAGGTCGACCGCCGTCGGCAGGGGGGCTGAAGCGCGGATCGCGCCACGTCCCCGTCCACTCGGATGTCGGATCAATTTTCGCGCCGGCGTGCGTTTCCTTGTAGCAGACGAGCGTGCGGTAGCTCGCGCCGCCGGTGGTGGCGCTGGTTTCCCAGCGCGTCTTCCAGAACATCTCGTTGCCGCTGAAGAACGCCAGGTTCGTCCCCGCATCGCGCGCCGCCTGCACGTTCGCCCGCTGGTTCTTCGACCAGTACTCGTCATGCCCAACCGACAGATACAGCTTATGGCTCGTCAGGTTCCCCGCCCCCAGCCGATCCGTATCCACGCCCGAGATGTAGCTCACGTCGTATCCGTTGCGCTCCAGGAAGCGGATCATCGGATACTCGGCATTGAACAGGTAATCCTCCGGCGCATTGCTTCGCGTGTTGAACGGCCGGTTGTAGCTCACCTTGTAAGCCCGCCCGGTTGAGCCGTTGCCCTCGTACAGGCTGTTCCCACCGTAGTTGTTGTACGCCTGCCAGGTGGTGTCGGAGGTCTGGAAGATCACGTCGCTCGTCCCGCCGTCGTTGCGCACGATGAATGGGATGTGGCTCGCGCCGCTGCTGTTGTCGTACTGAAGCTTGGCGATGTACACGCCGCTGGTCGCATCGGCAGGAACCGTCCAGCTCGCGGAAACCGTCCAGTTGCCGCAGTCGATCAAGCCCGTGCCTGATTGCGGGCTGATCGTCGGCTGATCCTTCTCAATCGTGCTCGCCGTGCCAATCGAGGTGATGAAGCGGGCGCCGTTCCCCTGGTAGTACCCCAGCCGATAGATGTCGATGTGGTAGCTGGCGAGCGTGCTGTCGTCGATCTTGAAGTTGATCGTGCTGCCGCGGTTGACCGACATGTCGGTCGCGAAACCCTGGAGCGAGCTCGTTCCCGCGCCCGCGACATCCCACGTGCTGGCGGGCGTGCCCGGCAGCGCGTTCTCCTGCGCAATCGTCAGCGCCGCGAACAACGTCCGCAGCTCCAGCGGCTCCACCATGCACTGCGTGAACACGGACTGGCGGCGATTCATTGACCGACGAGAGCTCTTCTTCCCTGGCATGTTTCCCTTAAGGCCCGAAGGCGATTAATCGGTAAGCGGCACAGCGGATTCGCAGCAGTCCGCCGGGAGCGGACCGCCGATCGCTGGTACAACCTTCGCGCCCGCCTCGGCAACACCCACTGCCAGGACGGTGCGGTAATAATTCAAAATCTCGCTGACGACGTGATCCTTGCTGAAGTGGGCAAGGCAATGCTCGCGAGCGTTGCCGCCGAGAGATCGGCGAAGCTCGCGATCAGAGACGAGTTGCTGCATGGCATCGGCCAGTGCCCCCGAAGCGTTCATGTCGATCGTGCGTCCGCCGTCGCCGATGATCCAGCTTAGCGTTGGATGATCGTTCACCAGGCAAGGCAACCCCGAAGCCGTCGCCTCGATCAGCGCGATCGGCATCATCTCCCGAATCGAGCAGAGCACGAAAAGATCCGCACAGCGATACAGCTCCGCGATCTCTTCCCGCGGAAACCGAACCAGCGCCGTGAACTTATCCCCGATCTTCGCCCGGCCGAGCGCCAAGAGCTCTTGCGTGTCGCTCTCATGCCCGCCCGCGATGACCAGATGTGCCGGCGTCTGCGCACTTCGCCGCACGAGCTTTGCAAATTCTTCGATCAGATGGTCGATCCGCTTGTGCCCGCGCTTGATCGCCGCCACCGACAGCACCACGGTCGCATCGCGTGGAATGTTCAGCTCATCCCGCATCGCATCGCCACGGCCCGGATGGAACGCGTCGGTGTCGATGAAATTCGGAATCGCCGTCCACGTGGGCTTGCTCACGCCCTGGCTCGCCACCTGCTCCTGGTGGTAGGGGGCCAGGTGCTGAAGAAAATCAATCTTGTTCAAAAACGCCAGCGACTCGTTCGTTCCATGCCCCAGGATCGCCCGCGTCCGCACCAGCTTCAGGTTTCGCGCCCGCTGAACGACCAGCGCCACCAGCGGGTCCTGCACGTGCAGGATGTCGATCTTCTCGCGACGCAGCACGCGGATCAGGTTCAGCGCAAACGTCGTCGCTTCCACTTCGTACGCCGACCCCAACCCCACGCGCCACAATCCTCGCTTCGGCAGCTTCTTCACCCACCCCGCGCTCCGCTTCACGCACGAAACCACGCGCTCAATCTCGCTCTCAGCCTCCCCCGCCCCCTTGCACAAGATCACATCCTCTCCCCGCTCGCGCAGCGCATACGCCAGGTCAAACGCCCAGGCCTCAATCCCGCGCGTCACATGCCCCAGCCCGCAGCTCGCTACCGCAATCTTCATTCACCTCTCAACGTGGCACGGGTTTTCAACCCGTGCACTGTGCATCCCCCGCGTGGCATGGGCGTCTCGCCCATGCATCCTCTCTTTCAAGCGTTTCACGCCCCGGCAGTCACCGCCGCATCACAACTCCACTCCGCCTCTTCATGAAAGATCCCAAAATCGGTATTCAGCTGCTCATGGCGAATATGGAAATTCTGCCCCACCTGGGCGCAGTACAGACTCTGGAATTTCTGATCCCAAACCATCGTGTGAACCGAATACATCTCAGCCACGAGCTTCATGGGCGGCGTGAGCACTTCGACCACGCCTTCGCCTTCCACAAAAGGAAGATCAATGGCGTCCATCGCCATGTTGTAGTTGCACACCGGAATGTTGTCCGAGCGCACGAAGCTCACGTTAAAGTTCGGCCGCTCAATTCGACGATCCGCCACGTAATGCAGCCGCAATCGCATGCGCTGCCCATAGTCAAACACCGTCTGCGCTTCTCCCCCTTCATCTAAAACTTCAACCGCTGTCATGCGGATCGGATAACGGTTCGGATCACTTCCGATCTTGCTCTCTGCCCACGACGCCGTCGTCAGCCGCACGTCATTCTCATACCGCGCGATCGCATCCGCCGTCGGTCCGTCATAAATCACCTGCCCTTGCGACAGATAAATCGCCCGATCGCACATCGCCTTGATGGCGAACATGTTGTGCGAAACGAACAAGAGCGTCGCGTTCGTCCGCAGCACCTTCTTCGCGTGATCCAGGCACTTTCGCTGGAAAATCGCATCGCCCACGCTCAGCACTTCATCCACCAGCAGGATGTCCGGCTCCATGTGGGCCGCCACCGAAAACGCCAGCCGCACATACATCCCCGAGCTGTACCGCTTCACCGGCGTATCGATGAACTTCCCCATCTCCGCGAATTCCACAATCGCATCGAACTTCCGCTCGATCTCCTTCTTGCTCATCCCAATGATCGCGCCGTTGAGAAAGATGTTCTCCCGCCCGGTCAGCTCCGGATGAAAACCCGTGCCCACTTCCAGGAGCGACCCAACCCGCCCGCGGATGCCGATGCGCCCATCGGTAGGGGGGGTGATCCGCGAGAGGATCTTGAGCAGCGTGCTCTTGCCAGCGCCGTTGCGCCCGAGGATCCCGATCGCCTCGCCCGGCTTCACCTGGAACGACACATCCTTCAGCGCCCAGAGAATGTCCGAGCCATTGTCGCCCGCGCCGTGTCCATTGGCGCCGGTGATCTTCTTGATCTTTTTCAAGCCGGCCGATGCGCCGTCCATGATGGACTCGCGCAGCGTGCGGTAGCCGTTGCCACGCGCGCCAAGCCGGTAACGCTTCGATACATTCTCGATTTCAATTGCGGATTTCATGCGGTTGCAGGTTGCTTACGACGAAGTTGACGAACCAGGGGCATGACGATGCCCCATGTCTTGGCGCCGAGGCGGCGCTTGAATTGAAGCTTCTTGAAGTCTTTGCTGTTGCGAAGCGCGGGATCGGTTTCGATGGAGAACTCGAGCACCTCATCGCAGCGCTCCACGTCCCCCTGGTCGAATAGCTCGGCCGCGATCCAGAACGCCTGCTGCGCCAGCCCCTTCGCCGCAGTCTCGCGCAGCGCCGCGGCGTTCGCCAGCCGATCCGACAACGTGTCGAACACGTACGCAAACGTCAGCTTGCGCTGGCTCAGATCCCGCCTCGGGTTGTTCATGAACGGCCGATGCATGTTGCTCGTGTGGAACCGGTAATACGCCTGCTCCACATCCAGATGCGCCACATCCCCATGCGCCGCAAACCGCAGCCACATCTCCATGTCCCCCGCATGAGGAAGCGCCGCGTTGTACCCACCGACAAGCTTCTGAATCCGCGTCCGTACAATCGCCGTCGGCGTCGGCACAATGTTCTCACCCGACCGGCAGATCATCTCAAAAAATTCCATCCCCGGCGTAATCTTCACCCGCGGTTCCGCCGGCGCCTCAAACGCCTGGAGCGCATCGTCGTTCTTCAACTTGAAGAACTTCCCATACGTCATCGAGACGTTCGGATGCGCATCCATCACCGCCGCCGCCCGCGTGAGAGCCCCAGGCGTCGCCAGATCATCCGCGCTGATCAGCAGGAAGTAATCCCCATCCGCCCACTCAATCCCCTCGTTGTAAGTCGCAATATGCCCCTTGTTCGTCTCATGCCGCCAGAACGTGACCCGGCTATCCTCCGCCGCCAGCGCCCGCCCGACTTCCGCCGTGTCGTCCGGCGAGCAGTCATCGATCACCAGCACGCGCACATCCACCCCCGCCTGATCCAGCACGCTCCGCACACACCCGCGCAAATACCGGGCGTAGTTGTAACACGGGATGATGACTGAGACGGACGACATGAATTACTCTTAAACGATCATCCGCGCCCGCCGAACCATCGGCCGCGCCGGATTCCCAACCACCACAGCCCCCGCCTCAATGTCTTTGGTCACGACAGCGCCCATCCCCACAATCGCCCCGGCGCCAATCCGAATCTGCTGCTTCACCGTCGCCCCCGTGCCGATGTAGCAACCCCGCTCCACCTGCACGCCACCGGAAAGAATCGCCCCCGCCGCCACCGCGGAATAACGATCAACACATGTGTCATGCCCGACCACCGCGTTCGGCCCCAGCGACACGTGATCCTCAATCGTCACATTCCCCGCCACCGACGCGCCAAAATTCACCAGCACATCCCTCCCCACTTTGGCCCGGGAGGAAACCGAAGCCAGCGGATGCACGAGCGTCGCAAACTGCGAATCAGAGACTCCCGTCGCCCCCAGGATCTCCTCCATCCCGCTCACCGTCTTCTCGCTCCGGATCGCGTTGATAAACGACGCATCCGAAAATCGCGCCGCCTCCCGAGTTGTCCCCACAACCTTCGCACCCGCAAACACGCTCCCCACCGGCCGCCGATCATCCAGCACCCCAACCACATTCCAGGTCGGCCTCAGCGCATTGATCGCATCCACAACGTCCAGCACATCCCAGACATTACCGCTAGCGCCCAAAACTATCAGATCTTTCAGCATTTTACGTGGCATGGGCGTCCCGCCCATGCATCCTTCCTCACCGAATTGCGATCACTTCATTAATCACCCGCCCCTGCTCCTCATCCGTCATCGAACTAAACAACGGCAGCAGAATCACACCATCCCGAGCCGCTTCCGACTCCGGCAGGTTGAACGGTCCCGCATTCACATACGCCCCCTCCTGATGCGAATTCATAATCCCCCGCCGCGTGCTGATCCGCCGCTCCAGCAAATGCTGCATCAGCCCATCCCGCGTCATCGGAAATTCCTTCGTCACCCGCACCGCATAAGACTGGTAGTTGCTCTTCGCCCACGCCGGCGCCACCGGCGGCACCAGCCCCTTAATCTCCCGAAACGCCCGCGCGTAATTCGAAGCCAGCTCCACCCGCCGCTTCAGCAACTCCGGCAGCCTCCGCAACTGCACGCGCCCCATCGCCGCCTGAATATCCGTCATCCGATAGTTAAATCCCACCGCCGGATACTCTTCGAAAATCACCTGGCTCGCCGAATGCCGAACGGTATCCGACACGCTCATCGCATGCTGCCGCAGCAGCCGAAACCGCTTATCCAACTCCGCATCCCGCGTCGTCAGCATCCCGCCATCGCCCGTCGTAATCACCTTCCGCGGATGAAACGAAAAACACGCCACCGTCCCCACAGGCGCCCCGATCTTCTGCCACGTCTCACCGACCTTGATCTCGCTCCCAATCGCGCAAGCCGCATCCTCAACCACCGGCAGCCCATGCTTATTAGCGATCGCCATGATCGCCGTCATATCGCAAGGCATCCCCATCTGATGCACCGGCAAAATCGCCTTCGTCTTCTTCGTGATCGCGCGCTCAACGAGCTTCGGATCCATATTGAACGTCACCGGCTCCACATCCACAAACACCGGCGTCGCCCCGCAGTACCGAATCGCATTCGCCGTGGCGATGAACGAGTGCGAGACCGTGATCACTTCATCACCCGCACCGACACCCAGCACATGCAGCGCCAGGTGCAGCGCCGTCGTGCAGCTCGACACCGCACAAGCATGCGGCGAGCCAACGTAAGCCGCGAAGTCTTTCTCAAACCCCGCCACCTGCGGCCCCTGCGTCACCCAGCCCGAGCGAATCGCCTCGCTCGCCGCCGCCGCCTCTTCATCGCCCAACGTGGGCTTGGCAATCGGAATCATCGGAAGTGGTGCTGACATCTTTTTCTTTCGTCTTCTCTCGTGGCATGGGCGTCTCGCCCATGCGCGTTGACAGTGCATGGGCGAGACGCCCATGCTACGGATCACGCCTTCTGCAATTCCCCAAGCACTTGCCGCCTCCAAGCCGCCAGCTTGCGCAATCCCTCTTCCAGCGAAGTCGAAGCCGTGAACCCCAGAAACTCCCGCGCCCGCTTCGTGCTCGCCAATCGCTTCGGCACCGGATTCGTCTTCCGCGGCGGCACACATCGCGGCTCCAGGTGATACGCCTCTGTCACCTTTTGCAGCGCCTCCCACAACTGCATCAGGCTCGTCTCCGTCCCCGTCGCCACGTTAAACACGTCATCCGTGCGATCCGATTGCATCGCCAGGATGTTCGCTCGAGCGATGTCCTCGATGAACACAAAATCCATCGTCGCGCTCCCGTCGCCGTGGATCACCGGCGCCTCATTCTTCTCAATGCAATCCAGCCACCGGATGAACACTTCCGTATACGCCCCCGTCACATCCATCCGCGGCCCATACACATTGAAGTACCGCAGCCCCACGCTGGGAAACCCGTACATGTCGTTAAAGCTGTGCGCGATGCCTTCGTTCATCACCTTCGCCCAGCCGTACAGCGTGCGGTTGTTATACGGATGATGACGCTCTTCCGTCGGGAACTGATCCGCCATGCCATAGACAGAAGCGCTCGATGCGTACGTGATCTTCTTCACGCCCGCCGCCACCGACGCCTCGAAGATGTTGAACGTCCCGTCCACCAGCACTTCCATGCATTCCCGTGGCTTCTCCGCGCAGCGCGTGATGCGGATCGCCGCCTGGTGGAACACGTAGTCGCATCCATCCACGGCCTGCTGCACCATATTCCGGTCGCGCACGTCGCCGTTGATGAAGTTGATCTTCTTCCGCGCTTCCGCCGCCGCCAGGTTCTCGCGCCGCCCGCGCACGAGGTTATCCAGCACGCGGATCTCGCCCGCGCCCGCGTCGATCAATTGATCGACGATGTGCGAGCCCACGAGCCCGGCTCCGCCGGTCACCAGTACGGTTGAACCTTCCAGTTCGTATTTCATTGCCAAGCTTCCTCACTGAGCACGTTCGTCAGCGCATCGACAACCGCGTCCTGCTGGTCTTCGGTCATCTCCGCGAACAGGGGGAGAGTCAGACACTGATTCGCCACTTTTTCCGCCACCGGATAATCACCCACCTGCCCGCCCAGGTGTGCATACGCCTTCTGAAGATGCAGCGGGATCGGATAGTGCAGCCCGGTGTGGATGCCCTGCGTTTCCAGCTCCTGCCGCACGCGATCGCGCTGCGGATGCAGCGCCACATACAAGTGCCACACATGCCGCCGCGCATCGCCCATCGTCGGCAGCTCGATCGGGAGCCCATTCAGCATCCGACGATATCGATCGGCAAAACGGATCCGCTTCTCCGTCCACTTCTCCAGGTGCTTCAGCTTCACGCCCAGCACCGCCCCCTGCATCCCGTCCATGCGATAGTTGAACCCGATCTCGCTGTGGTGGTACCGCTTGTCCTGCGCGTGATCGCGCAGCGCCCGATAGCGCTTGGCCAGGTCATCGTCATTTGTCACCACCGCGCCCGCTTCGCCGTACGCCCCCAGGTTCTTCCCGGGATAAAAACTGAAGCATCCCGCCATCCCCATCGTCCCGGCGTTGCGACCCAGCAAACTCGCCCCATGCGCCTGCGCCGCGTCTTCAATCACCGGGATGCCATACTTGTTCCCGATCGCCAGGATCGCATCCATGTCCGCGCACTGGCCATACAGATGCACCGGCAAAATCGCCTTGGTCTTGCTCGTGATCCGCCGCTCGATCTGCTCCGGATCCATCGTGTACGTCTTCGGATCGATATCCACGTACACCGGCGTCGCATGGCAATAGCTGATCGCCCAGCTCGTCGCGATGAACGTCATCGGAACCGTGATCACCTCATCGCCCGCCTCCACGCCCGCGCCGATCAGCGCCAGGTGCAGCGCGCTCGTCCCCGAGTTCACACCGATCGCGTGCTTCACACCCACGTACCGCGCGAAGTCCTCTTCAAACTGCGCCACCTTCGGCCCGAGGATGTAGTTCGTGCTCCCCGCTACCTCCAGCAGTTCCGCGATCATCTCCGCGCGCACCTCGTTGTATTGCGCCCGCAGATCCGCCAGCGGAACCACCGTCTTAGGCCCAGAAGCCGCAGCAACGCGGCACGGTTCATTCAATTGCGTCATAGTTCTTACCCTGTGGCACGGGCGACCTCGCCCGTGGTTTCTCAAGCCCTGATGTGACACGGGCATCTTGCCCGTGCTCCTCATCCTCCCCACGTGGCATGGGCGTCTCGCCCATGCGTCTTGTTATTTCTCACGCCCGCCCACGCCCACCTCTTCCCTCTTCCGCACCACCCGCGCCGGATTCCCCACCACCACAACACCCGCCGGCACATCCTTCGTCACCACCGCCCCCGCACCCACCAGCGCCCCCTCACCAATCGTCACCCCACCCACAATGGTCGCATTGCTCCCAATCGAAGCCCCCTTACACACCCGCGTCGGCACCACCACCCAATCCGCCTCACTCTGCGGCTTCCCCTCGCTCGTCGCCCGCGGGTCCAGGTCATTGATGAACATCACCCCATGCCCCACAAACACCTCATCCTCAATCGTCACACCCTCGCATACAAACGTATGACTCGAAATCTTGCACCGAGCCCCGATGTGAGCATTCTTCTGAATCTCCACAAACGACCCCACCCGGCTCTCATCCCCGATCGAGCACCCGTACAGGTTAACGAAGCAGTGAATGCTGACGTTCTTCCCCAGCCGCACGTCCGCCGCGATCCGCAGCCCGTTCATGGGATCCGACCGATCGTGCATGACCATTGCCATTCGTTCCTCCGTTGCCCAACACCACCCGCCCGCCCTGCGCCCGAATGCTCCGCGTCGCCGATTCCAAAAGTCTCACCACCCGCAACCCGAGCCGCCCATCGCTGATCGGCGTCTTGTTCTCGCGAATGCAATCCGCAAAGTGCTTCGCCACGTTTTGCAGCGCTTCCCCCGCCTCCACCTGCGGGCTCCAGATATCGCCAGATCGATAGTTCACCAGCAGCCGCTGGCGCT
>DASVUC010000285.1:0-15675 GCA_036387255.1 Tepidisphaeraceae bacterium | reverse complement strand
TGGGTGGTCGGGTTGCCATCGCGGATGTACATGTCGCGCGTGGCTTTGGCGGGGGCCATCTCGCGGCCGTCGATGGCGATGTTTTCGCCGGCGGCAGTGCGGATGAGGATGAAGCAGCCGCCGGCGATGCCGGAGTTGTGGCTGTCAACGACGCCGAGGGCAAGCGCCGCGGCGACGGCGGCGTCGATGGCATTGCCGCCCTCCTGCAGGACGCGTGCGCCGGCGTCGGAGGCGATGGGTTGAACGGTGACGACCATGCCGCGCTTGCCGCGGCCGACGTCCGCGCGCCCGAGGGTCGTGAGGATCAATAACAAGAGCACGATAAACCCAAGGCCGTTTGGTTGTCGTCGAAACTGTTGACGGAGCCCGTTGGACATACGTACTCCCCCTACAAACGATCCGCATTGCTGCTTAAACTGGTCGCCAATGAATCGCATTTTGATCACGCTGTTTTGTCTGTCGTTTCTGATGATGACTTCACCGATCGCACTCGCTGCTGATGAGCCAAAGCCGCTGGATGAGGCTCACGCGCAGCAGATCGAACGTGCGATAAACGCCGGGATCGAGCTTCAACTGACGCCGGGGGCGGTGGTCGTCGCGGGACGATCGGGCGGGAACGTGTATGAGAAGGGCTTTGGCCATTTCACTTACGATCCGAACTCCACCGCCGTCACGCCCGAGACGGTCTACGACCTGGCGAGCCTGTCCAAAGTCGTCGGCTGCACCAGCTCGATCATGGTGCTGGTGGACCAGGGGAAGATCTCGGTGACCGATCCGGTCTCGAAGTACATCCCGCAGATGAACACGCCGGAGAAGAAGGACATCACGATCGAGCAGTGCCTGCTCCACCAGGCCGGGTTCGTGCCGGACAACGACATCAAGGACTACAAGGGGTCCACCGAAGCGATGCTGTCGAAAGTGTATGCGACGAAGCTGAAAAATCCGCCGGGCAAAACGTCGGACTATTCGGATCTGAGTTTCATTGTGCTGGGCGAGGTGGTGAAGGCGGCGGGTGGGAAGCCGCTGAAGGAGTTTGCGCAGCAGAACGTGTTCGGGCCGCTGGGGATGAAGAGCACGGCGTACAACCCGCCGGAGGCTTGGCACGATCGGATCGCGCCGACAGAGAAGCGCGATGGCAAGTGGATCATTGGGGAAGTGCATGATCCGCGGGCGTATGCGCTGGGTGGGTATGCGGGGCATGCGGGGGTGTTTGCATCGGGGGCGGATGTGGCGCGGTTTTGCCGGATGATTTTGAACAAGGGTGAGCTGGACGGGCGGCGGATCGTGAAGCCGGAGACGGTGGCGCTGTTCACCAAGCCGCACTCGATTAAGGACCCGAAAGAGGGGACGACGATCACGCGGGGGTTGGGGTTTGATATCGATTCGAAGTATTCGGCGGGGCCGCGAGGGAAGCTGTTTCCGAAGGGGCAATCGTTCGGGCATACGGGTTATACCGGGACATCGTTCTGGATTGATCCCACGCATGATGCGTTTGTGGTGCTGCTGACCAATCGGGTGCATCCGGATGATGATGCGGATGTGAAAGCGCTGCGGAAGCGCGTGAGCACGATCGTGGCTGAGGCGCTGATGAAGTGATGCTTCGTTGGGCGGATGCATGGGCGAGACGCCCATGCCACGCAGGTGGAAGGTATTGGCGCTAGAACAGCTGGTCGAGGCCTTTGAAGCCGAGCATTTCCTGGGTGTAGAAGGGTTCGGCGTGCTTGGTGTTGATCCGGGTGCCGAAGTAGGCGGTGACCGCCTTGACCTGATCGGGGACGGCGCCGCTGAAGCCGACGAACTGCGATTTGTAGCATGCGACGGCTTCCATCTTCTGCTCGATCGTGTCGCTGATGTCGATGCAGAAGTTGGGGGTGAAGTTCATGCGCAGGTGCGTGCAGAAGTAGTAAATAATCCGCTTGGGGTACCACGGATCGCCGGGGATGTTGGTCTTGGTGAGCTTTGCGTCAAAGCGGGCGTCTTCGCAGATCTTCGTGACGGCAACGTGATCGGGGTGGGCATCGATGGGGTAGGGAACGAAGAGCCAATCCGGCGTGTGCTTACGGATGACGGCGGCGACCTTGTAGCGCGATTCGATGTCGTGAACGACCTGGCGGTTGGTCAGGCCGATGAGCGTGCGCTCGACGCCCATGATTTTGGCGGCCGCGGCGCTTTCCTTGGCGCGCTCTTCGACGGAGCCGAAGGGCGTGGGCTCGCCGTTGGTCATGTCAACGATGTGGACCCGGTGGCCCTGCTTGACGAGCTTGATGATGGTCCCGCCCATGCCGAGTTCCTGGTCGTCGGGATGCGGGCCGAAGATGAGAATGGATGCCATGACGGTAGTGTATGCTCCTGGCGGCACGGGTTTTCAAGCTGTGCGCTGTGCGAGCGCATCGGCGTAAACTTTTTCTAAGCCCGCGACCATTACTTTGGCATCAAAGCGCGACAGTGCGAAATTCCGCCCCTTTTCGCCCATCCTCCGGCGCAGCTCTGCATCCTCAATGACAATTCTCAGCTTCTCTGCCAGCGCCAGGCGGTCGAAGGGCTTGATCGCGAACCCCGTTTCGCCGTCGAGCAAACCTTCGCGATTGCCGTCGATGTCGTAGGCGATGGCGGGGCAGCGGGCGAGTTGCCCCTGGACGATGGCGCGGGCGAGGCCTTCGCGCCGCGAGGGGTGGACTAAGATGTCCATAGCACCCGTGAGTTCGGGGATTTGCACCGGTTTGACCAATCCGGTCAGGATGAAGCGGTCGCGCAGGCCCAGCTTGTCCATGCGCGCTTCGAACTCTTCTCTGAGCAAACCGTCGCCGACCCAGAGGAAGCGCAGGTTTGGGTAGCGCGAGCACAGCTCGGGGGCGAGAGCGAGCAGATCGTCGTGGCCCTTGAGATCGAACAGCCGTGCGATGGTGCCGACGGCGATGTGGTGATCCTTCAGGCCGAGGCGATTGCGCATCTCGTCGCGCAAGACCGGAGGGTGGAGGAACGGGGCAGTCTCCATGCCGCTATAGACGGTGACGTACTGCTCGCGCCGGCCGATATTGGCGGCTAACGATTGCTCGGCCATAGCATCGGCGACGCAGACGATCTTGGTGGTGATGGGAGCGGCGCGGCGCTCGAGCCACTTGTACGCCCAGTTGACGTAAGGCTTCGTGGATGCCGTGAAGGAGAGGCCGTGGATCGTGTGGACGACGGCGGGCACGCCGGCGCGGTGGGCGGCCCAGCGGCCGACAATGCCGGCTTTGGAGGAGTGGGTGTGGACGACGTCGGGCCTAAGCTGGCGCAGGCGCTCGACGAGCAGGCGGTAGGTGCGAAAGTCTCGGCCGGGGAGGACGGCGCGGCGCATTTCGTCGATCACTTCGACGCGGTAGCCGTGGGTTTGGGCGCGCTCGAGGAGGGAACCTTCGGGCCCGAGAGGCGGTCCGGTGATGAGGGTGACGTCGTGACCCCGATCGTGCTGGCCTTCGCAGGAGAGGAGGGTGTTTTCCTGGGCGCCACCGATGATCAGGCGGGTGATGATGTGGACGATTTTCACGCACCCGTAGAATAGCGAAAGATCCGTTGATCTGTAGAACCGCGCGAAGCTCGGCCATTCGATGCTCCCCGCAGTACCACGCTTGCTGATGTTCGATACACTGCTGATATGTCGCGCGAACTGAAAACGCAGATCCTGATCGTCGGCGCCAGCACCGGCGGAACCGCTGCTGCGATTGCGGCGGCTTCGCTTGGGGCTCGGGTGATTCTTACGGAGCCGACGATCTGGATCGGCGGGCAGCTCACGAGCCAGGCGGTGCCGCCGGATGAGCATCCCTGGATCGAGGAATTTGGGTGCACTCGGCGGTATCGCGCGCTGCGGGAAGGAATCCGCCAGCGCTTTCGGGATACCAGCAATCTCACCGACGCGGCTAAGAAGGATCCGCGCATCAATCCCGGCGGCGGCGTGGTTTCGAAGCTGTGCCATGATCCGCGGCTGAGCCTCCATGTGCTCAACCAGATGCTTCAGCCGTTCATTGCGAGCGGGCAGGTGCAGGTTCTGCTTCGCCATGAACCGTTGAGCGCAGACGTCGAGCAGGATCGCGTGCGCTCCGTCACGATTCAGAACATCGACACGCACGAGCAGATCAGCATTGCCGCGGATTACTTTCTCGACGCAACGGAGCTGGGCGATCTGCTGCCGCTGGCGAAGTGCGAGTACGTCAGCGGCGCGGAGTCGAAGAAGCAGACCGGTGAGCCGCATGGGCCCGACGATGCGAACCCGGATAACGTGCAGGGCTTCACCTGGTGCATGCCCGTTGCGCTCGACCCCGCGCCGGGCGCGAAGCATGTGATCGAGAAGCCGCGGCAGTACGAGCAGTGGCGCACTTACGTGCCGCACCTGACGCCTCCGTGGCCGGGGCGCCTGATCAGCTACACGTATTCGCAGCCGATTTCGCTGAAGCCCATTTCTCGCCACATCCTTTCCAAAGATCCGAAGCAGGTGACGCTGTGGAGGTACCGCCAGATCGTGCGGGACGACATTTACAAGGAGAACCCGCCGCACCCGGTAACGCTGGTGAATTGGCCGCAGAATGATTACTGGGAGCACAACGTCATCGACAAGCCGAGGGAGGACGTGGCGGTTTACGTGGAAGAGGCGCGGCAGCTTTCGCTGTCGCTCTTGTATTGGATGCAGACCGAAGCGCCTCGGCATGATGAAAAAGGAGAAGGGTACCCCAACCTGCATCTCATCCCGGAGATCGTCGGATCCAAAGACGGCCTGGCGCTGGCCCCCTACTTTCGCGAGTCGCGCCGGATCAAGGCGCTGTTTACCGTGACCGAGAATCACGTCGGCTCGACCGCGCGGTTCGGCTCTGAAGTGCCGATCAACAAGTTAAAGCCGGGTCAGACGGCGGAGATTTTTTCCGACACCGTCGGCATCGGCTACTACCGCATCGACCTCCACCCCAGCACGGCGGGGAAGAACTACATCGACATCGCCTCGCTCCCGTTCCAGATTCCGCTGGGCGCCCTGATCCCGCAGCGCCTGACGAACCTCCTGCCGGCGTGCAAGAACCTCGGCACCACCCACATCACCAACGGCTGCTATCGGCTGCACCCGGTCGAGTGGAACATCGGCGAATCCGCCGGATTGCTCGCGGCGCATTGCCTGAACAAGAAGTGCGGCCCGCATGAAATTCACGCGGACAAGACGAAGCTGGCGGACTTTCAATCGCTCCTCGCCCAACAGGGGGTCGAGCTGGCATGGCCCGACAAGGTGTATCCCAAGACGTAGTCATGGCACGCGTGTTTAACGCGTGCGAGAGACACAGAAACAAAGAGACGTCACGACATGGAGTCGAGACGTCTCAGGGGAGCCACACACGTCTTGGGTTCGTCTAACAAAGCCGATTCAAGTCCACCGGCACGCCCGCGCGTTTGAGGTGCCGCGCCAGTTGCAGCTGCCAGCCACCGCCGGTGTCGATCGTCAAATGCTTGATTCCATGACGGTCGGTGAGCGGTTCCGACGTGGCGCTGGCGACGCAGACGCGGTGCGCTCCCAATCGACCGGCACAGAAGCCGAGTTCGAACTGCAACTCGCCCGACGCTTCCTTGATCGCCGCGGCGTCGGCGACGACGACGGCAAAGGACGCCGGCTTCTCCTGCCCGAGCAATTCGCTGGCGCTCTTGCCCGGTGAAACTGCGCGATCGATCACTTCGATCTTCAGCCCCAGCTCATGGAGAAACTCACTGGCCTGCTTTCGCGCGCCTTCGTCAGATGTCGCGAAGATGAGCAGCCCACTTGCTTCCACACGAACCGGCGGGCGCGGCGGCGCGGGGACCAGCGCGGGCGGTTGCGCGTAAAGGGTCACGGTCTTTGAAGCTTCATCCAATACGGATGCAATCGTCGCCTCTGTCGTCGCCGCCACCATGTCATTCTCCTCGAGCACCGTTACCGGTTCATGCACTTCAACTTCAACCTCGTGATGCGCGCCTGTTTCATCTGCTGTGGGCGGCGCGGACTCCGCCGCCGCGCCGGAGGCGGAGGGCAGCGCCTCCGGCATGTTTTCCAACTGCTTCAAAGCGCCCTGCAACAACGCGAGCCGATGCCGCATTTCTTCTTCGAATTGATCAATAAAGAGGTCGAATTCGGCATACTCCGGCAGCACCGTCGCGGCATGCTGACTGAACTGCTCCACAGCCGCCTCGCTGGCAAAGATCCGCGTGAGCAGATCGTGCGTGCGGCGAATCCACTCGGCTTTTTCCGCGCGGGCATGATCGAGTTCCCATTGATCGCGAATGCGCTGGTTCTTGATCGCGCGGCCGATCTTGAGCTGCGCGTGAATCTCCTGCCCCGCCTCCCGCCAGGGCATGCGCAGCGCCGCGACTGTCTCTGCTTGTGTAACCGTTTCTGCCATGCCCGAAGTCTTCCAATACGTTGGAAGGACAGGCAAATCAGGAAACAGATGTGTGACGTGAACGACCTTTCCGACAACCGGTTATCGGAACTCGCCTCTCGCCTCAGCCGAACAACCCCCGCTCCTCCTCCACCCCTTGCCCTGAAAGCCACCGCTCGATCACCCGCATCACATACGCCACCTCCTCATCCCGCAGTTCCTTTCCGTTCTCAATCCCATGCCACTTCGCGAGACATCCCCGGCAGCACGTCCCCGTCCCATGCTGCGCCACAAAAACCGGATGCCCGCGCCAAGGTGTTTGCTTGCCGTCATTGCTCGGCTCCGCCGGCGCAAGCCGCTCGCGGATGATCGTCTCTCCCTGCTTCAACACCACCGCCATCCCACGTTCCCGCAGATACGCCCGATCCTTCGGCCCCAGCGCGAACTTCTTCCTGAAGTTGGATTTCCCCAGCGCCGTAAACAGTTGATCCAGCTCTCGCACGGCGCATCACTCCAACGTCCGAACCCACTGAAGGAACAGCCCATGCGGCGGCGCTGTTGGTCCCGCCGCCTGGCGATCCTTCGCGGCGATCATCGCCGCGATCTCCTCGGGCTTCGTCCGCCCCAGCCCGACCTCCACCAGCGTGCCCACCATGATCCGCACCATGTGCCAGAGAAATCCAGTCCCCTCCACGCCCACCACGAGCCTGCCGCCGCGGCGCGCAACATCGCAGCTCAGCACCGTTCGCACCGTGTTCTCGCGGCCGTGTCCCGGCCGGGCGAAGCTGGCGAAGTCGTGCGTGCCGACAAAGTATTTCGCCCCCTCCTCAATCGCCTTCACATCCAGCTTCTGCCAGCGATGCCAGCAGAGATCGGAGAAGAAGATCGGACGATCGCTCGCCGTCCAGATAAAATACTGGTACCGCTTGCTCGTCGTCGACCGGATCGCATCAAACGTCTCGCTCACCGGCAAGACCTCGCGCACCAGCACATCCTCGGGCAACGCGTGATTGATGGCCTTGCGCATCCCTTCCGGAGGGATCTGGACCATCTGCGTGTCGAAGTGAACCACCTGCCCCTTGGCGTGAACGCCGGCGTCGGTGCGGGACGAGCCGACGATGTTCAGCGGATGCCGAACCACGCCGCCGATCGCGCGCGTCAACGTCTCCTGCACCGTCGGAATGCCGTGCCCTTCCTCGGGCGTTTCCCCCTTGTAGCTCGGCAGCATCGGCTGCTGCTGCCAGCCATGGAAGCGCGTACCCCGATACGCCACGGTCAACTTGTATCGCTGCGTCGGCACATCGCGATTTAACCACAACGCGCCTCAGCGAAACAGTATGATGATCCCATGGACCCGCAGCCGATCCGCGCCGAGCCGATCCTGGACTACGCTGCTCCGCGGCGACACTCGCGCATCCGGCTGCCCGCCGAAAGCACCATCATCGTCGAACGCCGCGAGACCGGGAAAGTCCGCATCATCGAAACCCTCGCCGGAGCCAACGGAGCGGTGGGCGCGCTCATCTTTGGCGCCGCAATCATCCTGCTTCAACTCTCGCAGATGTGGACGTTTCTTCACCACTACCTCAAACGGCACAGCCCCGACGATCAACTGGTGCTCATCGTCCTCGGCACCACCTCCACGGCGATGCTCGTGACGATGGTCGCGATCATCCTGCAAACCTGGCGCAAGACCATCTTTGATGTTCGCGATGGCACGCTCACACTGACGTTCAAGGGGCTGCTTTCCAGCCGCAAGTTCGGCTGGAACGCCGGCGAAGTCTCCCTCACCGTCGTGACCACGCACACGTCGTCCATCGGCCATTCGCTGGGCGAGCTGGAGCTGATCTCGCACAAATACCCCCTGATTCGCCTGCTTACCGATCACAAGATCGGCGAGGTGACGCAGATCCACCGCCTGCTCCAAGGCGCTCTCGCGGGGGAACTGATCGACGCCGGCCCGAGCGAGGTTGATCCGGCGACAATGAACCACCTGCGACAGAAACGGCAGGAGTGGTCATCGCGATTGAAGTAATCGTCACGCAAAGACGCTGCGTTGGTCTCGCGCGAACTGCTCAAGCGAAATAGGTTCCTTTCCGCCCACATCCCGCACGACGCTCGTCACCTGATCGAACAGCCCCTGCTTCATCCCCTCCGAAAGCTGATTCACCGCCTCCGCCTGCCACTCGGGCAACCCGGAAACCAGCATTACCTTCTTCGCCGCCTCCGCCGGCACATCCACGAACTTCACCTCGCGGCCCAGCACCTTGGAAAAGACCTGCGCCACCTCCGCATACGACAGTGCCGCAGGACCCGTGATGTCATAGGTCTTTCCCTCGTGCCCTTCGTCGCTCAAACAGGCCGCCGCTACAGCCGCGACATCCCGCACGTCCACAAACGCCCCTTTTCCCTCACCGGTGGGCATGTAGATCGTCCCGCCCTTGATCATCCCCGCCAGGCCCAAAAGGTTCTGCATGAAGAAGCTCGGCCGAAGCATCGTCCACTGCATGCCGCTCTGCTTCAGCTCTTCTTCGCTCTGGCCGTGCCACTGGCCGAACAGGCGCGGAGACCTGGCATCCGCGCCCGCTGCCGACAATTTTACTACATGCGTTATGCCCGCGCGCTTTGCCGCACGGATGAACGCCGACTGAAGCTCGACCATGTTCTGTGCCGGCGGCGCGAGCATCAGCGTCCGTTCAACACCTTCCATCGCCGCCAGCATCGACTCCTCATCGGTAAAGTCGCCACGTGCGATCTCCACCTCATCCCCGAGCAACTTCGCCGCCTTCTCCGGATCGCGCGCCAGCACGCGCACGCGCTCGGCTTGCGCCAGCAATGCCTTGGCAATCTCCAAGCCGCTGGTCCCCGTCGCACCCGTCAACAGAATCATGAGAGCTCCTTCCGTTGTGGAATCCTACGGACCGATGAGGAGCGAAGAAAAGAAGGCACTGCGCGGTAACTCCGTCACCAGAAGGTTACCTTCGTCGCATCACCGCAGCGTTTCGGCCTTGAGGATATCAATCACTTCCGCATTCAGCGCGCCGTTGGTCGCGACGGCGTCTTTTCCCCAGATCGTTTCTTCGCCCCTCCAGGTGGAAAAGCTCCCCCCGGCTTCGCGAAGGATCGGGACCATCGGCGCGCAGTCCCATGGGTTGATCGTGGCATCCAACATGATCTCGGCTCTTCCCGTCGCGACCATGACATACCCGTAGCAATCGCCCCACCCGCGGTTGAGTTTCACGACGCTTGCGAGCTTCTCGTAAGCGTCTGAGCGTTTCATCAGGGTGGCAGCGCTGGTGACGACCAGCGTTGCTTCTTTCAGATCCGACACGTCCGAGACGCGGGCCCGCCGCCCGTTCCACGTGCACCCCAGACCATCCGCGGCACATATCAGCTCATCCGTCGCCGGCAGATATACAGCGCCGACGCTCGCGCGGCCCTTCACCTCCACGCCGATCAGCACCCCATACATCGGCACACCATGGATGAACGACTTGGTGCCGTCGATGGGGTCGATGATCCACTTGTAGTCGGAGGAGCCCTTCACCTCGCCATGCTCTTCGCCGAGGACGGAGTGGTCGGGAAAATGCTTGCCGACGATCTGCCGGATGGTCATCTCCCCTTCACGATCCGCGACGGTTACGGGCGTGTCATTCGATTTGGTGTCCACCGCTACGCCCGCGTTGTACCACGCGAGGCTCTTTCGCCCCGCGACATATGCGGCCTCAGAAGCGACGTTCAGCAGTTCCTGCAAAGAAGGTTCACCCATCCGCGGAAGACTACGCGGGTAATAAGGGTTTTCAACCCGCGGCACCTTTGTGCTTACATCCCGCCGTTGCGCAGGCGCGCTCGCGCCTGCTCGAGAACTTCCTGACGCTTTCGCGCGAGCATCATCTTGATGTCAGCCTCGACATAGCCCACGCGCTTGGCGGTTTCGCGGAGAAGGTAACTCTCTTCGGGCGATATCTTTCCATCCGCCAGCGCCATCCCCGCCATCTCCTGGAGCCACTGGCGCGCTTCTTCTCGATTGGCGGGTTGCGGCGGTTCGAAACCGCCGTTGCCCGCGGCGTCGAGCATGGCGATTACCGTCGCCCGATCGACCTTCCGTCGCTCGCCCGCCTTGAGGATCATCTGCCGCTCGCGCGGGTCGATCTGACGATCGCACGAGGCGACGTGCACCATCCACGCGATCAACCCCGACGCGGAAGGCGGCGTTGTTTTTCCATCGCCGTAACCCAACTCACGCAGGCGCGCCGACCCCGGCTGCATCACATCCTCGAGCACCCAGTTGACCGACCCATCGTTCAATACCGTCGCGCAGAAGTCACACGCACTCGAAGCGGCGCTGGTCGCGGGCGCGCCGCAGCTCGGGCAATGCGCGGACGTGATGCCGCGGTCGGCCGAGCTCTTCACGCCACTCTTTCGCGCGAGCACGAAGACCGAGCGCATCACCGGCGTCTGCCCCTGCTGCCGTGGGGCTTCCCCGGGCCGCTGGAGGAACCGGCTGCCAGACCAGCGCACCTCCACCAGCGCGCGATCGTGCTCATCACCCCGCGTCAACGCCAGCGTCTCGACCGATCCAACGCCACATTCCCCAAGCCAATGCCGCGCGCCCTGAGCGGCGTTCGGTTGGATCTCGTCTTTAAATCTCTCGCAGTATTGATCCAGCGCCACCTTCCGCAGCGGCCGCACATCGCCCACTCGCTGCGCTTCGATCCTCCTCCAGAACAGAACCGACGCGCGATCCTCCAGCTCCTCCAGCGTCAGTTCCGGATCAACCTCGCGCATCTCCGCCAAGCCCTGCACATCTCGAGCATCGCGCCGCCGGTACTCCGACTCCTGCGTGATCTCCACCAGCACCCAATCGTGCTGTCCGCTCTTGAGCAGCGCCCCACAGTGGGCGCAGTTGGCGTTCTCGTTCATCTCGATTGCTGAGGCGCAGTTCGGGCAGTTGCCTTCGATGAGGCCATTGCCGGTGATACTCGCAGCGCCGCGCCTGCGGACAAACGTCCAGTACTCCGAGAAGGGCTGCGGCTCGCGCGAGCCGGAGATGAATGCGCCCGTCACCAGCGACACTTCGTAATCAACAGCCCATGCGTCGATGCGCAGCGTGACGGCTTCAAAGACGTCCCCCGCCGTCACCTGATCCAGCCCCAGGTTGCGCACGTGAATGTCCGACATCTCATCCCGCACGCCCAGCGCCCGCTGCTCTGCGATCTGGAGCGTGAACCGCTCAATCACGCCGTCAGACAGAAATGCCCGCACCGACGTCAGATCGTGCCCGCACCACGCCCGCTGAATCTTCAGGAACGCATCCCGCACACGGCCGTAGAAGCGTGCGGGATCAAACGCCGGATCACGTGCCGAGAGCTCTCGCTCCGCCTCTTCCTTTCGTCCCCGGTCCATCAGCACGGCTCCCCGGCGGATGGTGCTGACCTGCTGCTGCTGTCGCGCATTGTGGATCGCGATCGCCACGATGATGAGGACAACGATCAGGATGATGACGAATGACGCAGGATCGTTTGTCCCGCCGTGCCCGTACGATCGCCCGTTGCCATAAGATCGGCCTCCTCCGAACGAGTGGCCGCCGCCCGACGAGCGTCCACCGCTGGAATGACCGCCCCCGCTGAAGTGCCCTCCGCCGCCCGCGCGCCCGTACGCGGCCACGCTGATCGTCAGCAGCACGAGCAGCATCACAACCGCAACTTGTCCCCAGCGCCTGCGCATGCCGTCATCCTACCGCGTCACGCGCGCCTCAGCCCGGCAATTGCCTTCCCAAAATGCTCGATCGCATCCATGTGCCGATCTCGCGTCACCGGCAGCGTCGGCTTCCACGGCGTCAGGAAGTACCCTTTCAGTCGCTCCTTGCTCAGCTTCTCCTGACAGAACTTAATCGTGTTGTAGATGTTGTCCGGCGTCTCCCAGTTGCTCACTGTCGGGATCTGATCAAACCCCGCCTTGTCCAGATCCATGTAGGCTTTACAGCACTCGACGTTCTCACTCACCACGCCGCCGTAGACGCTCTTGGCGCTGCCGCGCACCGGGTCGCGATACCAGTTGCTTTGCACGACGCTCTTGTGCATGCGCTCGTAAAACTCCGGCCCGTGGTTCCAGACGTAATCCGACCAGATCCAGCTCCGCACGCCGTGCGATTCGACGTGATGGCGAAAGAACTCCAGGTCCTCCCACCACAGCCCGTGCTGGCGAATGACCACGTGACGAAACTGCGTCTGATGTTGAATTTCTTCCTCGTCCATCCCCAGGTGAAAGAAGCGCGGCTTCTCGAACAGCTCGATCACCTCATCGATGAGGTCTCCGGTAACCTTGTAGTAGACCTTGGAGCTGACCATCTTGGAATAGTCGCCGAGCCACTGATCGTGACACGCGGAGAAATTCATCTTCGGAATCGGCTCCAGCCCCATCTTCCGCATCTTCGCCAGCTCGCTCGTCAGCTTCTCCCGCGACCAGGCATTCTCCACCGCGATCTCCGGGTGCGACTGATACTTGACGCCATCGCCCAAATCGATCACCACCATGTTCATCCCCACCGCCACCATCTTCTCCAGCAGCTCGTTCCAGAGCTTCTCGTCAAAGCGAAGATAAGGCCGTGCGCACCAGTGCGGCCCCATCTTCGGATTCTCCCAGTCGCCCCACATGTTGTAAGAGAGGTGAAGTAGGTTAGCGAAGATCATGCTCATGTTCTCTCCTCTTTCGCTGTACAATGCCGATCCGAGGAACCACACATGTTAACCGACTACGTTGAGGCCGCGATGCGGAAGGCGAAGTACAAGATTCTCGCTGAGGACGAAGGTTACTTCGGCGAGATTCCTCCCTGCAAAGGCGTGTGGGCCAATGCCGCTGAGTTGGAGCAGTGCCGCCGCGAACTCCGAGAGGTCTTGGAGGATTGGATCCTCGTGCGCGTGCGGCTCGGATTATCGCTGCCGGTGATCGACCGCATCAACTTGAACCAGAGACGAGCACGCAGACGGAAGGTCGCCTGATGCCGCCTTTCGGTCCGATCAGCCGGCGGAAGCTCATTCACGCGCTCCGTCAGGCGGGCTTCGAAGGTCCTTTTACCGGAACTGATCATCAGATCATGCTTCGCGGGAACATCACGGTGAAGATCCCCAATCCACACGTTGCTGATATCGGCCGCCATCTTCTTGCGCAGATCCTGAAACAGGCAGGCATTTCTCGTCATGAATGGCTCAAGCTTTAGCCAGCGCATCAACCCTCCCGCCCCTCTTCCTTCACCTGGATATACCCTCGAAACGCCAGCAGCCCCACCGGCGCCACCGCCGTCAATACGCCGATGATGATCCACAACATCTCCGGATGCCGCGGCCCCTTCGGCGGACAGAACGCCGCCAGCAGAAACCCGCTCAGCAGCCCCACGGTCAGCTTCGCACCGAAGAACGGCAGGTACGACAGCGACATGTAAGAAGCTTCCTGCCCTTTGGGCGCGATCACTGCCGCGTATTCGTACAACCGCGGCGAGTAGAACGCTTCACCGAACGAAATCGCCACATAAAACAGAGCGATTGAAATGTACCACGGATTCACGGGCCCCGGCACATCCAGCCACCGGTGTGCAATCAACTCCCCCAGCCAGCCGTTCGCCAGCGGCTGATATACGTGCACCGGCACCGCCATGATAAAGACGCTTGCGGCGCCGAGGATGGAGCCGAACACCACCATCTTGTAGGCGCTGACGCGCTGTGTAAGCGCCCCCACGATCGGCACGAGGATGATGATCAGCCAGTTGTTAATCGTGTCCAGCCGCCCCACCGGCGCGCCATCCCCCAGCACGCGCACGCCCATCGGCGCCAGCGTGTACGAGGTGTGAAAAAAGATCATCCGCATGAACGTCGCGAACAGCAGAAACACCAAAAAGCGGATGAATCCCGGCTGGCTCCACAGACCCGAGAAAATCCGAATTGTCTCCTTCAACGTATCCCGCGCCGTCAGCCCAATCGCCTCGATGAAGTTTGCAGTGGGATACTTCTTCTGTTCTTCGGTAAACGTCAGCCCCTCGTCCGTCACTTCCACATTCGGCCGGAGCAGCAGCGACAACACCAGCACGGGCGCCATACTCAAGAAGCTCAGCAGCAGCAGCGTCTCATAGGTGGTGATGGAGATATGCGTGTACGGGATCGTGTAATGCCCCTGCTCGCCGAGCCCCTTGCGGACGAAGTCGAAAACATTTCCCGCCACCAGGAACGCGACGTTCATGATCGCGTAGATCAGCGAAAACGCGATCGAGCGCTGCGCCGTCGTCGCGTAACGTTTCGTCGCCGCCACCATCACCGGCGAAAGCAGCGCCTCCCCCACCGCAACCGGCAGCATGCCGATGCCCAGCGCGATCACCGGATTTACCGACATGGTCATCGCGATTCTGGCCCCCATGCACACGCCCGCCCCCAGCAGGAACGTCCGTCGCAATCCAACCGCGTCCGTGAACGATCCCACCAGCACCGTCACCAGGGTCATGATCGCCGACCACACTGCGATGATGGTCCCCTTGATCTCGTCGCTCTGCTGCAAGTCGGACTGGAGCCAGAACGGGATCGTCCGGTTCATCAAACTCCACGACAGCACCGCGAAAAACTTCAGCCCAAACGTGAGCCAGAGCTCGCGCGCTGCCGAGCTGAGAATCGTAAATCGCTGGAGGAACGTCACCGACTCCACGGTCTCTTTCGCGCCGATGACTTCATCATCCTCTTCCACCGCCGTCGGCGTCGTCGCCCGCTCTGTCATCACGTCTCCTCAAAAGCGTTCACCCTCCCCATTACACCCGCCCCCACCTCAACAAGAAAGCCCACGGCTCTGCCGTGGGTGCGCCGCAGTCGCCGAAACTTTTTCCCTTGCCCCACGTCAACATTCAAAGTTAACCTCACCCGCTCAGGAGGTCCCATGCCCAGTCGCACACTGTCCTCCGCCCTGCTCCTTTCTGTAGCGCTCACCGCATCCCCCGCCATCGCCGGCGACAAGCTCGCCATCTCCCCCGACCTCTCACCCCCCGTCCAAATCCAGGCTGGCGAAAAACCCATCGATGTCGAAATCGGCCATGCCGCCCCCTGCTTTGCCGATATCGACAAAGACGGCAAGCCCGACCTCCTCGTCGGCCAGTTCGGTAACGGCCAGCTCCGCATTTACAAAAACGTCGGCAGCGAAACTGAACCCAAGTTCGACAGCTTCCAGTGGTTCCGCGGCGGCGAAAAACTTGGCACCATCCCCGCAAGCTGATGCATCGGATTCTGTCCACAGTTGGTGGACTTCAATCACGACAACATCCCCGACGTCCTCTCCG
>DASVUC010000284.1:0-6433 GCA_036387255.1 Tepidisphaeraceae bacterium | reverse complement strand
GGGAGTTCCTGAAGCTGGAAGTTGGTCATGGTGTAGGAGCCGATGACCATAGCGCACTTTTCCTTGCGGAAGGTGTCGACGATGCGCTGGAGGGTGGTTTCGTCCTTGTAGATATCGTCGCTGTCGAGTTGGACGGCAAAGCGTCCGCAGTCGGCGTGGTGGACGGCTTCTGTCCAGCAGCCGCCGATGCCCAGGTCGTGGCGCTGGGGGATGACGTGGACAACGCGATCATCCTTGCTGGCGATGTCGCGGAGGGTGTCGGTGGTGCCGTCGGTGGAGTGGTTGTCGACCACAATGAGGTTGAAGGGGAAGTCGGTCTTCTGCTGGAGGACGGAGGTGACTGCGTCGGAGATGGTGCGGGCGCGGTTCTTCACCGGGATGACGACAGAGGCTTCAACATCGAAGGAGCCTTCGGTCAAGTCGATCTGCTTGAAGGTGGGTTCGAGGTAGGCGCCGATTTTTTTGAGGTGATCGGTGCAGGCTTGCTCCATTTCGATCTGGGCGGCTCGATTGCGGGGGTCGACGTAATCGAACTGCTTTTCGCCGGAGGTGCGGATGTCGGTTTCGATCTTGGCGTAGAGGAATTCGGGAATGCGGAGGATCGGCGCGAGGCGGCTGATGGCGAGGCGCAGGGAATAGAGGCCGGCGGATTTGTATTGTTTGTCTTTTAGTTCGGCGGCGGCGCGCTTGAGCACATCGCTGTTGAGGAACAGGATTGAGCCGAAGGTGAAGTCGTCTTTCAGACTGCCGAGCTGGTAATCGGTGGTGGGGTGGGGGGAGCGGACGCCCTTTTTTACTTCGTGGTAGTCGGCGTAGACCAGGCCCGCGCCCGTGGATTGGGCGATTTGCAGGAAGCGATTGAGGGCGTGGGGGGAGAAGTCGAGGGAGGTGTCCTGGACGAGGAAAAGCGTGAAGGGGGAGTTGGCGCGAGAGGCGATGAGCTGGATGGTTGAGCTGGAGAGGAGCGAGTCGACGCTGGACATGGAGCCGCCTTCGATGCGGGTGTCGGAGCCGGCCATGGCAAGGAGGTGGATGCTGTCGACGAGGCCGGTGGCGTTGAGCTGCTCGATCGTGTTCTTGGTGAACTCGCGATCGTTGAAGGGAAGGAAGGCGGTGATGGGTTTAGACACGACGAGTGCTCCGAAATGAAGACGAGAGTTGTCCGAAGGGGGGAGTTTACGGGAAAGGAGATGGGATTTGAACAGTTGGTCCGACAGTGACGGAGCCGCGACACCCAAGCAGTGATGCGGTGTGGAAGAATGTCAGGCACGGGCAAGACGGCCGTGACAGGTCGCAGCTACCAATAACGGTGGACGAGTGGGCGGATCTGCTGGTTGTAGATGTCGCTGACGCGGGTCATGGTTTCGGGGGAGAGGGGTGGGAGGTCGGCGGCGGAGAAGTTGTCTTTGGCCTGGCCGGGGCGTTTGGCGCCGGGGATGGCGCAGGTGACGGCGTCGAACATGAGGATCCAGCGGAGGGCGAACTGGGGCATGCTCGTGGTTGGGGGGCAGAGGGATTTGAGCTCGTCGACGGCGCGCAGGCCGGTGTCATAGTCTACGCCGGAGAAAGTTTCGCCGCGGTCGAAGGCTTCGCCGTGGCGGTTGAAGTTGCGGTGGTCGTCGGATGTGTACTGCGTTTGCTTCGAGAGCTTTCCCGAGAGGAGGCCCGAGGCGAGGGGGACGCGGGCGAGAATGCCGACGTTCCGTTTCTTCGCTTGTTCGAAGAAGAGCTCTGCGGGGCGCTGGCGGAACATGTTGAAGATAATCTGGACGGATTGGAGGTTGGGGTATTCGATGGCCTTGAGTGCTTCTTCCACTTTCTCGACGCTGACGCCGTAGTGGCGGAGTTTGCCGGCGCGGGTGAGGTCATCAAGGATTCCGAAGACTTCAGGCATGTAGTAGACCTCTGTGGGCGGGCAGTGCAGTTGGAGGAGGTCGAGGGCTTCGGTGGAGAGGTTTTTCAGGCTGCGTTCAACGAAGGCGGTGAGGTTGGCGCGGTTGTAGCCAGGGGCGGTGTGGGGGTCGAGGCGGCGGCCGGCCTTCGTGGCGACGTAGATGGTCTCCCTGCGGTTTTTGCGCAGCTCGGCGATGAGGCGTTCGGAGCGGCCGTCGCCGTAGACGTCGGCGGTGTCGATGAAGTTGACGCCGAGGTCGATGGCGGTGTTGAGGGCAGCGAGGGATTCGGAGTCGTCGACGTTGCCCCAGGAGCCGCCGATGGCCCAGGCGCCAAAGCTGATGGCGGAGACGTTGTAACCGGTGCGACCGAGGGGGCGATAGAGCATGGGGTGATGGTAGCGAGGGTGATGGGGAATGTGTCATGAATGAAAGTTCTGTAGGGGACTGCGGCTGAAGAGTAGCGAGGGAGGGGGTGCACGGTGCATCGCCCGGCACGCGGGGCGGCTAAACTTTGGTGAGCTGGACGCTTCATTGATTCGAAAAGAGCCCTCACCCTGCCCTCTCCCGGAGTACCGGGAGAGGGGAAGAGCCGCGCGGTAGAGGATCTCGCGGATGTGAGCATGTCCACCTCTCTCTGTCAGCGCAGCGTCTGCGCGCTTACAATGCATGTGCATGAAATTCAGCGAGATGGTCCGACTTCTGGAGAAGAACGGATTTAAGCTGTTGAAGGAGAAAGGATCCGTGAGGTACTACGGGAAATCAGGTTGGCCGAACCTGGTGCGCGTCGACTTTCACGGAAGCAAAGAGATACCGACCGGCACTTGTCACGCAATACTGAAGGCGGCGGGCTTGCGAGGGAACCACTGATGATTGATTTACCTTACTCGCTGGTGATTGAGGCGACGTCGGACCCCGGATTCTTCGGGTTTTACTCCCCGGATCTTGAAGGATTCACGGGCGTTGGGCACTCCATAGAAGACTGCGTGTACAAAGCACGTTGGGGCATGAAGGATCATGTCAAGCTTCTCCGGCAGCGGAGGATGCGCGTGCCGGCGGCAAACCGGAACCCAACGATCGTCATCCAGAATCAGCCGCGGCGCAAGTCGGCGTGAGCGTCGTTGCGGTGAATTTGCGCGGGCTGTATCGTTCTCACCTCCTCACTATGGTTTCAACGGAAAAAGCATGAAGATCCACGAGTATCAAGCGCGTCAGATTTTGTCGGAAGCTGGGGTTCCTGTGCCGGCGGCGGAGGTGGTTCGTACGCCAGAGGAGGCGGGGAAGGCGTTTGAGAAATTTAATGCGCCGATGTGCGTGGTGAAGGCGCAGGTGTATGCGGGTGGGCGCGGGAAGGCAGGGTTCGTCAAGCTGGTGAAGAGTGCGCAGGAGGCTCGCGATGCGGCTCAGTTCATGCTGACGAACCGAATGACTTCTTATCAAACCGGGCCGGAAGGTGTGCCGGTGTCGGTGCTGATCGTGGCGCCGGGGGTGGACATTGAGAAGGAGTTTTATCTGGGCATCACGCTGGATCGCGGGCGCGGGACGGCGACGTTGATCGCTTCAGCGGAAGGTGGCGTTGAGATTGAAGAGGTTGCGAAGAAGTCGCCGGAGAAGGTGCTCAAGGAGCCGATGCATCCGCTGCTGGGATTGCAGGCTTACCAGGCGCGCGAGATCGCGTACAAGCTCGGCTTCAAAGACAAGATGGCGGGTGAGGCGACGAAGGTGATCATGAACCTCGCGAAGGCGTTCGTGAAGACGGACGCGTCGCTGGCGGAGATCAACCCGCTGGTGATCACGAAGGACGGGAAGCTGCTGGCAATCGATGCGAAGTTCAACTTCGACGACAACGCGATCTTCCGCCACAAGGACATCGAAGGCATGCGCGATGAGACGCAGGAGAAACCGCTGGATGTGCGGGCGCATAAGGCGGGGCTGAATTACATCGCGCTCGATGGCACGATCGGCTGCCTGGTGAACGGCGCCGGCCTGGCGATGGCAACCATGGACATCATCAAGCTGCACGGGGCGGAGCCGGCGAATTTCCTGGACGTCGGCGGATCGGTGACTGCTGAGGGGGCGACGGAAGCGTTCGGCATCATCCTCTCGGATCCGAAGGTGAAGGGGATCCTGGTCAATATCTTTGGCGGGATCGCAAAGTGCGACCTGATTGCCGAGGCGCTGGTGAAGGCGGGGCGGGATATCGGCTTTAAGGTGCCGGTCGTCGTGCGTTTGGAAGGGACCAACGTGGATCGAGCGAGGGAGATCTTGAAGGCGGCGCAGCCGGAGTTGCCGACGCTTCAGACGGCGAACGATCTGACGGATGCGGCGACGAAAGTGGTTAGCGCGGTGGCGGCATAGGTTCTCGTCTGGAGAAGAGCATGCGGAAGTTATTCATCGTCGCTGTTGCGGGGCTGATGGTGGGGTGCCAGCAAAAGAACCAGCGGCGCGAGCAGGTCTGGGATTTGCGCAATCAGGGTCAGAATCAGAATGCGCCGGCGACGATGCCGGCGGCGGATGCGCCAACGCGGATGACGCATGGGGTAACGCAGGCGCCAAAGGACAGTCCTTACCAGACGGTCAAGGTTCGATTTCGGCGGGATGCGCTGGGGTTGAGCGGGGGAAATATGGCGGTTCCGATGATGAGTGACGGGACGGCGAACTGGCAGACGACGATCAGCGGGGAGATGGTGGACATGAGTGGTGAGTGGGTGGTGATCAGGAGCGGCAAGCAGAGGTTTTCGATTCCAGTGTCGTCGATCTTGATGATTGAGTGGGTGAACAAGTAGCGGATCGAAATGCACATGGGCGAGACGCCCATGCCACGCAAAGGCTCGAACGAGTCAGTGAATCAGCGCGTGGCGGGCGGCGCGGACGACTCTTGCCGCTTCCTCGGGGGTGTCGGCCAGGGCGGTGAGATGGCCCATTTTTCGGCCGGGGCGAGGCGATTGTTTGCCGTAGAGATGAAGTTTGATGTTGGGGAACGCGCAGGCGGCTTGCCAATTGGGTTCACCTTTCGTCCAGAGGTCGCCGAGGAGGTTGGCCATGGCGGCGGGGCGGAGCAGATCTGTTGCGCCCAAGGGTAGGCCGCAGACGGCTCGAAGTTGTTGTTCGAACTGGCTGGTGAGGCTGGCGTCGAAGGTGAGGTGGCCGGAGTTGTGGGGGCGTGGGGCGAGCTCGTTGATGAGGAGTTTGCCATCGCGCGTGAGGAAGAATTCGACGCAGAGGACGCCGACGACGTTGAGTGATTCGAGTGCACCTCGGGCGATTTCGATGGCCTCGCGTTGAGTGCTTTCTGAGACATTTGCTGGGGCGATGGAGACATCCAGGATGTGGTTGTGGTGTGCGTTCTCGATGACGCCCCAGTGGGCGAAGGCGCCATCGGTACCTCTCGCGGCGACGACGGAGACTTCCCGGTCGAAGTCGATGAACGATTCGTAAACGAGTTCGGTTCCCGCTGCATAGCGCCAGTCGATCCGCGGCTCGTGGATCCGCACCTGGCCCTTCCCGTCGTAGCCGAAGTCGGCGGTCTTGAGGATGCCGGGGGTGCCCATGCGGGTTGTCACGGCGGAGAAGTCGGCTTCGCTGCGCACCGGCGCGAACGGGGTGACGGGAAAACCGTGCTGCGCCAGGAAAGTCTTCTCGCGCAGGCGATTTTGCGTCGTGTGCAAAACGGAGCCGTCCGGTCGCACTGGTGCGAATTCGGCGGCTGCTTGTGCGGTGGCGGCGGGGACGTTTTCGAATTCGAAGGTGACGACGTCGACGTCTTTGGCGAAGGCGCGGACGGCATCGAGATCTCCGTAGTCGGCGACGATTTCCTGATCGGCGACTTGGCCGGTGGGGGTATCGTCGTCGGGGCTGAAGGTGTGGACGCGGTAGCCCATGCGGCGGGCAGCGATGGCGAACATTCGGCCGAGTTGACCAGAGCCGAGCACGCCGACGGTGGAGCCGGGAAGGATGGCGGTGGCGGTTGTGGGCATGGGCGTCGGGAGTGTATGCGTGGCAGGGGAGGTGTGGTAGGGGCAGCACTTGTTGCCCGTGGTTCGTGTGGTGCGGTGGAGGGCGACAAAAGTGTCGCCCTAGGCGGGATGATTTGCTTCGCGGCGGCGATGGTGGAGGAGCAGGAGAAGCCCGACGATGGCGCTGAGGAGCATGAGGCCGTTGGTGACGATGAAGACGATGTTGCCAACGAGAATGGAGTAGAGGGTGAAGCCGGCGGACGCGGTGAGCTGGCCGATGAAGAGCCAACGGCTGACACCTTTGCTGGTGCGCTCTTTCCACTGTCGGTAGATCTGCGTGGAGATGGTGGCGAGGAGAACGAAGGAGCTGAACCAGCCGAGCAATTCGGGAAGCATGGCGGGATGGTAGGTTGCACGATGACGGAGGTCAGCGGGTGAAAAGTCTGAGGTGTGCAAGTGGGCGACGGAGCGCGGGGAGGAGGAAATTGAATGCGCGTGAAATGCGGGCGAGGGGAGATTGGTGCGAGCCCTCTCCCCCTCCCTCTCCCCCTGCGCGGGGAGAGGGAGGGAGGGGGCGGTACTCTA
>DASVUC010000283.1:0-11170 GCA_036387255.1 Tepidisphaeraceae bacterium | reverse complement strand
GACTCGAAGATGATCGTTGCGCAGATGACGAAGTTGACCGCAAAGCACTTCGGCGACAACGACGCAATCCGCCCGCACTCGCACTTCCGGTTCGTCCAGTCAAAATGATAAATCGAGCTGATCGCCACCGGCTCCCCCGCTTCCTCAATCAGCCACAGGATGTCGTCCCCCGCCCTGACCTTCTCCAGGAACTTCAGATGCGCCTCACGCGAAGGTACCGCCGAATAAAACCAAGGCCGAAACCGCGGATGATTCCGCAGCGCCAGCACAAAATCCGTATCCCGATCCGAATCCGTCAAAGGCCGAAACAAACATTCCCCCAGCCGGGCGGTCACGCGCATCCGCCCATCATAGACGAGAAGCCCACGCCGCTGTAGGGTCGACGCCCGCGTCGCTCTCTTCGCCTTGGGGACCGCGACCTGACCCCTTTAGCTTTTTCCGTTAAAATCCCCCCCATATGTCCCGCCCTCCCGCCTTCTGGTCCTTGCTCCGCTACCCCATCTGCATCGCTCTCGTCGCAGGCTGCGCCACCTGGCTCAGCGTCTCCCTCGTCCACCTCCAGAACATGGACACCGATGCCAAAGCCCGCCAGATGGGTGATCGACGCCACAAACCACTCACCCGCCACGGCGGCGAGATCGACCCGCCCGAAGTCATGAACGGTTACGGCGGCGGCTACGATACCCTCGTCGCCACACCCACGAACGACGGCATCCTCCTCGAAAATCAATCGTCCCCCGGCCTCAACATCACCGACTGGGAACGCCGCCGCAAAGAAGCCCAGATCGAGCGCAACCAGGACCGCACCCTCACCTACATCGCCATAGGCATCTCCGTCGCCGGCCTGCTCGCTACCGCTTTCTTCTTTGTAAAGTGGGACAACCTCTACCCCGACCGCCCTTAGCGCAAATTCTGGATGTCCCCCTTATCGGCTGCTGGTTCCCGCGCCGCTCGCGTCGCCGCGGTGAAGCTCGAAATCCGAAACTCGAAGCTCGAAAAAAATCTGAAATCCAAACGAGAGTCAAAGCTCCAAGCTTCAAAGAATCAGACCGAAGCGGGCGAAGAAGAAACGCAGATGCCGCCGCCGCCTCACAACGATCACGACTCCGATTTCCCCTTGGTCTTTTTGCTCCGATTATTTTGAGCTTGAGTTTCCTCCTTTTGGAGCTTCTTCAACCGATGGAGAGACTTGCGGTCCGCAGGACCGGCGAGAAAAACTTGCGGCCTGATGGCGGGGGTTGTCTCGCCGCTCCTTTCCCGGATGCGCGGCGAATCCAATCGCGTCCACTTATCCGCGTCCGACCCCTGATCCGCGTTCATGCCCCGTACCCCGCGTCCTATATCCTGTCCTCACCAGTTCCTGAGAACATCCACCATTCCTCGCACCCCAATCCCCAAGAGCAGGATGTACGCTGCTAAAGCAATCAGGAACAAGGTCGGGTCGGCAGACCATCGAACGATCATAAAGTTGATTGGCGCGCGGCCGGTTCGCAACGCTGCAAAGAGAAGCCGCACTGCCCACAACACCATGGCAAGAAACAATGCTATTTCGATCCAGCGCATGTGACATCATCTTGGAAGTTAGGAGTGACCGGTCGCTCCGTTGCCGTCCGCGGCCATCGATGGGATTCTTACTGTCAATTAGAGGCGTCGCAGCGTGGGATTCGTTATCTGCGCCACTCGCAGTTGTTCCTTCCACTCGTCTTCTTGCAGTCCTGATTTCAACGCTCCGGTCTTGGTGTTGATCCAGAAGTATCCGACCTTGTACTCACCGGCAATTTCCGACTCGGGGGAGCTTTCCGTGAGCCCAATGACGTAATCTCCGTGTCTGCTTAACGCGGTCACACGAGGCCCCACAACGATTTGCTCCGATGGGTCGCAGATCACGGTAGTCGCACTGTTGGAGCGGAACACAGAATATCCGTTCGGCAACGTGGGCGACTGGGTGTTGTCGCATGAGATGCACAGGAGGATTACAAGAAGGGGGCCGAGTGGCTTCACTGAGATATTGTCTCTCATCCGGTCCACGTTATTCCGAATAAGGCACCGGGACGTTCGGGCAATCCCGGAGAGCGCTCTGGGCAGGCTCTTTACCTGTGCTTGTCGTGGATGTCGGCCTCGTGGTCGACAGCCATTGCCCTACTCCCTCACGCGAAAGGTGTAGGTTGGCAACCACCTGTGCTTGTTCGTCGATCGGGACCCGCAGGTATACCTCATATCCCTTGGTATACGGACGACCAATGAAGTAATTCAACCGCACCGCCCTGACCATCTGCACCGGCGTTCCAGCAGCCAGTGTCTTCACCAGGATCAGCTTTCCAGCGGTGCCCGCCCGCACCAAGTAGTAGGGCGCGACGGGTTTTGACCAGAAGTTGGACGTTCCCCAGAGCCCTTGTTCTTCCTTCAGAAACAGCCGCTGCCCCACAAGCTGGGCATACGGCTTCTCGTGGGTGATGTCATCCATCGTCGTACAGCCGAACGCACCGAGCGAAAAGAGCGTCCCGAGCAGCGTCAGGATGAGTTGTCTGTTCATACCGCACCATGTTGCCTTTCACCTGTGCAGGGAAATCCACTCGATCAGGCCAGACAGCAGGAAGCAAACGAGGGCCAGGGCGATGGAGACGATCAAGGTCCAGAACAGGGGGCGCACCGGTGGCAGCGGACCCTCCGCCTCGGTGTCATGGCGGGCCAACATCCGTACGCGGATGCGGCGGTGCGCGTGGAGGGTTCCGCCGATCCATATCGCCAGTGCGAGAAGAAGGCCGCCAAATCCCACCGGCATCTGAGCACCGTAGTCCGATCCGTGCGGAGCGGGCGTCGCGCCGGCTCCTTAACCAAAAGAAGCTTACCCGCTGGCTCAGTCCACTGCATCGGCTCGTCACGCAAAGTTGCTGGGAGGCGGCAAGAGCAGATACGCCAGGAACACGATGGCCATGGCGACGAAGCTCAACCAGCGTTTACGACGGCCTTGCAGAATTCCGATGATCGCGAGCAGCAATGTGATTGCTCCCGGTACGAGCGACCACTCCCACAGCGCTACCCAGAAGGGGCCGCCTTGGTGATACCTCGGTCGGGCGAACTGCACATACCCAAGCCACCCGACGGTGACAAGCGACATTCCCACGGACAGCACGCTGAAGAAGGAATGCTTCCGGCAGGCTATGGGCGACGCGTAATCCACCGGCGTGGTCACGTGGAAAGGCTAAAGGGACGTCCAGCTTTTTCCAACATCGGGGAGGAAGCTATGGGGGGGGTCATGGGGGGGGGGGGCGGCGCCCCAGGTGAAGCTCCGTCGTCTTCCTTCCTTACCTCCGAACGTCGCGACTCCGGGAAGAAGGCGAGCGGAGACACCAGCGGGACCTCCAGAGTTTCTCCGCTCGCCTTCTCCCTCTTCGAGCCTGAGCCTCAGCGCTTCCCCCATTCAACCCCCCGCCCCCGCGGTTGCATTTCGAGACATGACCGCTTTAGCTCTCAGTGTCTACCCGGATCGACCCCAGTGAAGGAATGGAGGAGAACGTCTGCGAGTCTGCGACAAGTCCTGTCAGGAGGTCCTTCTTGCTCACGTGTATCAATCGGCACCCCAGGCTCTTCACCCTACAGGTGATTCTCGGCCTGATCCTCCTGTACTTCGGGTGCATCGTTGTGAAAGTCGTTTGGATCGTCCGCGCGGGTAACCAGGCGATGAACGCCAAGGTTGTCCGCCTTCTCCAGCGGACCGACCACCAGAAACTTCTCGACGAGTGCGATCAGCTCTGGGCAGACCGGGCCAAGCTGCGGCCGGATCCGAACTGGCACCCGGCATCTCGCGAGCACCCCGATCCCGGCGATCCGCTCATTCCACCCATTATCGCTGGCCTGCAACCGGGTTACATTACGATTAGCGAAAACTACGTCGCCATCGAACTCGGGGGCGGCTTCGGCCACGCGACCATTTACGCCACGCAAAGCAGCCACCCGCCGCCAATCCCGACCACCCGGCAATTGCTTCCACGGCTGCTCTTCTACTCAGAAGCCGAATTACCCGCAGTGGCGGCCACCAGACCAAGTTGAGAGCCGGGTGGAGGACGTCCACCCGGGGAATGCGAGGGGGACGGAAGTTGTTTCCTGTTGGTAGTCGACCTCCAAGTCAGTGAAATGACTCCCGTCCCCTTGGCTCCCCCCATTCAAGCCACCCCTCTGTGAGTGCTTCACCAGCCCCCTTCCCGCCCAATCCGCTGGCAGCGCGAACCGCGCGCCCGACATCGGGGAGGAAGCTATGGGCGGGGTGTGGGGCAAGAGCCCCAGCTTTGCCCCGTCGTCCTCTTCCTTATTAAGAGGTGCGCAGCGACGCGGAAGATTCTACAGGCTTGCGGAACTCTCTACAGCCTCACGGAAGTTTCTACAGCCTCAGTTCAATCTCTGCAGCCTCACAGAAGTTCCTGCTGCCTCACGAAAAACCCTGCTGGCTCAGAAGAGTTTCTGCTGGCTCACGGAACTTTCTACAGCTTGTCGGAAGTTCCAGCTGGCTTGCGAAACCTCCGGCGGGCAGCGGTAACCTTCGGGCAGTGGGGCGGAAGCCGATTTTCCCGGGCCTGGGAGAAACCAAGGGGACGGAAGTGATTTCATCACAACGTGTCAAACGGAGCGCCAGCCTGAAGCAACATGAACTTCGCCATGACAGCAGCCCGCGGTCGACGCCGCGAGTGCCTTATCCTCGCAACTTCCTCCGCTCATCACCCCCCCCACACCACCACCCCCACATCTCCCGATAACACCCCTCAAGCTCCTTCGCAAACCCCGCGCAATCCATCAGCGCAGACCCGCGCATCAGATCCCGCAACGTCCGCCGATATTCCGCCAGCCGCGGCCGATCATTCGCCAGCCCCACCGCCAACGCCACATACTGTTCGACCGAACTCGCAACAAGCTCCGCGACGCCAATGCTGCTCAGCATGCTCAACCCCGCGCGCGAAATTGGGAACTCCCCCGCGTATGTGACCACCGGCACACCCATCCACAGAGCATCCCGCGTCGTTGCACCGCCGTTGTGCGGAAACGGATCCAGTGTGATGTCGATGCGATGATGAAATTCAAAATACTTCGCCAGCGGAATCCGCTCGATCACTTCCAATTGCTCAGGCTTCAGCCCCCCACTGGCCCACCGCGAGCGAAACGACTCAAGATGCCTCCCCGGATCTGCATGAAGGACCAGCCGCGAATCCGGCACCTGCCCAACGATCTTCATCCATGCTTCCAGCGCCCGATCGCTCACTTTAGACAATCGATTGAAACACCCAAACGTGACATGCCCAGTAACGTTTGCCGGTAGAGCCGAAACTTCAGGCGCCTCAGCCGGCGGCACATAACACAGGTACGCGCGCGGCAATCGAACAATCTTCTCGGTGAAGAACTTCTCGTGCATCCCCACCGGCGCAACCCACCGGTCGGCCAGCACATAGTCCATCGACCTCATACCTGTGGTGTTTGCGTAACCCAGGTACGTCACCTGCACCGGCGCGGGCTTGCGCGCAAACACCCCCAGCCGATCCCTGCTCGTGTGCCCCGCCAAATCCACCAGCACATCAATCCAATCCGCTCGAATCTGCCCGGCTAACTGCTCGTCGCTCCACCGGCTGGTCTCCCGCCAAACATCCGACAGCTTCTCGAGCCGCTCGGTCATCGCATCCGGCGCGTTCACGTGGCTGTAGCAGTAAACCTCAACCCGCCGCCGATCGTGATTCTCCAGGACCGGCTCCATCGCAAGCGCCACCGGATGCTGCTTGAAATCCGACGACACGTACCCCACGCGCAGCCGCCGCTCCGGGGATCGATCATTCCCATGTGGCCGCTGCTCCTTCAGCAGCGGCGCCTCATGTCGCTGGGCCCACCGCAGGTGCTCCTTAAAAATTTCCTCCGCCGACAACCCCTCCGCATAGTTCATCACCAACAGCAGGTTGCTGTGTATTGAAGGATCCCGTGGATCCAGCTCCGTCGCGCGCTTGAAGCACGCCACCGCATCCCGCAACCTCCCCTGCTGCAAGCGGATCAGCCCCAGCCCATTCAGATTCTTCGCATCCGGCGCGAGCCCCACCGCGGTTTCCAGCGCATCGCTGCTGTCATCGATTCGGCCCAGCCCATAAAGCGCCCCAGCCAAATTCAGAAATGCCGCCGCCTGTTTCGGATTCTGCTCCGTCGCCCGCACCAGCGGCTCCACCGCCTCCGCATTCCTCCCCGCCATCACCAGCGCCGTCCCCAGCGTGAACTGCGCGTTCGGCAAATCAGCCCGCATCGCCGCGGCGCGACGGAGCGCATCAACCGCCTCCGCCAGCCGACTCTGGTCCAGCAGCGAATCGCCCAAACCCACCCAAGCCGATGCAAGATCCGGCTCAAGTTCAATGGCGCGTCGAAAAGCGGACTCGGCATCCGCCGGCGCGCCGCAGGCGCGGTGCGCGTGGCCTAGCTGCTCCCACAAGCTGGAAATCCCGGGCGCAGAAGCGACCGCCCGCACGAGCAGTTGCTGCGCCTCGCGCGCCTCGCCTCGCCCAAGCTCAATGGACGCCAGCAGATGCAACGCATCCGGCTGCGTCGGTACTTGCGCCAGGATCTGGCGGTAGATGTTTTCCGCTTGCAACAGTCGCCCCGCCTGATGATGCGCAACCGCCTGATTCAGCGCCCCGCGTAGAGTTTCCTGCGACATTTGCGCCACCAATCTTTACCCCTGAAATCACCTTTGCGCCCGAAACTGTCAAGCACGCGCATTTTTCACCCCCGCTACTGGAATTGCCCCCCAACGTCCGATACAAACTTCTAAGCGGCAGTGCCTGCGCGTCATCCCTTGGACGGATCTGAGGCTTTGACCCTCGCCGCGAGTGCATTTTTCACCCCTCACCCAAGAGGCCACGGATGGCTAAGTACTGGGCCCTTCTCGCACTCCCGCTGTTCCTCTCCGTCGGCTGCCATTCGAGTCAAACCGCGGTGACCTCACTCCCTGCGCCCAGCTTCGCGGGGCCCAACATCGCTAAACCCGTACCGCCGCCAACCCCCGCCGCGCCCGCAGCACCCCTGGCCGCCGCACCCTCCGGCCCCCGCGACTGGGCCCCCAAAGCGCCCGCACGCCCCTGGCGCTGGATCGTCATCCACCACTCCGCCAGCCCGTCCGGCTCCATGAACGTCTTCGACAAAGAACACAAAGCCAAAGGCTGGGACGGCGTGGGTTATCACTTTGTCATCGGCAACGGCACCAACAGCACGGACGGCCAGGTTGAGGTGACGCCGCGGTGGCCCATTCAGAAGTGGGGCGCGCACGCGAAGACCGCGGACAACAAATTCAACGAGTACGGCATCGGGATCTGCATGGTCGGCAACTTCGACGTCGAGCACCCGACCAGCAAGCAGCTGGCATCGCTCGCCAGGCTCGTGGCTTATCTCTCCAAGACCTACCACATTCCGACGACGAACGTGATCGGCCATCGCGATACTAAGCCGACCGATTGCCCGGGTCGGTATGTGAACATGCCGACGATCCGGCAGATGGCGCAGGCGGCGTCGAAGAACACGCTGGCGGAAGGGAACGCGCCGCTGGACAAGGCCCAGTCGGCGAGCGTGGAACTGCTGAAGGACGTGGTTCGGCCTTAGCGCTTGAATCCGCGGGTGAGGCGGCTAAACTTCGGGACTCGGAACTCTTCCGGGGTGTAGCTCAGCTTGGTAGAGCGTTTGGTTCGGGACCAAAAGGCCGCAGGTTCAAATCCTGTCACCCCGATTGATGAGACAGAAAGCCCTTCGACCAAAGCGTCGAAGGGCTTTCTCATTTCAGGGACAAGAGTTGCGCCGTCGAGCGTGAAGTTCAAACAGATCATTTCCAGGATTTGACGTTTCGCGGCGTATTCTGACGCAATCCATCGCTCCGTAAGGCTTTGCGAAAATTCAAACACCCTTTGCGCCATGTCCGCGCGTTCATTACGGCCGCGATGAGCGGATTCGAGTTGTAGCGTGAGCGCGGCAATGCGATCGCGCAGTTCTGTGTTCTTGCGCGCGAAGGTATCCGCCTCGATCTCGTCCATCAGGCGCAGATTGAGCAAGCGGTCTTGCTGGTCGCGCAGGCCGGTCAGTTCGCGCTGGATGTCGTCGGCGGTCGAGCGGGACTCCTGCTGCTGGTCGTTGATCCACAGCCGCAGCATCTTCTGGAACCAGTCGCGCACCGGCTCGGGCTGTTTGATCCGCGCGAACAGCGCCATGATCTGCTCGTCCAGTTGCGCTTCGGTCAATCGGACGCGCGGATGCCCTTCGCGGTTGTACTTGGCGCAGCGGTAACAGATGTATTCCTTCCCGGCCTGCTTCTAGACGACGCTCTCGCCGGTGATCGGATAACCGCAATGGCCGCAGCGGATCAACTCCCCCGCGTAGGTGAGTTCGTGCGCTTTGTACACGCACTCGCCCATCAGCGCCTGAACGCGCGACCACACCGTCCGATCGATGATCGGCTCGTGCGTGCCGGGGTGCCATTCGCCGCGGTAGAAGATTTCGCCGATGTACGAGCGATCGTGGAGGATTTTGTGGACCTTGCTGCGCACCCACTGAGGCTGTGCAGTCGTGTAAGTGATCTGCTCGTCGGTCAGTCGCCGTACGATCAGGTCGATCGTGCAGTTGTGGTGGGCATAGAGATCAAAGATGTAGCGAACCTTCTTCGCCTGTTCAGCATCGATCTGCACAATGCTCCGGCCGTCGATGCGCACGTTGCGGTAGCCGTAGGGCGCGAGCCCGGCCAACAATCCGGCCTGCACCCGGCGCGTGATCCCCTCCTGTACGTCGATGCTCTGCTGTTCGGTGTAGAAGCTCGCCATGCTCGCAAGCACGCGGCGCTGCATGCGCCCGGCGGGCGTGTGCTCGGTCGGCTGACTAACGGAGATGAATGGGATGCAGTACGGTTCGCCTTCGAGCCGCTCAAGCTCGACGTAATCGAACAGGTTTCGTGCGGCTCGATCCACCTTATAGAACAGCAGACCGTCAAGTTGGGCCGCGTTGGCCTTCGCGTAGGCGATGAGGTCTTTGAAGGTTTTCCGCTCATCGGTGTTGCTCGCCGTTTCCGCGATGCAACGTTCCGACGTTCAGCAGGAGGGCGACGATTGCGTCGTTTGTCAACGCCTCTTCGTAGAACGGTTGCCAGACCGCGCGGGTCTCGGCGATGACCTCCGGCGTGATCCAGCCGGGCAACGGCCCGGCGGACATCGCGCCGCGGACGGAAGTTTTGCGCACCTCTGGCACATGAACGCATTATGGGAAGAAAAAACTCAAAGAAAGCCACAACTTCGGAGTCATAAGTGAGGCGAGAGGAGGGACTTGCGATTCCATCCGTGACTTGGCGCAGCCAGAATGGGCCATTGTCCGGCAAAAAACGAAGGGTCGGGGTGAGACGAACTTTCTGCGGAATCTTCCCCGGCGCTGCCGGTGCGCTTCTCGGACGACCATCTGTGCGGGATGGATCGTCCCTGCCGTTCGATCTCGGCGCGAAGTGGAAAATCCCGCGCCAATTTGCTTCGGGAGCGCCGTGTAACGGTGGGCCTCCCGGTCAATCAGCTCCGAAAACAGCGGGAGCCGTCGCTGATTGCTGACGTGGTTCGGTGCGCGACGGGGCTTTGTTTGGAGATTTGTTATGGTTGATTTATTGCTGGTTGTGGAGGCGTTTCTGGATGGGGAGAACATTGTTCATCGGCGTGATCAAGAAAACGCGGTCTGCTTCGACCTGCCATTCGGGCGCACGTCGTACGACTGTCGCGTGGTCGCGGAGGATCGGAAACTGATCGTCGGCGCATTGTGGCGCGGGCGGGTTGATACCGACGATGCCGAGCGGGCACAGCGTTTATTGACGCGGTTGTGGAACACCGGCGACTCGGGCGGGAACACTCACTTCAATCCCGCTCGGGGGAAGCTGATGTTTGCGAGTTCGGTGGACGTGAGTTGCGCCGACGTGACGGTGGATACGATGGCGTCAATCTTGGAGACACTGCTTGACCCGTTTAACGTCAGGATTCTGGCGATGCAGATGGTTCTGAGCGGGCAAATGCCAGAAACGGCAGCAGTAGATTGCTATGCCGAATGGAACCGCAACCGCATCGCCGCCCTGATGCGGCCGCTGGGCGAAGGCGGCGGTGCCGATCCGTCCCTCAACTGATGCTCATGCGGCCCGGCGTCGGCGGCAGTCAAAGCACGGGGTTCGCCCAATGCGGCGGTAGCTGCATTCCGCCGATTCCAGCGGGATTGTCATCTGTGCGTGGTTGACAGATTTCTGAAGAGATTTGACTTCCAGGCACAGAGCGTTTTCGTTCATTTCAGAAGGGATGGCGAGGTCATCTGAACGGCCTTGGTCGCCATGTTGACTTCCAGCCGGTCGATTAGCGTCATGAGCAAGGAGCGCAGGGCGGGCATCGGCAACATCTGGAGCGTGCCCGCCAGTTTCGTCAGCTTGGCGATCATGTCGTTGGCGACGGCTTCGGCGGATCGCACGTCGGCTTTGGCCGTTGACCGTGCCCGCTCGAGTTGTTCAGTCACGGTCGTCAGCTTTGATTCAAGTTGTTGCAGCTTCGGCTTGGCGGCTTGCTGTCCGACGCTGCCGAGCGAGTCGATGACGAACTCGATCTGCTGCGCGAGCTTCGCCTTTTCCTTTTCGAGCTTTGTCAGATCGGTCACGGCGGCATCGTTCTGCTTGCGCTGCGCTTCGATCTGCGCGACCAGCCGATCCTTCAGGCCCGGCGTTTTGAGGATCATCGCGCGCACCATACGCTCCAGTTGCTCGGCGGGAATCAGCCGACGCATCGTCTTATCGAGCTTTGGCGTCGTGAATCCGCGATGGATCGCGTAGTAGCGCGTCTTTGGATTGCCGACCGTGCGGCCCGTGAGCGGATGATCATCGGAGCTTTTCAAGATGCCTTTGAGGAAGTAACTGCTGTCGGCATGCCGGTCCTTGCTCGATCTTGTTTTGAGGCGCGAGCGGTCCTGCTTGTTCAGTTGCTCTTTCTGCCATGCAATCGCGCGGTCGCGGAGATCGCCCAGATAGTCGCGGAGCAAGGGATGCTGGATCTCCATCCACTCGTTCCTCGGCCTGATCTGTTGCTTGGGCTTCTTGCGGTTGGCCAGCGTCTTGCGATCCGTCATCAACGGTTTGGGCGAGTTTTTCGAGCGGCGATTCTAGATGGCC
>DASVUC010000282.1:0-8530 GCA_036387255.1 Tepidisphaeraceae bacterium | reverse complement strand
CGCCATCTCCAGGTCCCGCGACAGAACCCCCACATTCCGTTTCACATACCCCCGTTTACGATCGGGCAACCAGCTTCCATAAGCGTGGAAAGTGAAGAGATAGCAGGGCATCACGCAGCATCCTGCCTCTACAATAGCCCGCGGTCAACGACCGCGCGGAGCCCTCGCCGTCCAGTTGCGTCACTTCCGCACCAGCGGCGGCGTTGGGCGCTTTATCACCACGTCCCTATCCGACAGCCGAATCCGGCTCGGCGCGTGCACGTTGCGCACCCCGCTCAGATCGAACTCCAGGTAGTACTCCACAAACTGACCTTGATCGAACGCCGGAAACGAGAACATCCACCGCTCCCCCTGCCACTTCTGTTTCACCTGTCGCAGCCGCAAGCCCCGGTAGTCGCCCTGCCCATCGAGCCGATAGTTGCACACCGCGTTGCTCAACCGCGACTTGTAGAAGGCTCCCCCGTCATGCACGTAGGTCACGTCTACCGTGACGGGCGTCTCGAGGCCGTAGCGCAGCACGACCGGCATGTTCACCTGAACAGTGTCAGACCCTCCCATTCTGCATCCGCCGACCACCGACAGCAGGAGTGAGAGCAACGTGAGCCGCAAGGTTCCCATTCTTACACTGTAAGCAAACACTAACCGGCCGGCAACAAAAGAAGCACCGAACGTTCATCCGGTGCCTCTTTTAAATGTTCACGCGTGTTCTCAATCCACCGCGACGGTCTTCTCCCGCGGCACAATGGTCACTTCGCACCGCACACTCGGCTGGCTGCTGCGAAAGGCGTCGCGCACGCTGCGCATGAGGCCCTCCTTGTCCAACCCCACTTCGGCCAGCTGCTCCTTGCGGGTGGCGTGGGCGACGAGGCGATCCGGCATCCCCAGCCGCTTAAGCTTCTCCGTCGGCAGCCCATAAGCCACCGCGTGCTCCGCCACCGCCGTCCCGAATCCATTCTGAAGCGAATGATCCTCAACCGTCAGCACCGCCCGCCCGCTCCGCAGCACACGCGCCAGCATGTCGCCATCGACGGGCTTGCAGAACCGGGCATCGATCACCTCCACGCTGATCCCCTCCGACGAAAGCTCATCCGCCGCCCCCATCGCCTGCTCGCACAGCGCGCCGTAAATGATGAGCGTCGCATCGGTCCCGCTCCGCAGCGTCCGAGACTTGCCGATTTCCCACTCGCGCGATCCCGCAGTCCGCAGCGGCTTATCGATCGTCTCTTCAAAATTTTGCGCAGGCACGTTATCCCGCGGATACCGGATCGCCGCCGCCGTCTCCAGCGTCGCCGCGAAACGCACCGCGCGGTTCAATTCCGCCTCGTCGCTGGGCGCCATCAGCACAATCCCCGGCAGCGGCCGCAGGAATGACTGATCGCAGAAGCCATGGTGCACGGCCCCGTCGTCACCGACGAAACCCGCGCGGTCCATGCAGAACACAACCGGCACGCCGTTCAGCACCACTTCCTGCCACACCTGATCAAACGCGCGCTGCATGAAGGTCGAGTAGATCGCCGCGAACGGCCGCATCCCGCTCTTGGCCATCCCCGCCGCCATCGCCACCAGGTGCGATTCGCAGATGCCCGTATCGAAGTACCGGCCCGGAATCTCTTTTTCAAACTTCGACAGCCCCGTTCCGTCCGGCATCGCCGCGGTCAGAGCGACCACCCGCTTGTCCTGCTTCGCCAGCGCGATCATGGCGTCGGCATACGCGGTTGTCCACGACTTCCCCGTCCCTTTCTTGATCTCCACCCGGCAACCGTTCACCTGGAACGCCGCCGGCGAATGCATCTTCGTCGGATCCCCCGTGCAGACGTCGTACCCCTGCCCCTTCACCGTCTTCACGTGCAGCACGACCGGCTTGTTCACGTGCTTGATCTCGGCCAGGAAGTTCACCAGGCCCGGCAGATCATGCCCGTCGATCGGGCCCATGTACTTGATGCCCATCGACTCAAAAAGCTGCCCGTGCCACACCGCACCCTTCACCGCCGAGCAGAACGAATCCCACGCATGCTCGATCGCATGGCCCACGCTGGTCGGCAGCTGGTGCACGATCTTCTCGCTGAACCGCTTGAACTCATCGTAAGTCGTGCTGACCCGCACCCGCTCCAGGTAATGCGAGACTGCGCCCTGGGGCTGGCTGATGCTCATCCCGTTGTCATTGAGAACGATCAGCAACTGCCGTTTCAGCGTCCCCGCATTATTCAGCCCTTCAAAAGCCAGCCCGTTCACGATGCTGGCATCCCCCACCATCGCCACCACGTGCCCCTCATGACCCATCTGGTCATCGCCTCGGGCCATGCCCACCGCGGTCGATATCGCGGTTCCCGCATGCCCCACCGCAAACAGGTCGTACGGCGATTCATCCGGCGAAGGAAACCCGCTAACCGATCCCTTCTTCCGCAGATTCTCAAATAGCCCCGCCCGTCCCGTCACCATCTTGTGCGTGTAGCTCTGGTGCCCCACGTCAAACAGCAGCCGGTCCACGCCCGACGGGTAAGGCCCAAAATCGAACACCCGGTGCAGCGCCAGCGTCAGTTCCACCACGCCCAGGTTGGACGCGAGGTGCCCGCCGTTCTTGCTGACCGCATCGAATATGCGCGCGCGAATCTCACAAGCCAGCTCCGAAAGTTCTTCCAGCGACAGCTTCTTGACATCCGCTGGTGAATGGATTCGCTCCAGGACCGCCATGCAACTACCTCCTAAGCCCGACATCATAACACGCGCAACCGAGACGCAAGTCGTGGTGCATTTTGAAATTGCCGAAGATCGACCCTTGAAGATGGGCTGCGAACGACTTCTACAACGCCCTTAGCGGGCGCACCAACGTCATCCTGAGCGGTACTCCGCGAAGGATCTGGCTCAGACGGCATCCGGTGCTAGATCCTTCGGAGTACCTCAGGATGACACTCGAGCCGTGCTACGCCGCAATGTCTTTTGGCGTCTCGGCTTGCTGAGCGTTCACACCACGTCGCGGAGCGACCCTTGGCCGATACGTCACGTGGTTGACTGCACTGATCACCGGCTGACCGATCTGCCGCTCAATCTCAACGCGGGTGCCGGCAACCACCGATCCCGCATCCTTGGCATCGGCATTCAGGGCCTCAAAACCGTTGCTCCGCCGCCGGCGATGCAGATTTGCCGCAACCGTCTCGCCCAGCGACACCAGCGCCAGCTCGAGATCCGTCATGTGATCCCGCAGGTTTTGCCCACTGCGCCACAGCCCTTTGTACCGGCGGTAGCGCTCAACGTCCATTCCAAACGACTCCCCGATAAGCTGGTTCGTCAGCGCGCGGAACTCATCGCTTTCCCGCACCCCCCGCCGGTACCACTCCCGCGCCAGTTCGCGCCGGCCGCCGATGCTTTGCAGCCGCTTGCTGATCCAGTCCGGGTTGTACCCCTGCTGGGTGTAAGCCTTCTGCGTCCGAAGGATTGCAAGTTCTGGATTCTCCTGCTCTTCCAGCCGCTGCCGCCCCGATTCCGCCAGCCACTGGCGCAGCTGCTCAGCCCGCTCCGATGGCACCGACTGGATCAGCCGAAGCACCCCATCCACATCCAAGACCTCCTCCGCGACGCCGTCGAACTCAACCGTGAGCGCCTGCCTCCCCAGCACCGGCTCCCGCTGCTTCAGGTCGCTCCACAGCTCTCCCGCATGCTCCGACTCCGACAACACCCCGACAACATCCACCGCCACGTACCAAGTCTTCCCCTCGACTTCCGCCCGGCGGATCCGCTGATCGTTCAGCAATGCCACTCCCTTTTTGAACTGCCTTTTAGACATTACTATCGCTCCTCTCAATACTTAGGCTGCAATAATATTACGCACAAGAGGTGCAGAAGACTGCTGTTGTTCGGTAATTTTTGGGGTGCTGCACAGCGATCATTTGGGGCATCTTTACCCCGAGTGTAAACTGGCGCAGATGCCCACTCGTGGCGTGCTCTACGTGAAGTTCGGGACCGCCGTGAACGCGCTCCTTGAACGCTCCCTGCGCTCCCTAAAGCAGTTCCACCCCGAGCTTCCCGCCCACATTCACGACGAGCCCCTGCCCTCCAACATGCTGATCAAATGCCGCATGGCCGACTTCACCCCGTTCGACGAAACCCTCTACCTCGACACCGACACCGTCGTTCTCGGCCGCCTCGACTTCGCCTTCGACAAAGCGGCCCGACATGGCCTCGCCTGCTGCATCAACGAGTGCCCCTGGGCCAAACGTTACAGCGGCTTCGACCCAGACATCATCGAGTACAACAGCGGCGTCCTCTTCTTCACCCGCGCCGCCCAAGCCGTCTTCGACCGCTACAAAGAAGCCTCCGCTCGAGTCAACTCCACCGTCCACGCCTGGACCGGCGGCAACATCGTCACCGCCCCCCACCAGGACCAAGCTGTCCTCGCCAAAGCAATCGAAGAAACCGGCTTCTCCCCCTTCGTGCTCCCGCTAAACTGGAACTTCCGCCCCGACTCCCAAAAGATCTTCTACGGCCCGATCAAAATCTGGCACGCCTACCGCGACCCACCGCCATCGCTGCACGACTGGAACCGCGAACAATCCGCCCCCGGCGCGATCATCAAATATGGCCTGGTGCAGTGATTAAAACGTCCGTCCCACGATGAATCGCGCCAGCGCCCGAAGCCCCTCCGCTTCCTCGCCAAATGGCGCCAGCGCTTTCAACCCAGCATTCAGAGCCTTCTCCGCCGCCTCCCGGCTCTTCTCCAAGCCTAGCAAGCTCGGATACGTGTTCTTCCCCGCCCCGTGATCCTTGTTCGTCGCCTTGCCCATCTGCTCCGGCGTGCTGGTCACATCCAGAATGTCGTCCACGATCTGAAACGCCAGCCCCAGGTTCCTTCCGTAGTCGCTCACCGCATTCAGTTTCTCATGCGATACCCCCGCCGCAATCGCCCCCATCCGACACGACGCCGTCAGCAGCGCCCCCGTCTTCATCCGATGCAGCTGCTGAAGCTGCGTCAGCTTCAGCGACTGATTCTCCCCCTCAATATCCAGCACCTGCCCGCCAATCATTCCTTGCGGTCCCGTCGCCGTCGCCAGTTCCTTGATCAGCCCCAGCGCTACCTTCGGATCCGCATCCGTCGCGATTGCGTCAAACGCCATCGTCACCATCGCGTCCCCCGCCAAAATCGCCATCGCCTCGCCAAACACTTTGTGATTCGTGGGCCGCCCCCGTCGAAGATCGTCATCATCCATCGCCGGCAGATCATCGTGCACCAGCGAGAACGTATGAATCAGCTCCATCGCCCCCGCCGCCGCAAGCGCTGAAGAAGCTCCCGCGCTCTGCGTCCCAAGCGCCGGCGAACAAGCCTCAAACGTCTCCAGGATCAGCGCCGGCCGCAATCGCTTCCCCCCCGCCATCAGCGAATACTCAATCGATTCGCTCAGCTTCGCCGGCGATGAACTCATCCGCCGAATCAGCTCGCGCATATACTGCTCGACCCGCTCCCCATGCCGCTTCAGCAGCTCCAGCGCAAGATCCTGATCGAGCACAGATGTGGATTGATCCTTGGCCATTCCCTTTAAACCTCGGGGCTTTCCGTCTCTGAACGTTCTTCCGATGCCGCCGCTTCCGCATCGCTTTCGCTCGCGTTTCCGTTGAGCGTCTCTATCTGTTTTTCGGCTTTGCCGAGGATTTGTCGGCAATGTTGAATCAGAAATTGCCCCCGTTCATACTTCGCCAGGCTCTCCTCCAGCCCCACCTCGCCCGATTCAATTTCCGACAGAATCCGCTCCAGCTCATCCAGAGCCTCTTCAAAATTCTTCGGCGCCGCCTGGGACTTCTTGGCCATCCCCCACATAATCCTCGATCCCCCCTTCACCATCAACTGCTTTGCAGTAACCTTAACCCGGTGCGGCTCAAGCTTCTCGTGATCATCCTGGTGGCCCTAACAATGGCCACCCTCATCACCCTCCACCTCCGCGGGATCAACGGCGGATGGTACTGGCAATGGCCCTGGCGCCGCCTGAGCTGGCGGATCTACCCCATCCTCATCGCCGCCTCCACCCCCTTCTTCCTCGGCCAGTGGCTCTACGCCAAGCGCCGCATCACCGTCGCCTGGGCCCTGGCGTTCGTCACTGCCGCCGCCGTCATCGTGCAGGTGGCCGCCATTATCCCCCAGCCCATGGGGCTCTACCGCATCATCGCCGTCGTCCAGAACTCCATCAACACCAGCTACTTCAACGTCGCCGAAGTTCTTTACAAGCAGATGCACCTCCAGGGCGCGTCGCTGCGCGACTGGCTCGAAATCTACCCGCAGCTCATGCCCATGATGGTGCTGCACGCCAGCTACAAACCGCCCGGCTGGATCCTCTACTACCTCCTGATGTGGGAGATCTTTCGCCAGCCAGATGTCGTCGCGATGGCCGGCGGTCTGCTCGTCGCCGTCCTCGCCGCCGCGGCGGTCCCCGCTGTCTACCGCCTCGCCCGCAACTTCGAACTCGACGAGAAACCCGCCTTCTTCGCCGCCAGCTACTTCGCGCTCACCCCCTCGCTCCTGCTCTTTCTCCCACAAGGCGACCAAGCCTACCCCGCCCTCGCCTGCCTGCTCCTCATCACCTGGGCCAACGCCCTGCATCGTCGCGCCATCCTCAACTCCGCGCTCTTCGGCCTGCTCCTTGCCTTCGGGCTCTTCTTCTCCGCCGTCTTCCTGATGCTCGGCCTCTTCCTCGCCATCTACACCATGCTCTACGTCGGCGATCACCGCGGCAGAGGGCTCATCCACGCCATCATGTGCGCGCTCACCGCGCTGATCGCCATCGCCCTCCCTTACCTCCTGCTCTGGCTGATCACTGGCTTCGACCCCATCGAAACCTTCTTCACCTCCGCCCGCCGGTCCCAGGCCCACCTCGTCTTCCTGAAGCGCCCCTGGCCGTATCACCTGATGTTCGACTTCTACGATCTCGTCTTCGGGACCGGTTTCATCAGCGTGCCCCTTATCGCTTTCGGCACCTGGGCCACTTGGAAGACCTGGACGCCACGCCACCGCCCCTGGCGTCTGGTCTTCCTCGGACTACTCCAGATGCTTGTCGCCGTCCTCGTCTCCCTCTTCCCCGGCGAACAGGCGCGCCTCATGCTCCCCTTGATGCCCCTGCTCATGATCCCCATCGGCATCGAGCTGGCGCGCTGGCCGGCCATGTCGCGCAACATCGCCTACGCGCTGCTGCTGCTCATGCTCTGCATCACCGCTCAGAACATGATCTTCCTCTACATGGGGCGCGACAAAGAAGGCGTTCCCCGCGGCTTCACCGTGACGACACCCGCGCTGCGATCACGAGCGAACCCGCAAATTCCCGAACCCCCGGCACACGTTCAACAAGGTTCCCCATCGCACGCACCAGCGGGATGACCGGCTTCGGCGTCGAGGGGTGCAGCCAGTCGAACGGCGTAATGCGAATATCCACAAACCCAATCTGCTCCAGCAACCGCCGCAGTGAAAAACGAACAAACGCCGTCTCATCCGGACTATCCCCGGACCACCGCTTCACCGCCGGAATATTCTTCTGAATCGCAATCTGGGGGTTCAGCATATTGGGCTCGGCAAACGCCATTGCCCCGCCCGGCCGCACCAGCGCATGAATCTTCCGCAGCGCCGCCTCCACCTCCAGGTGATGCAGCACCGACGACCCCACCACCGCATCAAACCCGCCCGGCAACTGCGCGTCTTCAAACCTCCCCTCGATGAACTGCACCTGGTTCGCGTCCAGCCCCCGGTTACGGGCAAAGTGCAGCAGGTCCGCCGACAGATCAATTGCCGTGATCTTCGCCCCGCTGCGCGCCAGCCGCTCCGTGAACACGCCCGTCCCGCAGCCGATCTCCAGGATGTTCATCCCCAAACGCAGGTCCGCCCCGTTGATCACCATCTGCGCGCGACGATCCGCCCGAATCCGCCCCGCCGGCGTGTGCCACCCCCAGATTCGCTCCGCATCATGCGCGGCAAGGAACTTCCCGTGGGCCAGCTCGTGTGCGATTCGTTCAGAACTCATTCCATCGCTCATGTTAGCGGCGCCGCAGCACGATGTGGGCGAACATCGCCGCCGACGGTCCCAGCACATTCTCCACCGCCCGTATCGCCGGATAAGAAAACGCTGGCGCAACGGCGCGAAGCGAAACCCCGCCCGAAATCAGGTAGCGGAACGGCATGAACGGCGAAACCGTCTCAATCTCCCACTCCGGAAACTCCTTCTCAAACATCGCCCGGTCGCGCACGAACACGATCCAGGGGAGCGCCTGGTTCGAACTCGACAGCGGCCCGTTCGGCGCGAACTCCCACGCCGCCGCATCCGGGCAAAAAGGCTCGTGATGCAGCCGCTGATAAACCAGGTTCGACCACTTCGAATACCAGGGCTCGATCATCGCCACCACTCCGCCCCGGCGCACGCACCGTGCCGCTTCCGTCAGGAACCGCCGCACGTTCGGGATGTGATGAAACACGTCCGTCATCACGATCCCGCGCAGCGACGCATCCGCCAGCGGCATCTGCTGACCATCCAGCACCACGTCCATCCCCGGGCACGTGAAGATC